>CAZQSM010000048.1:6598-18262 GCA_964596065.1 uncultured Chlorobiaceae bacterium | reverse complement strand
GATGTCCATCAGGTCTTATCGTAACACGTTGAAGGGAGGTGAATCGTTTGGTCGGCATCATCATTCACGAGAATGAGAACATCGACCGCGCGATCCGGCGGTTCAAGAAGAAGTATGAACGTTCCGGGATTTTGAAGGAAGTCAAGAAACGCGCCTACTTCACCAAACCTTCCGTCAAGAAGCGGCTCAGCAAGATCAAGGCGGTACGCAGGCTTCAGCGCACGCTGCTCGACGAGATGTAACCTCATCGCCCAGGGGGCCGGGAAACCGGCCCTTTGTCGTTTCTATCCCCGCCGCCCGAACGCCTTCCGGATCCCGTCATTCCTGAACGCCCCGAGAACGATCAACACGAACGCCACCCCCCATCCGATCGACGTCATCGTGAAGCCGATGTCGTAGGCCGGGGGATCGAACAGTAATCGCACCTCATGCCTGCCCGCGGGAACGACCACCGACCTGAGGATGGCGTTCGTTTTATAGATGGCGGTTTCCTTCCCGTCGACGGTGGCCGTCCAGCCGGCCGGATAGTAGACCTCGCTCAGCACCAGGAGGGCAGGCCCCGAGGTGAAGACGCTCAGCGCGATCTCCCTTGACCCGTAGCGGACGATATCGACCGACGACGAATCCGGCTTCCCGGAGGGTTCGGAAGGCGCCTGTTCCATGATCGCGGCAACCCGCGGATTCCAATCCGTCGAATTCATCATGGCATAGACCTCCGATGCCGATCCGGCGACCGCCACAGTATCCACGAACCACGCCCTGTCCATCGCGCCCGGGTGCAGATAGGTGGCAAGTTTTTTCTCCGGGTCGACGTGGACCTGCCGGAACCTGTCGGCGGGCAGCATCGAGTTCGCGATGACGTATTTTGCGTTCATCATCGCCACCACGTTCATATTCACCGGTATGCCCGGGATGGTGGGATGTACCAGCACCGAGTCGATCATCTCCTGGTAGATCCGCAGCTTCGCGGGACTGTACCCGCTGACCGACTGGATGAAGCTGTTCATCAGCGTGTTGTCCCTGAAAAGGTTTTGTTCAAGTGCCAGCACCCGGTACACGGTCGTGTCCGCTTTGAGGAACGTCATCGTCGCATCCGGCTTGAGGCTTTCCTCGATGTCCTTCTGCGGTCTCGGGTTGACGAAACGCGCGTTGATCGGCAGCAGGTCCGCCAGCGTAATGACGATCAGTCCGGCGGTGAGGACGGACGCGGTGATTATCTTCCTCAGGTAGAAGTACATCAGGCCGAGCGCCGCGCAGGAGAAGATGAGGATGGTGATCAGGTCTTTCCAGAGAACATCGAACCGCAATTCCTTCAGTTTATCGGCGACCTGAACGCCGTACTGTTGCACCTCACCGGCCTTCTCGAACATGAATCCGGACATGAAATCCCGGAGGACCCCCTTACCGAGGAAGGATAACGCAAGAATGATCCCGAGACCCGCCACCCAGCGCTTCATTCCCTCGGCACGAACCGGCCGCCCCCCCCCGTCCCCCGCACGTTGAAGGCTTTCGATGACGTGCGAGAGCCCGTACATCCCCAGCAAACCGAGGGTGAAGGGTATGAGGAAGAGCACCATGGATGGGGCCCGGAACTTGTTGAAATAGGGGAAATAGTGAAAGAAGAGATCGAAGACCGGGGAGAAAAAATTTCCGAACGAAATCATGAACACGAGAAGCGAAAACAACGCGAGGAACCAGGTCATCCTGTTTCGCCGATAGGTCATCGCGATCAGCGAGAGGATGAGCGGAACGATCCCGATATATTCGGGAGTATCGGTGAATGGCATCCACCCCCAGTAGAGCGGGAGCGCCATCTCCTGACCCTGCCACTGTGTGACGTACTGGCTGGAAAACCCGAAGAATGACGGGATGACGTAATTCAGCATTTCAAGCGGGTGCAGCGACCAATTGGTGGCCCAATCGTAGTTGGCGCCGCCCGAGGCGCCTACCGACCCGCCGCCGCGAACGGAATACTGGGCGTATTCGCGCGTCGGCAACAGCTCGTAGGAGTAGATGGCCAGACCGATGAGGATGGCGGTCCCCAGTAAGAGCGCCGTCCAGAGTACCCGCGCAGGTTCCCTCCTCACGGACAGGACCCCCTCGTACACGAAATACCCGGCAACGACGAGCATCCCGTAAAAGGCAATCTGGGGATGCCCGTTGAGGAACATCGTTCCGATGGCCGCTCCGAGCAGCCCGAGGGTGAGGATGCTCCGCCCGCGGAACAACTCCCAGGTCAGTAAAAACAGCAGGGGGATGAAACTCCACGTCGCCAGTTTCGACCAGTGGAAGGCCTCCCACAGACTGATGGCGTGGGGATGGAGCATGAAGACCAGCCCCGCCAGCAGGGCCTGGAGATGGCTGAATGCGAGCATTCGCACGAGAAGGTACATGAAGACGCCGGCGAGCAGGACGTGGACGAGGAGGTATTGCGCCCCGGAAAACAGGAACAACAGATTTCCCAGGATGTTGGTAAAGAGGTACACTTCGACGTAGTTCACCTCCCTCGGGAACAGGAGAGATCCCGCCACCGGCATCCCCCCGTAAATGTAGGGCACCCAGAGCGGGTCGGTGTGCTCGGTCTCCCTGATGTGGTCGAGGGCCTTGAACCACTGGAAAGCGGAGATCGTGTCACCGCTCATCCCGTAGGGCCGGTCGTCGATGATCACCCCCCAGAAGACGACATACACGGCCGCGAGCATGACGAGCACACAGACGAGGTCCTTCTTCGGACCCGACAGCCTGTCGAAGAAACCCATCAGCGAGGGACCGGGCGCGACGGACGATTGATGCGTGGAGCTTTTTTTTGTCATACCTTCTCCGGTAATGATGTATGGCCTGTGTGCTTGCCGGTTTATCCGCCGGCCGCCGCGGCGAACAGATGCAATTCGCGGTTCATCGTCTCGATCCGTTCTCCGACCGTTGTCACCGGCAGATCGCGCAGGGAGGAGAGTCCGTCCGTCGAATGTGGACCCGCCACGACGCCCCGGTACCGGGGATTTCCCGGTGGAATCACGAGGTCGAGGGGTACTCCCGCGACAAATCCGAACGTGGGGGTTCCCAGCGCGATCGCCATGTGCAGCGGGCCGGTATCGACGGACACGAACAGCGAGAATCGCTGCAGCAACGCGCCGAGGCGTGACAGCGTCAGCGCTCCGGCGGTCGACACCACCATGTGGCGGTTCCTGACGCGTGAGAGGATTGACCCGACATATTCAGCATCCGCGCGCGAACCGGTGAACACCACCTTCACGCCGTACGCCGTGACCAGGTGATCGGCGAGTGCCGCGAAATTTTCAATGGTCCAGCTTTTTTCTTCCCGCCTCGAGCTGCTGTTCGCATGAATTCCCACGAGCCGGTCGCCGGGAAGGCAGCCGAGCTTCCCGAGAAGTTCCGCCACGGGGGAACGGTCCTCGTCGCGGACGACGAACACCATCTCCCGGTGACGGATATTCCATCCGAATGCCTTCTCCAGCAGCCGGAGGCATTCTTCCGGCCGGTAGATCGTCTGGACGGTCCGCGTGCCGATCGGGACGCGACAGTTGTTCAGGCACCCCCGGTGACGGTAGTTATACCCGACCCGGAGGGGCGCCCCGATCAGCCAGGCGAAAATATTCATCCTCAATCCGGTGAAGAGGTTGATCGAGACGTCGTACCGTTCGCGTCGCAACCGGACGACCGCGATCAACTGCCGGATGATCGATGTCCGCGGGATGACGCGGACTTCGTCGCAGTAGGGATTGTGCCTGAACACCTCGCGGCCGGCCTCGAAGATCATGGCGTGAACGGTCGGACCGCCGGCGTGTTCCTTGACGGCCCTGTACGCCGGGGTGGACCGCACCATGTCGCCGATGAGGGCCGGGTCGACGATCAGGACCCGTCTCGCATTCGCGAGGTGAGGGCCGGGATCCTCCGCCCTGACCCGCCGCTCGATGATTCCGAGGATGAACGTCAGCACCGCTGTTCCTCTGCGGATTCGGACACTATGAAAATATCAGCCGATGATCGGTTCTCGACGGATCATTCGGAAAATCGAGGCCGGCGATCGGATATGAACTCTCGTCCGGCGTCGGGGGGGACGGGATCAAATCCTTGTGGAGCAACGTGATTTCAAGCGCCTCGGGCAGCGACGTACCGGCGATCAGGGGGCTGTAATTATTCGCGTGAACGTGAATGACGGCAAAATGCTGCTGGAGCATTGCGATGATGCCGTCAAACAACCCGCCATGTTTCCCCAGCTCATGGAATTCGATGGCCATGCCGTTGATCACATCCGCGTACCCGAGCATCGAGGGGATGACGCGGTATTCCGCGCCCTCGATGTCCATTTTCACGAACACGCTCAGGGGACCCGGCGGATTCCCTCCCCCGATGCCGGACATGATCGCGCTGAATGTGGCCGCCCGTTTGGAATCGGACGCGTCCAGGTATTTTCTGACGAACCGCACCCTGGGATGGCCGAGGAGAAAGGAAAGATATTTCACGGCGGCGGTCCAGTAGTGCCGGACTTTGGGAAAGTCCCATTTGAGAACCTTGACCAGCATCGTGGCGACGATGGTCGGCAGAAAGGTGCTGTAGTCGTACATGTAAATTCCGGCGGCGGGGTTTCTTTTCGAGAATTCCTCCTCGAAACTCCACTCCGTGGCAACCCCGAAACTCAACAGGAGCCGTGTCCGCCCGATCACGAGCGGCGGCAGGACGTATCCCCCGTCGGCTTCCCTCCCGATCCTCACCTTCGGACCGACCCTGACGGGCCTGAGCTTCCTTACATCATACATCTGATTTCCACGCGACTCATTGATGCGGTGCGACCTTCCTGCGGACGAAATCGACGGCGTCCCCGGAACGCGAGATCACGCCCCGGAGCGTGACGGACACTCCGGTCCGTTTCACAAATATCACCACCCAGGCGACAGCCATGATCAACGCGTTCGCGACGACCGCCGACGCCGCGCCGATCAACCCGGCGGAATATGAAAAAATAAAAATGAGGAGGACCCCCGCTACCGACGTCGTCAGGGTTCCGTAGAACACTTCCTTCATCCTGCCGAGCCCGAAGCAGTAGCTCGAACTTACCGCGTAGCCGGCAATGAATATACCTGAAATCGAAAGGATTTTCAAGATGGGAATCGCCTCGTCGTACCTGCCCTCATAGAGCCGGTTCATCAGGACGGGGCCCGCGAAAAAGAGTGAGGCCGCGATCACGAAAAGGAATGCCGTGAACATAAAAAAGGATTTTTCGGCGAGCGTGATCAGCCCGGCCGCGTCATTGCGCGACTGTAATTTCGAAACCGTCGGCAGGACCAGGATGGCGATCAGCTGGACAATGAGATCGTACGCCCTCGTAAACACCTTCGCCGCGTTGTACACCGCCAGCGACACCGGACCCATCAGCGCCGATATGATGAGGTTGTCGGATTGGAGATAGAATGTGTATGAAATCGACGCCCCGAGGGAATATTTCCCGTAGACCCAGAGCCTCCGGATCGCCCCGGCGTCGAGGACGGGCCGCATGGCGTATTTTTCGATCATCACCCACACACCATACGCGGAAGAGACGGTCAACGTCGCGATGTTGATCACCAGGATGCCTTCCGCGGTGGCCACGGCGCCGCCGGGGACCAGCACCGCGATGAGGGCGAGAGAACCGAGCGAGTTGATCGCGTCGAGGAGAAACAGGGGCTTGAGGTCGAGTTTCGACTGCAGGAGGAACGATGCGACGTTCCGGGGGAAGGAGGCCGCGAGCATGAGGGCGACGTAGAACATCAGTCCGCCCGCCGTTTCGCTGTTGAAAAAATCACCGAGCGACGCGTGGAAGAACAGGATCACCAGGATGACCGGGGCCAGGAACAACGCGTAGAGAAGGGCCGAGGCGCTCACCGGGCCCGAGATGTCTTCCGTCTCCGCGCCGAATTTTACCAGCGGGTGAAGGGCGAAACTCCCCCCCATCCCCACCGCCAGCGTGAAGATCGTCTGAAGCAGCGTGTACACCCCGAATTCAACGGCCGGAAATGTCCGGATCACGAAGATGACGAGCCCCACTCCGTAGACGGCCGGAAGGGAACGCCCGGCGAGTCCCCAGATGCCCTTGCCGATATGCCTTCCGATTTCGATCGGGCAGCCTGTCGGTCAGCGCGGCTGTCGGGACGACCGGTCCGGCGAGATCATCCGGCCGAGGGCCTTTTTAAAACCCCGGAAGAGCGCGGCGATGACGCCGAAATTGCCCCTCCCGATTTCCCGGCCGAGGAACAGCAGTGCGAGCCCGCCGATGCACCACGGTATCGTCAGCCAGTGGTACCAGCGGGCGTGGCGCTTGAAGAGAATGAGGTTATATTCGACCTTCATCGATATCCTGGCCGGCGTCATGACGCCGCCGCTGGATGTGGACACCCGGTGCCAGATGCGGGCTTCCGGCACGTAGACGACGCGGAAGCCGGCGCGTGACGCCCTGACGCAGAGGTCCGAGTCCTGGGTGAAGAACGGGTCGTAGACGGTATCGAAGGCACCGACAGCCTCGATCACCTTTCGCGCGACGAGGAACGAACACCCGACGACGTAATCGGTGTCTTCCTCGCGGTCATACTGGCCCACGTCGGGCTTCCGGATCCCGCGATGACTGACGATCCCGGTAAAATAGTTGATCTGACCTCCCGCATACCACAACACGCCCGGTCTCGCGTGGTAGTAGATCTTGGGCCCGAGGATGCCGATGCGCGGATCGCCGGCCGCGGTTTCCATCAGCCGGGAGAGGAGTCGGGGATCCGCTTTCACGTCATTATCGAGGTGGTAGACCCACTCGGCCCCGCCGGCGAAGGCCGCCGTCATCGCGGCATTCCTCGCCGCCGCGATTCCCAGGTTTTCGCTGTTCTCAATCAGTGTGATGTGAGGGTAGTGTTTCCGCACGAAGTCCGCCGAACCGTCGGAGGAATCGTTGTCGATCATCATCACCCTGAGGTTGGGATAATCCATCCCGCTGACGGTGTCGAGGGTCTCCTGGAAAAACGGCATGCCGTTCCGGTTGAGGATCACGCAACAGACCAGCGGCCAGCTTCCCGGCGGCGCCACTACGACCCCAGCTCCCGGACCAGGACGTCGACGATCCGGGCGGCGGCCTTCCCGTCGCCGTACGGATTTTTCTTGTCGGCCCGCGCCGAATACGCCGCCTTGTCCGTGAGCAGAAGGCGGGCTTCCGCGACGATTTTCTCCCTGTCGGTCCCCACCAGCACCGCCGTGCCCGCCTCGATGGCTTCGGGTCGCTCCGTGGTGCGCCGCAGGACGAGCACGGGTTTGCCGAGCGTCGGGGCCTCCTCCTGCACACCGCCCGAATCGCTGAGGATGAGCGTGCACCGGCTCATCAGGTGGACGAAATCCTGGTACTCGAGCGGTTCGATCAGGTGGATCCCGGGCACCCCGCCCAGGATCCGCTCCGCGGCGTGCTTCACGTTCGGGTTGGGGTGGACCGGGTACACGAGCTCCGTGCCCGGCACGGTCTCGACAAGCTCCCGGCACGCCGCGAAGACGCCCTCCATCGGCGTACCGAAATTCTCCCGGCGGTGGGCGGTGAGAAGGATGACCTTACGCTCGTCGAACCTCACCGCCGCGAGGGGCCCCTCGGGGAATCGGTAGTCGGGTCGGATGATCGTCTGGAGGGCGTCGATGACGGTGTTTCCTGTGACGGTGATCCGGTCTTCGGGAACCCCCTCCCGCAGGAGATTCGCCTTCGCCCATTCCGTCGGCGGAAAATGAAATCTCGCGATGCGGGAGGTCAGCTGGCGGTTGATCTCCTCGGGGTACGGGTTCATCGGATCCCACGTGCGGAGCCCCGCCTCGACGTGGCCGACGGGAATCCTGAGATAAAACGCGGCGAGGCTCGCGGCGAATGTCGTGGTCGTGTCACCCTGTACGATCAGCACGTCCGGCTTCTCCCCGGCGAGCACGGGCTGTATTTTCTGCAGTACCCCCGCCGTGATATGGAACAGATCCTGGTTATGCTGCATGAGGTCCAGGTCGTGATCCGGGACGATCCCGAAATCGTTGAGTTTCTGGTCGAGCATCTGTCGGTGTTGGGCCGTCACGATGACGGTGATCGGCAGGCCCCTTTTTTTCAGTTCCTGCACGACCGGCGCCAGCTTGATCGTTTCCGGCCTTGTCCCGAACACCACTGCGGCTTTCTTCATATGGCGATTTTCCCTTGTTGAGGTTTACCAGTTCCGGGGTTCCCGTCGCGCAGGAGGATGAGGCCTGCCGCGCAACATGCGAGGGTCACGAGGGATATCCAGGACCCCGTTCGAAACGAGCCGGGGGCATATTCAAGCACGACGGTATGCGTCCCGGCCCCGATCGGGAGGGCACGCAGGCACCAATCGGCCCGGAGGATCGGAGTTTCCACACCGTCGATCCAGGCCTTCCATCCGGGATAATAAATTTCGCTCAGGATGAGGTAGCCCTCCGTCCCGGTCTCGACCGCGACGCTGATCTCGTTGAGCCCGTAGGCGGTGAAGGCGACGGAGGAGCGGTGCGCCCCCGTGTCCCGGTGGAGAACGGGCGGGGGCTCCTCGAACACCGCCGTCCGCCGGTAATCGAAGCCGGGATCAGAGAGGATCTTCCTCGCATCATCCTCCGACGCGGCCACGATGGCGTCGTGGACCACGAACCCCCTGGGCGCGTAGCCTTCGGCCTTGCGGACGGAGAGGGAACGGCGGGACTCGTCGACGACGATCCTGTATTTCGCGTTCAGGATATCGGCGGTGCGGTTCCAGTCGCTCATCGGCGGTAAAAACCGTGCCAGGCCGAGCGGCGTATACCCTTCCATCAGGAAAATCCGGTCCACCATCCCCTGGTTTCTGTCCAGGATCATCGCCCCCCCTTCCCGGGAGTTCACGCGGAACAGTTCCGTTTTGCCTTCTTCCCTGATGAGGTTGACGAGACCGGCGCTCCGCTGATAATACTGATCGGGATGGACGCTTCCATTGTTCTGATTGAATCCCGCCATGTAGGTATCAACGAACTGCGTCAGGAGGAAAATCGCGGGAAAGGCGGCGGCGGGAATGGCACGGCGGGATCCGAGGAAGATGACGACGCCGAGCAGCAGCAGCACCACGGCGGATGCTGTCGCCGCGGACTCCGCGATCCGCGCCACTTCCCCGCCCTGCGCACCGGGGGGGACGGTGATCAGGGCCCCCGTCTGCCCTGAAATCCAGACGACGGCGGCCGCGCCCACACAACACAGCGCGGCGACGGTCAGGCTTCGGTCCTTCCCCGGAATCCCCCGGACGATCTGCCGCAACCCGAACGCGGCGAGGACCGAACCGCAGAACGCCGGGAGGAGAAGCATCCGGCCGGGGACCCGGAAATTATCGAATCCGGGCACGTATTCGTGAAAGATCCTGTGGATGAAAAAATTGTCTCCCAGGGAATAGAGAAGGGCGAAGAGTATCACCCCCCCGAAAAAATAGATGTGCTCCTGTCTCCGGAGAACAACCAGGGCGACGATCGCGCACACGAGCGCCGGTATCCCGATATACCCGGCAGTTTCCCAGAAATGCCAGTAGGGACCCGGACCAAAATAGTTGGACCCGCCGGCGCCCGAAGCGCCAAAATATTTTGGCGCCACCAGTGTCATGAGCTGTGAAAAATGGAACGATCCCTCCGAGGCCTTCTCGTAACTGATCACGGCGCGCTGGGAGAGCGGGGCGAGTTCCAGCGTCGGCAGGAGCTGGAGTGAGGTCAACAGGACCGCGATCACGATCACCCCGGCGGCGGTCACCCCGGACCGGGCCGCGGCGCCCCAACCGTTCGTCCTCGCCAGCGCCGCCGCCTCGTGGAAAAACATCAGGAGGAGGAAGAAGACGATGTAGAGCGTGATCTGCGGGGCCCCGGCAAGGAGGGCGTGCCCCAGCAGCAGTCCCGAGAGGATCATCGACGCGGCGGACCGGTGGGTGACCGCCTTCCGAAATGTGAGGACGATGAAGGGGAACCATGCCGCCTGGTACACGAATCCCTGGTGAATCAGTTGTCCCACCATGAAACCGGAAAAACAGTAGGCGAAACCTGCGAAAACGCCGAACCAGGGTTCGAGGCCGTAGGACCTGGCCACATGGAACATTCCGATCCCGGCGAGGATAAAATGGAGCACGTAGGACAATTCCACCCACCAGTAACTCAGATGTCCGCCGTGGACAAAAAACGTGAGCGCGAGGTTCGGCAGATAAAAGATGGCGGATTGGATGTCGGCCTGGAACGGCATCCCGTTGAACGTATACGGGTTCCAGAGGGGAAGGTCGCCGCCGGCCAGCGAGACGGCGGCAAAGGAACGGAATGCGTAATACTGATAGAGAAAATCCTCCCAGAAGTACGCATTGCCCAGGAGGATGTCGCGGAAGAAGAACAGGACGGCGCCGACAATCAGCGCGTAACCCTGCCAGCGGGAGAGGCGGCCGACGACGAGGCTCTCGGATCTGATTTTCGCCATGGATCTGGGGGGGGCGTCTGGTACGGCCGGGGAATTATTGATCGCGCGCCGCCGCGGGCCGATCGGACGTTGGGTGGCTGGCCGGCGATATCAGGACAATTTCTCCCGGATGGAATAGGTCTCCGTTCCCTCGCTCTTCGTCTTGATGATCATCTCCCCGAGGAGGCCGACCGAGATGAATTGCACGCCGACGATCATCAGCAGGATGCCGCCGAGGAAGAGCGGGCGGTTGCTCAGCGCCGCGATCTCGGGACCGAGCGTGAACCGCTCGTAGACAAGGTAGAGGTCGACGGCGAAGCCGGAGAGGAAAAACAGCATTCCCCAGAAACCGAAGAGGTGGAGCGGCCGGCGGAGGTACCTCGTCGTGAAGAGCACGGTCACCAGGTCGAGGAAACCCTTCCAGAACCTGCCCACGCCGAACTTCGTCTTTCCGTATTTCCGCCGATGGTGCGTCACCGGGATTTCCGTGAGCTTGTACCCCAGGCCCTTCGCCAGGACGGGGATGTAGCGGTGGAGTTCCCCGTAGATTTTGAGCTCCTTCACCACTTCGCGCCGGTACGCCTTGAGGCCGCAGTTGATGTCGTGCAGACGCACCCCGGTCATGATCGATGTGACGAAGTTGAAGAACCTGGACGGGATCGTCTTCGTGATCGGGTCTTTCCGCTTTTTCTTCCACCCGGAGACGAGGTCGAAGCCCTTCCGGATCTCGTTCAGCAGCGACGGGATTTCCGCCGGATCGTCCTGGAGGTCGGAGTCCATCGTGACGACGAATTCACCCGACGCCTCGGCGAACCCCACCGAGAGCGCGGCCGATTTGCCGTAGTTGCGGCGGAATCGGATCACCTTGATCCTCGATTTGTCGCGGGCCCGGATCTCGCTCAGAACCCGGGCTGACCCGTCGGTGCTGCCGTCGTCGACGAAGATGATCTCGTATCGCGCCATCCTGCCGAGGGCGTTCCTGATATTGTCGTAGAGTTCGCGGAGGGAGCCTTCCTCGTTGTAGACCGGGATCACCAGGGAGACTTCCTTGCCGCCGCGGCCCGAACCGGAGTCGTACGAGCTGTCGGACCTGTCCTGCCGCTCGTAGCGGTCCGATCTGCCGGACCTCGAGGGACGATCGCCGCGGTCGGTGCGGTCCCCACGATCGGATCGTCCGCCGCGATCGGGACGTCCGCCGCGTTCCGGACGCTCGC
>CAZQSM010000048.1:0-6498 GCA_964596065.1 uncultured Chlorobiaceae bacterium | reverse complement strand
TCCGGACGGTCTCCTCGTTCCGGACGGTCGCCGCGCTCCGGACGGTCTCCTCGTTCCGGACGCTCGCCGCGTTCCGGACGCTCGCTCCGCTCGGGACGGTCACCTCTTTCCGTGCGTCCCGGCTGTTCTTCCGCGTCACCGCGGTCAGATCTGTTCTGCCGGTCGGGGCGGTCCGTGCGGTCGGAGCGATTGCGCGATCGCCGGTCGTCCTGGCGCGGCCTGCCACGGCGTTCCCGGGGTTCCCTGAACTGGTCCGCCGCGGATTCGTCTTCATCGCTTCCACTGGCCGCGGGGCCGCTCTCGGCCGCCTCTGGCCTGTCCGATTTCCCTGAATCGCCCGACTGCGGAGCCGGATCCGGCGGGGACGGGGGGGGCGCTTCGGGCGGAGTTGGTTTCTGGAGGGATGGTAGGGCCGGTGTCGAGGGGGGCGGTTCAACCTGGAACTGCCTCTGCGGACGCTCCTCATTTCCCGTATTTTGCCCCGTTTGACCTAACGTTTCGTCTGCCATTCAACTCAATAATTGTCCGCTCCATAATACACTTTTTTCGACCCGAATCAAAGGATTTCAGGTGGATCGACGTATACTTGATTGAATGGGACGATTTCCTTAGCTTATTGTGATCCACAACCCAACCTCCCTTCTGCCCGTGAAAATGAAATGAGAGTATTCCGTACCGTCGTTGAACTCTGGCTCCCGGTTTTACTGGCCGTGGTTTCCCTCCCGGCGCAGCAACGGAACCTGGAAACCCTGGCCACTGACTTTGAACTTCGCTGGCGCCAGGAACGGGCGAATGCCGAATCCATCGCGCGGAGACTGGGAATGCCGATTCGGAGCATCGGCCCGGACGGCACGACCACCGAGCTGTCGCGGTTTCGGGCGGGACGGCCCCTCTATTACATTACCGACAACGCGAACGCGGCCAGGACGATTTCCACCGATAAGGTCTACCCGGGAGGGATCGCCGGTTACCTGCTGACGGGAGTGGGGGTCACGCTCGGGGAATGGGACGGGGGGGGCGTGCTCTCAACGCACCAGGAGTTCGCGACGCGAATTCTCACCACCGAGGGGGCACCACATTTCCACTCGACCCATGTCGCCGGAACCATGATCGCCTCCGGTTTTTCGGCGGCCTCGCGGGGGATGGCGTTCGCTGCCGAGTTGAAGGCGTACGACTGGACGAACGACCTCTCCGAGATGGCCGCCCAGGCGGCGCTCGGACTCAGGGCATCGAACCATTCCTACGGCTTTATCACGGGATGGACGTCGAATTATTTCGGCGACGGAAAGTGGGCCTGGTTCGGCGACCCCGGGGTGAGCCAGACGGAAGATTACCGTTTCGGTTTCTACGATGACGAAGCCCGCGATTGGGATCAGATCGCCTATAATGCGCCATACTACCTGATGGTAAAATCGGCTGGAAACGACCGGAATGAGGGTCCCTCCGGTTCCGTGATGCACTGGGTCTTCAACGGAGGATGGGACACGGTCATGGTGGCCCGGAGCCGGGACGGCAACGCGGGATATGACTGTCTCAACGGATCGGGAGTCTCGAAGAACGCCCTGGTTGTCGGGGCCGTCAACGACCTGGTCGGGGGGTATTCAACCCCGGGAACGGTTTCGATGAGTTCCTTCAGTGCCTGGGGGCCCACCGACGACGGGAGAATCAAGCCCGACGTCGTGGCCAACGGGGTGGCCCTCACCTCGGCGTTGGAAACTTCGAATTCGGCCTACGGCTCGCTCAGCGGGACGTCGATGGCGACACCCTCGGTCACGGGTTCAGTCGGACTCCTCCTTGAACACCATCGAAACCTCCACGGGAATGATTCCATCCTCGCGTCGAGGGTCAAGGGGATCATCCTGCACACGGCCGACGAGGCGGGCACGGATCCGGGTCCGGATTACAGGTTCGGTTGGGGTCTGATGAATACGCTCAAGGCCGCGAACGTCATGGCCCTCGATGTCGCCGAAGGCGCGGGATCGCACATCCGGGAAGTCGACATCGCCCTCGGCGGGGCCACGCTGATCGACGTCGGGAGCACCGGGACAGAACCCCTCCGGGCCACGATTTGCTGGACCGATGCCGCGGGGATATCTCCGCCGACCAGCCTCGACCCCCCCGACCAGATGCTTCGCAACGATGTGGACCTGCGGATCGTCAGGAAGAGCGACGGGGCGATCTTCACCCCCTGGACCCTCAATCCCGCCAGCCCGGCTGCGGCCGCCTCGACCGGGGATAATTCCAGGGACAATGTGGAACAAGTCGTGATCAACTCGCCCGGTGTGGACCAGTACGCCGTCCGATTGACCTTCAAGCCCACGCTCTCGGCGATCCCGGTCCGCGTCTCGCTGATCGTGACCGGCAACACCCCGATGCCCGGCCCGTCGGCGACCACCTACGTGGACACCGTCAAATACGTCGGCCTGCCCGGCGACATTTTCACCGATTCAATCACCATCTATAACAGCCGTGCGACCAGCCTGGCGGGCCCGGTGACGGTGGATACATCCTGTTTTTGGATCGACCTGGCGGAGGATAGCCTGGCGATCGCGCCGCTCGATTCGCAAAAAATCCATTTCACCGTCGACGGATCGCTCTGGAATCAGTGGACCACCTACGCTTCCAACTTCACCTTCCCCGCCACCGACACGTCCGTCACGCCCCTCGTCATCCCGGTCGTGGCGACAGTGCTTGGTCCCACGATCGGAAATTCGCCTGGGTCATTCGTCTTCCACCTGGATTCCGCAGAAACCGGGACCGACACCCTGGTGGTCAGGAATACGGGACCGGGCCTCCTGGTGGTCGTCGTAGAGGACAGCAGCGGGTCCTTCCCCCCCTGGCTCGTCGTCGATGCCGATACGATCTCGATTTCCTCCGGCGACAGCGTCAAGGTCGCCCTGGACGTCAATGCCGTGAACGCGCCCCCGGGGAACTACGCCACCGAGATCGTTCTGACGAACAACGATTCCGCGACCGGGCTGATCTCCGTGCCGGTGGTCGCGCGGATCGCCACGGGGGTCTTCTACCCGGTCGAACTGGGAGACCGGTGGAACCTCGCGTCGTTGCCGGTCCTGCCCGTGAATCCCCTGAAGAGTGCGCTCTTCCCGACGGCGCTCACGCCCGCCTTCGGATTCAACGATGGCTACTTCCAGGCGGACTCGCTCCAGCCCGGACCGGCGTACTGGATGAAATTTCTCGGCGCGCAGACGGAGATGATCGACGGAAACTGGTTCCTCTCCGACACGATCCCGCTCGCCGCCGGATGGAACCTTGCCGGTTCACTCTTTCAACCCTTCCCGGTGAGCAGCATCGTCACCGCCCCCCCCGGGATCCTGTCTTCGGACTTCTACGGGTACGAGAACGGGTACCAGGTCGCCGACTCGATCCTCCCGGGGAAGGGATACTGGGTGCAATCGTCGCAGGCCGGCCAGTTGTATTACACGCTCCCGGCGGCCGCGGCGCCAAAGACCGCCGCGCGGAACTCGTCGGGCGAGTATAACAGCGTCACCATCACCGATGGCGCCTCCGGCTCGGGGACGCTCTACTTCGCGTCTGGCGGGACCGTTCCCGCGAAAACCGCACTCCCGCCGAAACCCCCCGCCGGCGCGTTCGACGCCAGATTCGGCGACGAGACGGCGTTCGCCTCGTTCCCGGCCGACCCGGCCGGGGAAGAATCGCGGACGATCGTGATCGTGAGCGACGGAAAGGAACTGACCCTCACCGCCCGGATCCGGAAGTCGGACGGCACCCGCTATTTCGTGGCTGACGCCTCGGGGGAACGCAGGGCGCTCGCCGACGGCGCGACGCTGACCATCGCCCCGTCGCGCGAAGGCCCGACGACGATCCGCCTCGTGGCGGGCGGCGGGAACATTCCCGCCGAATTCAGGCTCGGACAGAACTTCCCGAACCCGTTCAACCCGTCGACGAGGGTCGCCTTCTCCGTGCCGGTCGAGGGGATGGTGACAATCAGGCTCTACAACATCCTCGGCAACGAGGTCGCGACGCTGGCGTCCCGCCGCTACGAGGCGGGGCGGCACGAGGTGGAATTCAACGCGGCCTCCCTCCCCAGCGGAGTGTACGTCTATACCATGCGCGCGGGGACGTTCAGCCAGAGCCGGAAGATGGTGTTGATGCGATAAGGATGGGGTAGGGAACGCCGGACGCGGGCATTTCCCCACCGGGGGGGAAAACCGGCGTCCGGCGTTTTCGTTTCCGGGAGGCGCTCAGCGTTCTTCGGCGGCCCTCAGCACCCTGACGAAGTTTCCACCCAGGATTTTCCTGACGTCCTCCTCCGAGTAACCCCTTCTGAAGAGCCCGAGCGTGAGGTCGGGGAGCTTCGTGACATCCTCGAGTCCCGCCGGCGTGACGCTGATGCCGTCGTAATCGGAGCCGATCCCGACGTGGTCGACGCCGATCAGCCGGGCCACGTAATCGAAATGATCGAGCACCTGGTCGAGCGACGGCCGGATCGCGTCGTACTCGGGGCCGAGCTGCTCGTTGCCGTAAAATTCCTTGAGGAACTCGTCCCCCGCGACGCGCGCCTGGATGGAGTCGATCCTCGCGCCCTCCCTCCGCTTCATCGCGGCCTCCCTGCGGCCGAAGGTGCTGTCGACGAACCAGGGGGCGAAGTTGATGAAGACCACCCCGCCGTTCGCCCCGATCGCCTTCAGCTGCCAGTCCTTCAGGTTCCTCCGGTGTGGCGAGATGCTCCAGACGGATGAGTGCGATGCGATCACCGGCTTCCGGGTCGTCGCGAGCACGTCCCTGAAGGTCTGCTCCCCGACGTGCGAGATGTCGACGAGCATCCCGAGGTCGTTCATCCTCCGCACCACCCGTTTCCCGAGTGCGGTCAACCCCCTGCGCGCCGGCTTCTTCGCGGTGTCGGTTTCGTCGGAGGCGGAGGTCGCCCAGTCGGTGCTGTTGTTCCAGGTGAGCGTCATGTACCGGACGCCCCGCCTGAAAAAATACTCCAGTTTCGCGGTGTCGTTGCCGATGTGGTGCCCGCCCTCCAGGCCGTACATCCCCGAGAGCCGCCCCGTCGCGACGATGGAATCGACGGCGTCGGCGCCGGACGCCATCGCCATCAGGCCCGGGTTTCGCCGGGCGATCGCGTCGATCGAATCGATCTGTTCCACCGCCTGTTCGAAATACCCGCGGGAGGTTTTTTCGGGAGGGACCCAGATCGAGAAGAGCTGCAGGTCGACGCCCCCCTCCCTGAACCGGGGGAGGTCCGAATGGCCGTGGCGGGTCCTGACGGAGATGTCCTCCCCCGCCAGGATGCGCTGGGCGACGTCGTTGTGCGTGTCGACCACCAGGGCGGCGAAATGGAACGCCCGGCGGTCGGAATCCCCCGCGGCCCCGAGCGTCACGATCAGCGCGCAGAGCGGGACCAGGTACGTGCGGCAGTGTGTCAACGTGGTTCCTCCGGGAAAGCGGCCGCCCCCGGCCCGGGGCGCCGCCGGTAATACAAAAGGGCAGGGGCGGCGCCGCGTCGAAGCGGCCCGCCCTCTGCCCCGGTGACGTTGGACCGGATCAGGAACCCGATTCGGGACCCTTCATCGCGGCCTTCATGTCCTGGACTTCCTTGCGGATTTCCTGCGCCTTGCGCTTCAGTTCATTCATGTCCTTGCGCACGCGCGTTCCGGCCGACTTGTTTCCCTTCTCGTAGAACTTCACGAAGTCCTTCTCGAAAGAATCCAGCAGGTCGCGCAATTCCGAAAATCTGCTCATATCAACCCTCCGTAGATGTTGTGATTGAATGTCCTCCCCGGCACAAACAGCCTCGTGCGGGATCGGGTTATTTTATTTTCTTGTTACCTTTTTCCTTCGGACAGCTTTCCGGTGTTCGTCGTATAAACGTTCGATCAGGGCCCCCCGCCTGTCGTACAATCTCCTCAGGCGCCGCGGTCTGACCCGGGCGAGGGCGTACGAAGTCATGATCGGCATCGCGACAGTGGTGTCGAGGTACGCGACCACGGCGTCGGGGAGCCGGTCGGGGTCGACCTTCCCCCAGGTCACCGCTTCCCCCGGCGTGGCCCCCGAGAGCCCGCCGGTGTCGGGCCTGGCGTCGGTCACCTGCAAAAAGTAGTCGTGCCCCTTTTCATCGATCCCGAGGACCTCCTGGATCTGCGGCTCCGTCTGGAGGATGAAGTTCTTCGGCGAACCGCCCCCGAAGATCAGGGCGGCGCTTTTTCCCCCCTTCCGCTTGGCGTCGAGGACGATCGCCGAGGTCTCGTTGATGTCGAGAAGAACGTCGATTTTCAGCATGTATCCGTTCAGGGCCCCTTCGGCGATGTTCATCCCGATCGAACTGTCGCCGGGCGACGACGTATAGACGGGCACCCCGCATCGGTACGCGGCCGAAAGGATGCTCTTATGGCGTATGCCCAGCGCTTTTTCGCGCGCGGCGATGTATTTCCCCAGCCTGTTGTGCAGTTCCGCGGTCCCCATCTCCTTCTGGAACTCGTCCAGGACGAACAATTTCCTGAAAAACTCGTC
>CAZQSM010000047.1:0-18430 GCA_964596065.1 uncultured Chlorobiaceae bacterium | reverse complement strand
GACCTCTTGCACCCCAAGCAAGCGCGCTAGCCGGGCTGCGCCACGTTCCGAGGTTCTTGCGTACAATCGCCCGCCGGCGTTCAGGCCATCCGGACGAGAAGCTCTTCCAGGAATTTCTTCATTTCGATCATGTCCGACCGGAGCCGGTTGTCGGGGGTCCTCCCGCCGGTTTCGGCGGTGTTCGCCGGTTCCGTCTCGCCCGCCTGGAGCAGCTCGAGCTGTTCGCCGCCGCCCGCGTCTGGCGTGTACGTCGCGATCACCTGCTTCGCGCCCTCGATGGTGTAGCGCTCGTCCCGCAGGAGCTTCTTGATATAGAGAATCAGCTTGATGTCGCGGTTGGTGTAGATCCTGTTCCCCGCGCGGTTTTTCGCCGGCTTGAGCTGTTCGAATTCGGATTCCCAGTAGCGCAGGACGTACTGCTCTAGGCCGGTGATTTTACTCACCTCGCTGATCGAATAATAGAGTTTTTTGATGCCGAGCTGTTTCATAGGCTCCTCGCGCGGATGGTGAACCGGCCTGAAAGCGCTACCATAATAATAAAATCCGGCTGAAAATGCTAGTCCCGTTCGACGATGGCGATCCCGACGACCACCGTTTCGGAATGCGAAATGGACACCTGGACGTTGGCGCCCGCCAGGAGTGCCTTGAGTGTGCCCCCCAGGACCACCGAGGGCTTCCCCCTCCCGTCGTTCTCAACTTCCACGTCCTTCCAGCGAAAACCGCTCCTCCAGCCGGTGGCGACGGCCTTCGCGATCGCCTCCTTCACGGCGAAGCGCGCGGCGAAATGGTGGAGGCTGTTTTTCCTCGCCCTGGAATACGCGATCTCCCGGTCGGTGAAGACCTTCCCCAGGAAATGTTCGCCCCACCGGTCGATGACGTCCCTCAGGCGGGCGATCTCGACGACGTCGACTCCGAGGCCCTCAACCACCGGCGGCCCCGGTCGGGACGGCGTTTTCAGACGCGACGATCGTGAGGAGCTCCCCGATGTCGCGGATCTCGTAGTCGGCGTGCGTTTCCACCGTGCCGAACGTGTCGCCGTACCGCGCGAACACGGTCTTCATGCCGAGGTTCGACGCGCCCACCATGTCGCGCTCCGCCCAGTCGCCGATCATCAGCGCCTCGCCGGGCGCGACCTTCAGCATCTCCAGCGCCTTCTGAAACGGTTCCGGGCGCGGTTTGCGCACGCCGGTGTCGTCGAACGTCACGACGGCGTGGAAGATGTGGTGGAACCCGAGGCCGCAGAGACGCAGCCAGGCCGCGCGCGCGGGCGCGTCGGTGACCACGCCCAGGAGCAGTCCCTCCTTGAGGAGCGACATCAGCGTGAGCTGGACGTGGGGATAGGGAACGAGGGCCGCCTCGCGGGCGCGCCGGTAGGCGATGATCCCCGCCGAGAGGATCTTGTAATCCACCTTGTTGAAAATATCGTAGAGGAGACTGTCGAAGACCGTCTGGTACTCGATCCCCTTCTCCTGGTAGATCTGGTCGATCCTCGACCGGGCGTCGGCGGGGCTCAGCTTCAGCCCGGCGTCGATCATCGCGTTGACGGCGGCGTCGACCGACTTCCCCTTCATCGCCATGAAATCGACGAGCGTGTTGTCGAGGTCGAAAATGACTGCCCGGACCATGGATCAGCGGGCCCTGAGCATCTTCGCCGATTCGTCCTCGATGAACTGCCTGAGGTTCGGCTTGAGGAACGTCTCGTCGATTCCGTACTGCGCGAGCCCGACGGCCACCGACGACGCCTTGCGCGCGTCGGTGAGCCGCTTGTTGACGACGAGGAGTTTCTGCTCCCGCAGGACGCAGAAGCCCCCCTCGAAATCGCCTTTTTCGTACCGCAGCGTCACGCCGAGCTGTGCCGCGACGGCTTCGAGGTCCTGTATCAACTGGGAATAATTCAAGATTCCGCCGGGGGAAATGTACGCTGTGAGAAAAAACTCACTGACAGAATAACACATTCCGTGCTGAAAATCAACATTCACCCCCGCCCCGGGCGGGGGTTACGGCGTGAGCGACCGTTGAAGCGAATCCGCCATCGCGCGGACCGACGGTTCGTCCGGCCGCCCCGCGAGGAAGTCGCCGCACACCGAGCGGGCGCGCGACGGGTTGCCGTCGCGGAGGCAGAGTCCGGCGAGGAACAGCGCCGCGGCGGGCGACGCGGGGTCGTCCGCTGCCGCGGCCAGCGCCTGGTCCCACGCCTCATCGAAGAGCTCGATCTCCAGGTTGATCCTGGCCATCCGGAGGCGGAGGGCGCTACGGTCCGCCGGGGACGGGGCGGCGCGCGCGGCCTCGCGAAGGTCCATCAGCGCGTGGAAATTCCTGACGAGACTGTTGGCGCCGTCGATCCGGTCGAGCCGCCGGAGCTCGCGCCGGGCGGTGGCCGTGTCCCCGAGCTGATTGTGAAAATGAAAATTCCAGAGATGTCCGACGAAGAACGCGCTGTCGGATACCATCTCCCGCCCGAGCATCCCCGCGGCGTGGCCGTAGTGTCCCAGCTCCCAGTAGCGCCGGCTCACGTCGAGGGTGCGCATCGCGCGTTCCTCCCCATCCGGGAGGAGTGACACGGCCGACGCTTCCCCCGCGAGCCGGAGATGGTGCATCGAGGAGGCGACGAACGAGGCGGACTGTGGAATTTCGACCAGCCGCGCAAACGCCGCCGCGGCCGCGAGCGTATCCCCGCGCAGCGAGGCGGCAACCAGCGCGGCGTAACGGAGCTCCGAACGCGCCGGCGCGATGAGTGAGGCGGTGTCGAGGAAGGCCGACGCGGTCGCGTACTCGCCGGTGCGGATCTTCGCCCAGCCGGACCGGAACCGTTCGGCGGCGCCGCCCGCCTTCCGCGGGTAGTCCGGGGACGACCGGCCGCCCGGAGGCGGCGTGTCGCGGTCGAAGGGCGCGTACCGCACCCGGTAGAGCAGGAGGTTCCCGGCGGCGCGGAGTTCGGCGAACTCGCACCGGCGCGACCCCGACATGAGCGACTCATAGACGTTGACGTCCGCCCAGCGCGTCGGCGCCAGGAGGTACGACACCCCGTTCGCGATGAGGAGCCGGTCGAACACCGACTGGGGGAGGCCCGGATCGAGTTCCAGGACCTTTCGTCCTCCGGCGATCAGGGCGAGCTCCTTGGCCGGCGTGGCCAGCACCGCGTCGGTGGGAATATTGTCCCCGATCCAGGCGCGGAGGAGGCCCCACGGCTGGGTGTAGTAATAGGGAAAGGTCTCGCCTGCCGTCAACGAGGCGTGGAGTTCCCCGGGGGAATCGTTGTACCGGAAGTTCAACCGGACGAGTTCGCCCAGCGCGGGAACGTTCGGGAGGAGAATCAGGCACGCTGCGGCCGGCGTGAGCCAGCCCCCCCGCCGTCCCCGCTTCCCCGCGGACGCGAGGCCCGCGGCAAGGAAGGCGATCATCAGGGGAAGGAGGGGGGAGAGGAATCTCGTGTCCCTGACAGGGTAGAGCGCCGCGGCGGCGAACAGGAACATCCCGGTGATGAACGGGAGCCTCCCCCCCTTCCCCGCGCCGATGCTCGCCGCGACCCCGGACGCCATCGTCCCGCCGATCAGGAGCGCGACACCCCATCGCGCCGCGGACCCGATCTCCACCGGCGACCCGAGCAGGAGCATGTGCTGCGGCCCGTAGAGCGGGAAGAAGAGGAGGCCGGCCGCCTGGAGCGCGTACGCCGAGGCGTTCGCCCAGGTGCGCGATACCAGCTCCGTCACGATCGACGCGTCCGGGGCGGTGAGGAAGCGCTGGAGGACGAGCGCGGCATTGGAACCCGGCGCGCCGGCGGGGGCCCCGACGATGATCGAGTTGCGGAGGTACCAGGCGCCGATCAGGACGGCCGCGGAGGCGGCGAGCGCGACCGCCTTCCTCCGCTCGCGGAACCAGAGCGTCACCGCGACGGCGGCCGTCACGACGATGCCCACCTCGCGGAGCAAACCGATGAGCGACGCCGCGGCGAGGAGCGTCCACCACTCCGCCCGGGTGAACGACCCCCGCCGTTCCGACCGCGCCATGATGAAGAGGATCAGGAGCAGCGCCGCCGTGAAGGGGGCCTCCGAGAGCGCCTCGGTCGAATAGACGAGGAAACCCGGGTTCAACGCGAGGAGCGCGGCGCCACCGAGCGCCGGCATCCGTCCGAAGAGGTGGTAGAGCCAGAGGTAGAGGAGGAGCAGGGCTGCGAGCCCCCAGGCCAGCGTGTAGATCTTCACCGGCACCACCCGGAGCGGGAAGAACAGCTCCACCGGGGCGATGAGGGCCGGGTAGAGCGGGGCGTGGACGACGTAGCGGAGCGGGGCGGGCTGCGTGTCGTCGAGGTACCCCTGCCCGCGGGCGAGGGAGTTTCCCCAGATCAGGTACCTGGCGCTGTCGGGCGTGTAGAGGAAGAGGTCGTTGATCCGGAGGCCCCCGAGGGCGACGAAGAGTGCCGCGACGACGAGGAACTCCACGCGGATACGGGGGGCGTCTTCACGGTCCGCCGTCACGGTCCGTGCCGCGGGCCGGTCGGACGCTCGAGGGGCCTGAAGACCAGGAGGACGATGGCCGTGTAATACGACAGCAGGGCGATCATCGGCACGCCGGAGAGCGCCGCGAGCCGGTGGATGAAGAGTTTCCGGAATTCCACGAGGTCGTTGGATCCCGAGACGTCGAGCAGCCACATCCTGACGTCGAGGACCATCGTGTAGACCTCGACCGGGGCGAACGCGTAGACCAGGATCGCGGAAATCATCAGCCACCCTTCCCTCCTGAGGTCGCGCCGCGCGGAACGGAGGTAGACCACCGAGGCGACGAGGAACGCCGCGTACGCGACGTTGAGGATGAGGGAACTCTGGGCGACGAGGCTGAAGATCGCCCGCTCGATCGTCGGGTGGATGTTCGGCTTGAACTCCAGCGTGCCGAACTGGAGGAGCGAAAACCCGACCATCGCCCGGACGTTGATCCCGCCGAGCCACGTGGCCGCGCCGAGCATCGTGACCACAAGGGCAGTTTTTGCGACTCGGTCGCGGATCGCGGTCATCGCCCGGCCACGTGCAGCTCGAAATTTTTCAGCACCGCCAGGTCGGCCAGCAGGCCGCGCAGCCGGCCGAGCGACGCGACGTCCGCCGAACAGTAGGCCCGGCGGAGTTCCTCCGCCCGGGGCGAACCGACGGCCCCGAACAGCGTCCCCAGCAGGGCCGTGATCCTGGTGGTCGCGCCGGCGAGTTCACCCGCGATGGCGCGGACTTCCTCCGCGCCGGGGGCGGCGCGTCCGATGATCCCCGCGGCCCGCTCCCAGAACTTCGCGAGGAACAGGAGCTGGTCGAATGCGTCGGAGAGGACCCCCTCCCCCGCCGCGCCGAGCAGCAGCGCGATCGCCTCCCGTTCGGCGAGCCCGCGGCCCGCGTACCGTTCGGCGGCGTCGAGAAGGTCTGCGGGCCTTGAAGCGGGGGTCCCGGTCATCGGCGTTCCACGGCTCACGATACCGGCAGGTCCACGATGAACGTGGAACCCACGCCTACCTCGCTGGTGACGCTCGCGCGGCCGCCGTGGGCTTCCGTGACATGCCTGACGAGGGCGAGGCCGAGGCCCGACCCCTTTTCGTTGACCAGCGGGACGTTCTGCGCCTGGAAGAATTTGCTGAAGAGCTTCTGGAGGTCGTCCTTCGGAATCCCCACGCCGCTGTCCTCCACCTCGACCCGGACGCACCCCTTGCCGCCCGTCTCGAGCCCGGCGCACTCCTGCCGGAGCCCCACCCTGAGGTTGATGCGGCCGTTGTCCGGGGTATATTTCAGGGCGTTGGAGAGCAGATTGCTGAACACCTGGCTGATCCTGTCCTTGTCGAGCCTGAGCGGCGGCACGTCGGCGGAGAAGAACTCGAGCGTGATCTGCCTCGTCTGCGCGATCAGCTTCGCCTCCTGGATCAGCGGGTTGAGCACGTCGACGAGGCTCGCCTCCTCGAAGCGGAACTTCATCAGGCCCGCCTCCATCTTGGCGATGTCGAGGAAGGAATTGACGAACTGGTTGATCCTGTTGGTCGCCTGGTGGATCATTCCGACGGCGTCGCGCTGTTTCGTGGAGAGCGGCGTGACGTCCTTGGCGTGGATGATGGAGTAGCAGCCGGCCTTGATCACCTGGAGCGGCGTGCGCATTTCATGCGAGATCTCGGACATCAGCTGCATCCGCATCTCATCGAGCTGCCGCAGCTTGTCGCTCATCAGGTTGAAGGCCACCGTCAGCTCCCCCACCTCGTCGTTCGTGGTAATCGGGACGGTCTCGTACTTCCCCTCGCCGACCTTCTCGCTCCCCGATTTGAGCGCCTGGATCGGCCTCGTGAGCGTCTTCGCGATCAGGATGCCCAGCGAAATCCCGATGACGAGGGAAAGGCCGAGGATGATGTAGGCTCCGGCGATCGAATTCGTGGTCTGGGTGTTGAGCGATTTGAGCGACTTGACCATCGTGCCGAGGTAATATTCCCTCACCCTGCTCAGTCTCAGGCGGACGTTTTCGGCCAGGACACGGCCCTGCTCCATCGCCGTGGGCGAGTGCACCGCCTTCCCCGAACCGGCCTGCGTGCCGAGCAGCCGGATGTACTCACGGGCGCCGGCCATCATGGTATCGATCGTGGCCTTGACCTCGAATTTTCCGGAATCCACGAGGCCTTTCAGCGACTCGCAGTCTGACATAAATTTGTCCCCGAGGAGGAGAAACGTCTGGAGGTCCTTTGATTCGGTCGACGCGGCGTACCGCCTCGCGCTCTCCTCCACCGCCCCGAAGGTCCTGCCGATGTCCTGGGCGATCTCCGCGCCCCGGAAATCGGTCTTCCCCTCGACGAGCGGCCTCAACTGGAGCAGGATCGTGAGCATCGAGGCCACCATGAAGAGGATGACCACGATGAATCCGGTGATCAGCTTGCCGAAGAGCGGGAAGCGGAGCCTGATCCGGGGCCGGGTCCGGGCGGTCATCGGACCCCGGCGGGGGTTGCGGTGGGACATGGACCCGTGTCGCGCGCGGCCCGGGGACCGGTGCCTGGGCGTCGGGCCCCCGTATGTGGCTGCGGCGATGGCGTCACGGCACAAAGATATTCCAGAAAGCCGAGAAAGTCAATCCCCCCGGTGACCGGTTGCAAGTCTGCACGACGCTCTCTATCTTGACGGATATCATCCCGGCACGTTCCCTGGACACACATTGAAAGGACCGCCATGGCCCGCGTCTGCGCCATCACGCTTCTCGTTCTCCTTTGCCTGTCAGCGGCCCCCTCGCTGCCCCGTTTCGCGATGACGGCGGGAATCCGCTGCTCCTCGTGCCACGTCAACCCGGGGGGAGGCGGAATGCGCAACCGCTACGGCCTCACCTTCGGCGTGGGCGCGCTCACGATGTCGGCGCACAACGATTCGGCGGGCGCGGACGACGGGGGGACCTTCGATCCGCGACTCGGTGAGTCCGTGTCGCTCGGCGGGGACCTCCGCACGCAGTACATCGGCGAATCGGCCGGCGGGACGTCCACGTTCCACATGATGACGGCGTCCCTGTACGGCGGCGTCCGGCTCTCCCGGGACATCTCCGCCTACGTCAGGTTCGACCTCGTCAACCCGGCGTACGGCGAGCGGAGCGGCCCGGAGGTGTTCGTGCTCGCCAGGGTGCTCCCGGGCCGCTGGTACCTCAAGGCCGGGGACTTCCTGCCCGCGTTTGGCATCAGGACCGACGACCATACCGGCTACACGCGCGGAGGGGACCTCGGGTCGATCCCCGGCGCGGTCGCGCTGCCCGGGCTGATCTTCACGCCGAACTACAAGGACATCGGGCTCGAGGTGGGCGGGAGCGCCGGGGACCTGGAGGTCTCCGCCGCGGTCATGAACGGGACCGGGAACGCAGCGCGCCTCGACTTCCGCGACGCCAAGGCGTTCATCCTCAGGCTGGAATACGCGGCGAGCGTCGCCGGCGCGTACGTCGTCGTCGGGAGCTCGGGTTACCATTACGACGCGTACCGGATGGGGGGCGTTCACGCCGGGATCGGCACGGACTTCCTCGCCCTCTACGGCGAGGCCGACTTCACGAAGCACCGGATCGCCTTCTCCGGTTTTGCGATCGACCGGTCGGCCGACCAGATGGCCGCCTTCCTGGAGGCCGACGTGCGGATCGCCAGGGGGATCTGGCTCACCGGGAAGGTCGACCGTTTCGATCCCGCGCGCGGGACGCCTTCGGACGAATTCACCCGGTACACGGTCGGGCTCGAATTGTTTCCCTGGCCCTTCATCGAACTGCGGCCCCAGCTCCGGCTCGCCGACGAGCCGGCCGGGGTCGACAACAACTCCGCGCTGGTCCAGCTGCACGCCTGGTTCTGAGGCGTTCCGGGGGCCCGGCCGGGGGACGCCCGCCGTCGAGCGCCGGCGGGCGCTCCCCGCAGGGCGGTGTGATCCCGGGTACGCGGCGGACCCTCCCCCTTGACATTGTCCTCCCGGGGCGATATCATGCACCCAGGGACAATCAGGAGCGCGCACATGTTCTCGAAGACCCGTTCAGGATTCACGGCCGCCGACTGCGAATTCATCGCGTGGACGCTCGGCAGCACGCCGTCGGAACGCGAGGAAATCCTCATACAGTGCGCAGACCCGACGACGGTCACGCCGCTCCTGCGCAGCGACCGGCTCTTCGACCGGTCGATGACCCCGCCCCCGCTGTTCCTGGCGATCTCCCCCGGACTCTTCTTCTATATTTTCGTCTACCGCGCGCTCGACCGCCGGCGCATCGCCGATGACGATGTGGTGGATTACGTGGCCGCGGTCTGTTCTGAGTTTCGTTCGGCGGGGCCGCTGCTCCAGGTGGCGTCGAACGACGGGGCGTTTTTTTACATGACGGACATGCTGGGCTTGCTCGGGGAACTCGACGGGCCGCGGAGGCATATCCTGAAGAAATACATCGGCGACGTCACCCTCTTCCTTACCGGTTTCTTCCCCGGTTTTTTCGTGAGGCGCACGGAGCGCGGCGGAGCGCCGGCGATCGGATATTACCAGGAAATGGCGAGGAACCAGTACTCGGAGGCCGCGCACGACCCCGATGCCCGGGACGAGCAGACGGCTGATGTGCTGATGACGCTCGCGGAACAGTTCGGGGAGGTCCGGTCCGCGCTCACGGAAATGTCGTCGGAGTACCGGTTGATCGGAAGGGGTCCCGGGCGGCAGGTCAGGCCTTCGCCCTGAGATATTCGCGGTTCAGCCTGGCGATCGTCGAGACGGAAATCCGCTTGGGGCACTCCGCCTCGCAGGCGTAGGTGTTCGAACAGCCGCCGAAGCCCTCCTCATCCATCACGGCGACCATCTTCTGCACGCGCTCCTTCCGCTCCGGTTCGCCCTGGGGCAGCAGCGCGAGGTGGGTGACCTTGGCGGCGACGAAGAGCATCGCCGAGGCGTTCTTGCACGCCGCGACGCACGCCCCGCACCCGATGCAGGCGGCGGCGTCCATCGCCTCCTCGGCGTGGGGCTTCGGGACGGGGATGGCGTTCCCGTCCGGCACGCCCCCGGTGTTCACCGACACGAACCCCCCCGCCTGGATGATCCTGTCGAACGCGGTACGGTCGACCACCAGGTCCTTCACGACCGGAAACGCCTTCGCCCGGAACGGTTCGATGGTGATCGTGTCCCCGTCGCGGAAGTGGCGCATCCGGAGCTCGCAGGTGGCGATCCCCGCGGCCGGGCCGTGGGCCCGGCCGTCGATGAACAGGCCGCAGCTCCCGCAGATACCCTCCCGGCAATCGCTGTCGAACGCCACCGGGTCCTCCCCCGCCTTCGCGAGGGTCTGGTTCAGCGCGTCGAGCATCTCCAGGATCGACATCTCGGGCGAGACGTCGCCGATGGGATAGGGGCGTAGGCTCCCCTTCGCGTTCCTGCCCGGTTGTCTCCAGATCTTCAGCGTAAAGTTCATCGCGGGTCCGTAGGATTACTTGTAGCTTCGTTGAGATGGTTTGACGTGCTCGAAGGCGAGCGGCTCGCGGTGGAGTTCCGGCGCGGCGTCAACCCCTTTGAATTCCCAGGCGGCGACGTAGGAGAACCGCTCGTCGTTGCGCTTCGCCTCCCCCTCCTCCGTCTGATACTCCTCGCGGAAATGCCCCCCGGCGGACTCCTCGCGGTGGAGCGCGTCGCGGACCATCAGCTCGGCCAGCTCCAGGTAGTCGGCCACCCGGTGCGCCCGTTCCACCTCCCCGTTCAGGTCAGACGAACTCCCGGGGACCGAGACGTTCTTCCAGAAATCGTTCCGGAGTCGGGGAAGCTCCTCGAGCGCGGACTTCAGGCCCGCGGCGTTTCGCGCCATCCCGCACCGGTCCCACATCAGCTTGCCGAGCTCGCGGTGGTACTCCTCGACGGTTTTCTTCCCCTTCGCGCCGAGCAGGCGCGCGGTGACCCCGGCGACCGACTGCTCCGCCTCCCGGAACGCCGCGTGGCCCGTGTCCACCTTCGCCAGCCCGCCCGCGGCGAGGTAGTCGCCGATCGTGTAGGGGATGATGAAATATCCGTCGGCCAGTCCCTGCATCAGCGCGCTCGCGCCGAGACGGTTCGCGCCGTGATCGGAAAAATTCGCCTCGCCGAGGACGTAGAGGCCGGGTACCGTGCTCATCAGGTTGTAGTCCACCCAGAGGCCGCCCATCGTGTAGTGAACCGCCGGATAGATGCGCATCGGCGTCTCATAGGCGTTTTCGCCCGTGATCTCGTGGTACATGTCGAACAGGTTGCCGTATTTCTCCTTCACCCACGGGGCGCCGTTGCGGGCGATGGCGTCCGCGAAGTCGAGGTACACGGCGAGTTTCGTCGGCCCGACGCCGTGCCCCTTGTCGCACATCTCCTTGGCCCGGCGGGACGCGACGTCGCGCGGCACCAGGTTGCCGAACGAGGGATAGAGACGCTCCAGGTAGTAGTCGCGTTCGGCCTCCGGGATGTCCTTCGCCGCGCGCGCGTCGCCGGCCTTCTTCGGCACCCAGATGCGGCCGTCGTTCCGGAGGCTCTCGCTCATGAGCGTCAGCTTCGACTGGAACCCGCTCGCCACGGGGATGCAGGTCGGGTGGATCTGCGTGAAGCAGGGGTTGCCGAAGAGCGCGCCCCGCTTGTGCGCGCGCCAGATCGCCGTCGCGTTCGACGCCTTCGCGTTGGTGGAGAGGTAAAAGACGTTCCCGTAGCCGCCCGTCGCGAGGATGACGGCGTCGCCCTCGTACGACTCGAGGGTCCCGTCGACCATGTTCCGCGCCACGATCCCGCGGGCCCGCCCGTCGATCACGACGAGGTCGAGCATCTCGCGCCGCGGGAAGAATTTCACGGTCCCCTTCCCGAGCTCCTTCGAGAGGGCCTGATAGGCGCCGAGCAGGAGCTGCTGGCCTGTCTGGCCCCGCGCGTAGAACGTCCTCGACACCTGAGCCCCCCCGAACGACCGGTTGTCGAGGAGCCCCCCGTACTCGCGGGCGAACGGCACGCCCTGCGCCACGCACTGGTCGATGATGCTGCCGCTCACCTGGGCCAGACGGTAGACGTTCGCCTCGCGCGCCCGGTAGTCCCCGCCCTTCACGGTGTCGTAGAAGAGCCTCCAGACCGAATCGCCGTCGTTCTTGTAATTCTTCGGGGCGTTGATGCCCCCCTGCGCCGCGATGCTGTGCGCGCGGCGGGGGGATTCGTGGTACGAAAGCACGGTCACGCGGTAGCCGAGCTCGGCGAGGGTCGCGGCCGCGGACGCGCCGGCCAGGCCGGTCCCGACGACCACGACGTGGTATTTCCGCTTGTTCGCGGGGTTCACCAGCTTCAGGCCGAAACGGTGGTTGTCCCACCGCTGTTCGATCGGACCGCCGGGCAGCTTCGCGTTCAGGAGTGTGGACATGGCGGCGTCAGGCGTTGAGGAAGAAATAGATCGGGATGGTGGCGAAACCGACGGGGATCAGGAGCCAGAAGAGCATCCCGGCGAGGTCGATCAGTCCGGCGTACCTGCTGTTCCTGACGCCGAACGTCTGCAGCGCCGACTGGAATCCGTGCCGGAGATGGAACGCGAGGAGGCCCATCGCGACGACATAGAACCCCGCGTACACCGGGTCCGCGAACGCTTCGACCACGATCCGGTACATCGACGGGTGTTCCCCCTCCGGAAATCGCGCCGGGACCCAGAAGGTCCTCAGGTGGACGACCAGGAAGATGAACACGATGCTCCCGGTGAGGAACATGATCCGGGAGAGGGGATCCGAATTTTCATTCCGCCGGTTCACGGCGTAGCCCTGGGGCCTCGCCCCCCGGTTCCGCAGCCAAAAGAGCGTCCCGGTGACGATATGGAGGATGAAGAGGGCGAAGAGTCCGATCTCGATGATCCGGATGATCAGCAGGCTCGGGAGGAACTCTGCGTAAGCGTCGAACGCCGCGCCCCCGTCGCCCGAAAACAGGAGCAGGTTGCCGGCGAGATGGACGACGAGATACGTGCAGAGCAGGGCGCCGGTCAGGCCGACGGTGAGTTTCTTTCCGAGCGAGGAGGAATACAATTCAACGAGCATGCCCATGGGGTCGGCGGGGGGGAATAATGAGTATTGAACTCAACATGACTGCAGGGGAGAAACGATTCCGCCAAATGTAGAAAAAGAATCGGAAAACCGCAAGGCGTACGCCGGCGGACGCGGTCACGACGAGATCGTGTCGCCGATGAATTTCCTGACGGCGATGAGGCTCCCGGCCGTTCCGAGCAGCATCCCGGCGGCGAGGACCAGGAGGTAGAAGACCGGGTCGACGCTCAGGAACTGCGCGAACTCCCCCGCGATGATCGACGAGAGCCAGGCGAGGAGGTAATGGATGATCAGGCCGGCGAACGACGCCCCGAGGGCGCCCTGGATCAGCCCCTCGAGGATGAACGGCGCTCGCACGAAGAACCGCGAGGCCCCGACCAGTTTCATCGCCTGGACCGACTTGCGCCGCGCGGAAATCGCGAGGCGGATGGTGTTGGCGACCAGGAAGAGCGCCGAGACTGAAACCAGGATGCCCACCGCCAGCCCCGCCGCCCTGAGGGAAGCGGATTGACGGTCGATGAAGTGGAAGAGGTCCCTGCGGTAGGTGACGAACTCGACCCCCGCAACCGCGCGTACGCGCTCCGCGATCGAGTCGGCGGCGGCGGCGGTGCGCCTTCCCTCCGCCAGGAAAATCCGGTAGGACGGCGGGAAGGGGTTGAAGTCGAGGATGTCGCCGACCTCCTCGCCGAACTCCTCCCGGAAGATCCCCGCGGCGCGCTCCTTCGAGATGAACTCCACCGCCGTGATACCGGGGTCCGCGAGCAGGATCCCTTCGATGGTGTCGCGCCTCGCCTCCCCGAGCGGCTCTGCGAGGAAGGCCTCCATGTCGATCCGGTCGCGCAGGATGGCGTCGATGCGCGACGCGTCGTACCAGACCAGGCCGAACAGGCTCAGCAGCAGGACCGCGACCGTGATGGTGAGCATCGAGCCCACCGTCGCGACCTTGGTCCGCTGGAAACCCGAGATGCTCTCCCGCAGGACGTAACCGAAGCTCATCGACCGTTCTCCATGCGCTGATCAGTAATTTGATTCATCCCGCCACCGGACGATCTGCCAGTCCCCGCCCGCACCCGGCCGCCCGAGGGTGAAGTTCGCGTAGCCGTCCACGCGCGTGACGTCGCTCGGGTTGAAGGCCACCGTCAGGTTGAAGCCCCGGACCGCCCTCCAGAGCGTGTCGCTCCCCTCCGACGTGAGGAGATCGTTCCAGGTGAGCGTCAGCGACTGCGCGCTCTGGAACAGCCCGTAGGTGCTCCGCATCTCCTCGTCGCGCCCCCACGCCACGTCGACGGCGCGGTCGTAATCGGTATACACGAACGTGAACCCCGGGGCGATCACGCTTCCGTAGAGCGTGGTGTCCTTGAACGCGTAGGCGTTGCTGAACGCGCAGAACACGTTCTCGACCGTCTTCAGGTCGGCGCAATTCCCGGCGTCCCCGCCCTCCCCGATCCGGGGGGCGAACGGGTTGACGCAGCCGGACGAACACGCGATCATGACGAGACAGGCCGCGACGCAGGTCCTCATCGCCGATTCACCTGTTGAACCAGAAGCGGAGGTAACTCCAGGTCGAATCCGAAAGCCCCGGCTCCCTGATGTCCTCCCACCGGTCGATCGACCATCTCCCCTGCTGGTCCGCCCCCACGTGGAGGAGCATGCTCCCCTGGACGAACCGCGGCGCCTGCGGGTCCGTGTGAGGAACGTAGAGGGAGTACCGGACCGTGAAGGTGGAGTCGGTGAAAAAATTCGCGTTCCGGACGGAGTCGCCAAGGACCGGGGTGCCGTCGAGCCGCGATCCCATGCTCCGGAAGTAGCGCCGTTCCTCCGTCAGCGACCATTCGGGGAAATTCGGCCTGATGTCGGACGACGGGACGTAGGTGTAGGGCGCGACCGCCGTATCCGTGAAACAGCGGATGTAATTGTCGGCATTGTTCTCCCGGATCGCGTTCCGGAGGTTCCGGAGGACGGTTTCCGGCGTCACCGGCGGCTCGAACGTGGACGTGGCGCTCGACGGGGGCTCCGGATCGCGCGTTTCGAAGATGTTGCAGGAGGGCGACGCCGCCAGGAGTACGGCCGCGAGGAGACGGGTCGTTCCACCCGGGGTCATACCGCGACCCGGCCCTCCAGCGCGCGCGCCAGCGTCGCCTGGTCGGTGAATTCGAGGTCTCCCCCGACCGGAATGCCGCGCGCCAGCCTGGTGACAAGCACGCCCGACGGTTTCAGGAGCCGCGTCAGGTAGATCGTGGTCGCCTCCCCCTCGATCGAGGCGCTCAGCGCCAGGATCACTTCGCCAACGCCCGCCCCCACCCTCGCCAGGAGCTCCCGGACGCGGATATCCCCGGGGCCCACACCCTCGAGCGGCGAGAGGGCCCCGCCCAGCACGTGGTAGAACCCCCTGTACTCGCTCGTCCGTTCGACGGCGAGGACGTCGCTCGGCTCCTCGACGACGCAGATGATACCGCTGTCGCGCCGAGGGCTGGTGCAGATCCCGCACGGATCCACTTCCGCGAAGTTCCAGCAGACCGAGCAGAGTTTCATCTTCTCCTTCAGGTCGAGGAGCGCCGATGCCATCGCGCGCACCTCGCCGACCGGCTGCTTCAGGATGTGCAGCGCCAGGCGCTGGGCCGATTTTCGCCCGATGCCGGGGAGTTTGCTGAATTCCTCGATGAGACGCTGGAGGGAATCGGGAGAACTGGCCATGGCGGGGGATGGGTCGGGGATCCGGCTACATTCCGGGGAAATTGAGGCCGGGGATCTGTGGAAGGACGCCGGCGGTCACCTTCTGCATCTCCTCCTGCGCCATGCGGTGCGATTCCTCGATCCCCTTGTTCACGGCGGAAACGACCAGGTCCTCCAGCATCTCCAATTCATCCGGATTGACGACCTCCTTTTCGATTTTCATCGAGACGACCTGCTGTTTCCCGTTGACCGTCACCCGGATCATCCCCCCGCCGGCATCGGCCGAAACGGTTTTCTGCTCCAGTTCGGCCTGGACCTGGGCCATTTTCTCCTGGAATTTCTGCACCTGTTTCATCATTCCCTGCATGTTGGGGTTCGCCATGGCGCTCTCTCCTCTCGATGTCGTCACGAAGTAACGCCGCTCCGCGGATGCGGGCGGCCACGGGCACAATCAGGCGGCAATATATCTTTTTTCGTTCGGAAAAACAACCGATTCGATACTTTAAGAAACCTTGGGAACTTCTTTATTCTTCGGAGCGTATGAAGGATGAGGCGCCTCCGGTTATCTTGACTTTAGAATCAAAATAGGTTACCTTTTACCACCAATAACCCAATTCCCTTGAAGTTCAAAGAGTCTCCCATTTTCCGGAAGCGTCCCCCCATTGCGGCCGGGAAGCCCGATTCGGAGCGTCAGGCCGAAATCCGCGCCCGCGGGAACATCCCCTCCCACATCGCCGTGATCATGGACGGAAACGGGCGTTGGGCGCAGCAGCGCGGCCTGCCGCGGATCGCCGGCCACAGCGAGGGGGTCGACTCGGTGCGCGACACCGTCGAGGCGTGCGGGCAGCTCGGCGTCCGCCACCTGACGCTCTACGCCTTCTCGATCGAAAACTGGAAGCGGCCGGACGACGAGGTCTCCCTGCTGATGCGGCTCCTGATGCGCGCCCTGCGCGACCAGACCGACAAACTCCACCGGAACAACGTCCGCGTCATCACGATCGGCGAAACCGCCTCCCTTCCCCGCGAAGTCCGCGACGAGCTCTCCGACACGATCGCGCGTACAGCCCGGAACACCGGGCTCGAGCTCTGCCTGGCGCTCAGCTACAGCGGCCGGTGGGACATCACCCGCGCCGCGCGGTCGGTCGCCGCCGCGGCCCTGGCGGGGGAACTCGATCCCGCGCGGATCACGGAGGAAACGGTGGCGGCGCACCTGTCGACGCGCGGGACTCCCGACCCCGACCTCCTTATCCGGACCAGCGGCGAACGCCGGATCAGCAATTTCCTCCTCTGGCAGACCGCCTATTCGGAGCTCTACATTTCCGACCTCTTCTGGCCGGAGTTCCGGAGAGGCGAACTCTATACCGCCATCGAAGACTACCAGCATCGTGAACGGCGGTTCGGCATGGTGAGCGCCCAGCTCCGGCTGGAACCGCCCTCCCCTCCCAGTGAACCCATCGAACTGAAGAATGTCCCTGAGCTTTAATCGCGCCGTCCTCGCATTCCTCCTCCTCCTGTTCCTCCCGGCGCCGCCCGACATGTCGGGCCAGGCCCCCGGCGTGGAGACGTTGAAGATCCTCGGCATTTCCGTCGAGGGAAACCGGCCCGGGAGCGGCACGGAATCGGAGGCGATCATCTCGAACTCCGGCCTCAGCATCGGGGAGGAAATCCAGGTGCCCGGCGAGAGGATGCGCCAGGCGATGCAGCGCCTCTGGGCCCTGAAGATCTTCTCCGACATCCGGATCAGCGTCGAGCAGCGCGTCGAGAGCGGCGTCTACCTGCTGATCTCGGTGACGGAGTACCCCCGCCTCGGCGCGGTCGCGTTCGAGGGGCTCGACGAACTCGACGAGGACGACCTGAAGAAGGCGGTGGGCGCGGTGACGGGACAGATCCTCACCCCGGACGACATCCGGCGGATGACCACCGCGATCCGGGACGCCTACGCGAAGGAGGGGATGCTCCTGGCCGCCGCCACGGCCGAAACCAGTTCGACGGCGGGCGGCAGGCCGAACGAGGTCTCGCTGACCTTCCGGGTCGACGAGGGCCCGTCGGTGACCATCGACCGGATCACCGTCGAGGGGACGCAGGCCTTCTCCGGGGACGACATCAAGGACCAGATGGAGGACACCGAGGAAAAGACCTGGTGGATCTTCTCGAACGCCGACTTCGACCCCGCCAAGTACCGGAAGGACAAGGAAAGGGTCATCGCCTTCTACCGGCGCTCCGGCTACCTCGACGCCGAAATCGTCTCCGATTCGACCTGGTACTCCGACGACCGGAGGAAGATTTCGATCCTGGTCACGATCCACGAGGGGCCGCGATACTACGTGCGCGACATCGTCTGGGAGGGGAACTCGGTCTACCCGTCGGGGCTCCTGGCCTCGCGGCTGCAGTTCGCCCGGGGCGACGTCTTCGACCAGGAGCGGTTCGAGATGAACCTCCGCGGCAACGCCGAGCAGAGCGACGTCGCCTCCATCTACCTCGACAACGGCTATCTCACCTTCGGGCTCGACCCCGAGGTCCGGCGGGCCGGCGCCGACAGCGTCGACATCATCATCAGGATCTACGAGCGGAACCAGTACCGGGTCGGCAGGGTCGACATCCGCGGGAACACCAAGACGGAGGACAAGGTCATCCGACGCGAACTCTTCACGCGTCCCGGCGACTTCTTCAACCGTTCGAGGATCATCCGGAGCCTGCGGCAGCTCTCCCAGCTCAATTACTTCAATCCCGAGAACCTCCGCCCCGACTACCGGCTCAACGACGACAACGAGACCGTCAACCTGATCTACGACGTCGAGGAAAAGTCGAGCGACAACGTCAACGCCTCCGTGGGCTACAGCGACGCGTTCGGCGTCACCGGCGCGCTCGGTTTCACGATCACGAATTTCTCGCTGTCGAACCCCCTGCAGGGGGGCGCGGGACAGATCTTCAATTTCGAATGGCAGTTCGGGGAGGGGAGCCGCTACCGCACGTTCTCGCTCGGGTTCACCGAACCGTGGCTCTACGGCTCCCCCACGACGCTCGGCGTGAGCCTCTTCGACACCCGGCAGATTTACGTCTACGACCTCCGGCAGACCGGCGTGTCGGTCAGGGTCGGCCGCAGGCTCAACTGGCCCGACAACTACTTCCGCCTCGACTGGAACGTGCGGTTCCAGAACAACGACGTGAGGGACAACGGCGGGAACACGCTGATCCAGACCGGGAAGACCACGCAGTACAGCATCACCCAGACGATCTCGCGCAACAGCACCGACAGCCCGATCTTCCCCT
>CAZQSM010000046.1:0-18469 GCA_964596065.1 uncultured Chlorobiaceae bacterium | reverse complement strand
AACTCGGCATCCGCGGGCTCAAAATCGGGATCGTCCACGGCGACGACATCCTCGGAAGCCTCGACGACCTCCGGGCGAAGGGCGCGGAACTGAAGAACATGGAATCGGGCGAACCACTCGCCTCGATCAGGGAGAGGATTGTCAGCGCCAACGTCTATTTCGGGGCCCGGCCGATCGTCGAGGCCCTCGGGCGGGGCGCCGACATCGTCATCACCGGCCGCACGACCGACACCGCGCTCACCTACGCGCCGATGATACACGAATTCGACTGGTCATGGTCCGACTGGGACCGCCTCGCGCTCGGCGTCGTGGCCGGCCACATCCTCGAGTGCGGCGGCCAGGCCTCCGGCGGCAATTTTTCCGCCGACTGGAAATCCGTACCCGACATGGCCCACCTCGGGTTCCCGATCGCCGAGGCCCGCCGGGACGGGTCGGTGGTCATCACCAAGCACGCGGGGACCGGCGGCCGCGTCTCCGTGCAGACGGTCACCGAGCAGCTCCTCTATGAGATCGGCAACCCGGCGGACTACATCACCCCGGAGTGCGTCGCCGACTTCACCACCATCCGGCTCGCGCCCGACGGCGAGGACCGCGTCCGGATCTCCGGCGTGAAAGGGAGGGCCAGCACCGAATCGTACAAGGTTTCGATGGCGTACGCCGACGGCTTCTCGGCGATCGGGTCGCTGACGTACGCGTGGCCCGACGCGCTCGAAAAGGCGAAGAAGGCCGACGAAATCCTCCGGACACGGCTCGCCGACCTCCGCCTCGAGTTCGACGAAATCAGGACGGAATTCGTCGGGCTCAATTCGTGCCACGGGCCGCTTGCCGCCGTCCCGGCCGAGGTCTCCGAGGTCGTGCTCCGCGTCGGCGTCAGGGGGAGGGACCGCGCGCACGTGCAGCGCTTCGGGATGGAGATCGCCCCGCTGATCCTCACCGGACCCCCGGCGGTGACCGGCTTCGCGGGCGGGCGCCCCAGGCCGAGCGAGGTGATCGCCTACTGGCCGGCCCTGATCCCGAAGAAACTGATCGAACCCGTCGTCACCATGGTGGAGGTCTGATGAAGGTCCGCCTGCTCGACATCTGCCACGCCCGCTCCGGCGACAAGGGGGACACCGGAAACGTCGGCCTCATCGCCAGGAAGCCCGAATATTACCCGGTCATCCTGAAGTACGTCACCCCCGAGGCCGTGAAAAAGCATTTCGAGGGGATCTGCTTCGGGCCGGTGGAGCGCTACGAGCTCCCCAACCTGATGGCGCTGAACTTCCTGCTCCACCGGAGCCTCGGCGGCGGGGGGACCGTCTCCCTGAAGAACGACGCGCAGGGGAAGACGCTCTCGAGCGCGATGCTGCGCATGACGATCGACGTCCGGGAACCCATCACCATCTGAAACCATGTTCAACGAAAGCCGGCTGAAACTGAAAGAGTACGAGGAGAAGGTGTCGACCCTCAGGGGGTATCTTTGACCTCGACGCGAAGGAACGGGAGATAGCCGAACTCGAAACGCACGCGCACGCCCCCGGGTTCTGGAGCGACAACGTCGCCGCCCAGAAAATCATGCAGCGGCTCGACGAGCGGAAGTCGTGGACCGAGGGGTGGAGGAAGGTCCGCCGCCGGGTCGACGACGTGGCCGCGCTGATGGAGCTCGGCGAGGAGGCGGGGGACGCGTCGGTGGAGCCGGAGATCGTGAAGGAGCTCGCCGCCGTCGGGAAGGAGATCGCCGACCTCGAATTCCGCAGGATGCTCGGCGGGGCGGACGACGCGAAGAACTGCGTCCTCTCCATCAACGCGGGCGCGGGGGGCACCGAGGCGCAGGACTGGGCCGAGATGCTGATGCGGATGTACATGCGCTGGTGCGAACGGCGCGGTTTCAGGACCTTCCTGCTCGACGAACAGGCCGGTGAATCCGCCGGGCTGAAAAGCGTCGACCTGGAGGTCCAGGGTTCCTTCGCCTACGGCTACCTGAAGGCCGAGATCGGCGTCCACCGGCTGGTCCGGATTTCCCCCTTCGACTCCAACGCGCGCCGGCACACCTCGTTCGCCTCGGTCTTCACCTATCCCGAAATCGAGGAGGACGTGGAGATCGAAATCAACGCCGCCGACCTCGACATCGGCACATTCCGGTCGGGGGGCAAGGGGGGGCAGAACGTCAACAAGGTCGAGACCGCGGTGAGGATCAGGCACATCCCCTCGGGCATCGTGGTGGCCTGCCAGCAGGAACGGTCCCAGTTCCAGAACCGGGAGCGCGCCATGAAGATGCTCAAATCCCGCCTCTACCAGCAGCGCAAGGACGAGGAGGAGGCCCGGCTGAACGCGATCAATAAAACCAAGAAGAAGATCGAGTGGGGGAGCCAGATCCGCTCGTACGTCTTCCATCCCTACAACCTCGTCAAGGACCACCGGACGGACGTCGAAACGAGCAGCATCCACGACGTGATGGACGGCGACCTCGACGACTTCATGCGGGCGTATCTCCAGGAGTACGGTGGGGGCTGACCTGGCGTCCCGCGGCGGGGCCATATGACCGGGCCGGGCGTGTCCTGGTTCATCGCCCGGAGGTTTTTCCTGACGGCGCGGAGGTCCCCGCTCCTCTCCTTCATTTCCACGATCGCCATCGCCGGGGTCTGCCTCGGCACCGCCGCGCTCATCATCTCGCTCTCCATCCTCGACGGCTTCGAACGCGAAATCAAGGAGAAGGTCATCAGCTTCACCTCCCACATCCACGTGACCGGGTACGGCAACAGGCCGCTCGACGATCCGGACCGTTCGGTCGCGACCCTGCTCGGAACCGTGCCGGGAGTCCGGTCGGTGATGCCCTATGCCGCGCGCGAGGGGATGATCCGCTCCCGGGACGGCGTGGAGGGGGTGTACCTGAAGGGGATCGACCCCGGGCGCGACGACGGCCGGCTGCGCGGGCAGATCACCGAGGGGAGCTACCTCCCGTCGCCGGGGACAGCCGTCAATCGGGAAGCGCCGGCGGCCGAAGCGCCGGGCGTCGGCGACGGGCCGCCGCCGCCGGCCCCGCTGGTCATCGGGAAGAGCCTCGCCTGGAAACTCGCCGTTTCCCCGGGCGACACCGTCTTCGTCTTCGCGCTCGCGACCGACGGCGCCGCGGGGATCTCACCCCGGGGGAAACGATTCATCGTCTCGGGACTGTTCGAATCGGGGATGACCGAGTACGACGAGGTCTTCGCCGCGACCACCCTCGGGGCCGCGGGGGACCTCTTCCGCATCCCAGGCCGGGTGACCGGGTTCGATGTAATGGTCGACGACGTGTCGCGGATCGACACCGTCGCCGCGGCCATCGAGGGGGCGCTCGGGTATCCCCACGCCGCGAGGACGGTCTTCTCGGTCTACCGAAACCTCTTCTCCTGGGCCGAGCTCCAGAAGAAGCTCTCGCCCATCCTGCTCAGCCTCATCGTGATCGTCGCGACCGTCAACATCATCGGCACGGTGCTGATGTTCGTGCTCGATAAATCGCGCGAGATCGGCGTCCTGAAATCGCTCGGGGCCGGCGTGGGGATGATCAGGAGGATCTTCCTCATCCAGGGGATCCTGATCGGGGCGTCGGGGGTCGTCCTCGGCAACGTCCTCGCCTTCGTCCTGCTCTGGATCCAGGCCACGTACGCCCCGCTCTCGCTCCCGGCGGACATCTACTACATGAACCGGGTGCCGGTGGTGCTCGAGCCGTGGAATTTCGCGCTCGTGAGCGCGCTGACGCTCCTGCTCTCGTACCTCACCACGATCATCCCCGCGCACGCCGCGGGGAGGACCGATCCCGTGAAAATCTTCCGTTTCGGATAGGGCGCCCGGGTGAACGCGACCGAACGGTTCATCGGATGGCGGTACCTTGTCTCGCGGCGGAGCGTCAGGTACATCAACGTGATCGGGATCGTTTCGGTCACGGGGATCACCGTGGGGGTGGCCGCGCTGCTGGTGGCGCTCTCGGTCTTCAACGGCTTCAACGCCGTGGTCACCTCGGTGCTCGTGACGTTCGACCCGCACATCAGGGTGGAGAAACGGGGATCCATGGACGGCGGGGAATACGCCCGGGCCGCCGCCGCCGTCGGATCGGACCCGAGGGTGACGGCCTTCGCGCCGTTCGTTTCGGGGAAGGCCCTGCTCACCGCGGGGTACCACCAGCGGGCCGTCACCGTGCGGGGGATCGACGAAACGGAGATCGCCTCGGTGACGGGAATCGGGGCGAGGATGGTCCTCGGCGGGACGGCGCTCGGCGATTCGGGCGGGCTCCCGGGCATCATCGTCGGCATCACACTCGCCGACAGGCTCAGTTCGATGGTCGGAGCTGAAATCACCGCCGTCAGCCCCGCCGGGTTGAAGGGTGCCGTCTCGGGTGCCGCGGCGCCGCGCCAGTCCAGGTACCGGATCGTGGGGATCTTCGAATCGCAGAACAAGGAGTACGACGCCAATTACGCGTTCGTCTCCATCGACGAAGCGGCGCGGCTCTTCGAGCGCCCGGGAACGATCAACGGGCTCGACATCAGGGTCACCGACATCGCCCTCGCCGGCGTCGCCGCCGAAGCCCTCCGCGCCCGGCTGCCGGGGGATTACCTGGTCTCCACCTGGTACGACCTCCATCGCAGCCTCTACTCCGTGATGAAGATCGAACGGTGGGCCGCCTACATCCTGCTCTCGCTGATCGTCGCCGTCGCGTCGTTCAACCTCCTCGGTTCGCTCACGATGAGCGTCCTCGAAAAACGCCGCGACATCGCCGTGCTCCGATCGTGCGGGCTCCCGCGGCGGAGCGTGATCAGGATCTTCCTCTTCGAAGGGCTCGTCACGGGCGCGGCAGGCACGACCGCCGGGCTCCTCCTCGGCCTCGGGGTGATCTTCCTGCAGCAGGAGTTCCACCTCTTCCCCCTCGACCCGAGCGTGTACATCATCCCCGCCATCCCGGTGGAGATCAGCCCCTGGGATTTTCTCTCGGTCAGCGTCGCGTCGATGGGGCTCTCGACGCTCGCGGCGTTCTACCCGGCGAGGCGGGCCGCCGCCGTCGACCCCGCTGCCGCGCTGAGGTGGGAATGAGCGGCGCGCCGAAGATCATCCTGGAATGCGCCGCCCTGCGCAAGACCTACGGGGCGGTGGGCGACGCGACACCGGAGGTGCGCGTGCTGCGGGGGGTCGACCTGCAGGTGGCCGAAGGAGAGGTCGTCACGATCCTCGGCGCCTCGGGCTCTGGAAAAAGCACGCTGCTGAACATCCTCGGCGGCCTCGACCGTCCCACGTCGGGGTCGGTCCTCTGGGAGGGCCTCCCCTACTACGAGATGGACGAGGAGGCGCGCGCGGCCGCCAGGGGGCGCTTCATCGGCTTCGTCTTCCAGTTCCACCACCTCCTCAACGAATTCACCGCCCTCGAAAACGTGATGATTCCCGCGATGATCCGCCGCGCCTCCCCGAAGGAGGCCTCAGACCGGGCGACGGAACTCCTCGTCGATGTGGGCCTGGGGGCGAGGCTGCACCACCGGCCTGCGGAGCTTTCGGGCGGGGAGCAGCAGCGGGTCGCCGTCGCGCGCGCCCTCGTCAACCGTCCCGCCATCGTGCTCGCCGACGAACCGTCGGGAAACCTCGACTCCGAGAACAGCAGCCAGCTGTCGCAGCTGATCGGACGCCTCCACAGCTCGCGCCGCCAGTCGTTCGTGATCGTCACCCACAACCGGCAGTTCACCGCGAACACCGGGCGGACCTTCACGATGATCGACGGGAAGCTTGTCCCGGTCGAAGCGGGATTGTAGAGACGCTCCACCGCCGATCATCCTTCCCGTTTTTCCCGATTCTGTCAACGGGAGCCCTCCCGCGGGAACGACGGTAGTGACTTGCGTCACAATACCCCCAGAATCGGGTAAAATGGAAATTACCATCCTTGCAACATTGTTCCATTCGTGTATATTATGGTATTCTCCTCACCAATCCGGGATACCCATGATCTTCGTTTCACGATTTTTCCGTTCGAAGTTCCGTTTGCTCGCCCTCTCGATCCTCCTCATCCCGGTCGTCGCGACAGGGGTCGCCGGCGACAAATACCGGACATTCAGCCAGTCGGACCTTGCGGAAAAAAAGGGAAAACCGGGGAAGGTACTCGCCAGCACCGTCTGTTTCCGGTTCCACAACACGACCGGGGGGCCGGTCAACGACCTGCACGCCAGGTTCAACGCGAGCGTCGTTTCCGTCGACGACGCGGCCGGTTTTCCGGTCGTCGACATCGCAGGGAAAGGGAAGGAACTCCACCTCTCCGGAAAATCGGTCCCTCCCGGGGATTCCGTCACGATCTGCCTGACTCTCGGGAAGAAAGGGGCGGGATCGCAGGTGAACTACTGGTGGTGGACGATGGACGGCGCCCAGGTCGGCCCGAAAAACGGCGAGAAGGATCCGGTGACCGACATCCGGATCCAGACCCAGCCGAACGGCGGCAACGTCCTCGAGTATCTCTACAAGCGCGTGATCAGGCGGCCGGCCGGGGTCGTCCTCGGCATCGTCACCGACACGCCCGATGTCGGGTGGATCAGGTATATGAAGGCGGACCGGAAATATTTCCCGCACATCGGGAGCCCGCGCTGCCTCGATTTTATCGCGAACCCCTCGGGGCGGCTGCGCGACCTCGACGGACAGCTCCGCAATCCCCACGTCAAGAAACACGACAACCGCCTCCTCGGTGAACTCCACGCGCTCAAGCTCGCCGTGATCGCCAACGACTCGGGGGTCAGCGAGCCGCTGGACACCGCGGCGACGCTCTTCGGCGACCTGCTCTACAACGATTCGGTGAACGCGGGGGATCCCTGCAACGGCCTCACCATTCGCGGCATCATCCGCCTGGCCGATTCGGTCCTGACCTACTGCGGACATTTCGACGGTTCGGTCGCCGCGGAGATCGAAGCGTGCGTTGCGCGGATCAACACGGCGTTCGGGGGCCCGTACAGCGCCGTCTCCTTCAGCCCGTTCGTGCTGGCCGGGACCGCCGAGCTGGATACAGTCTATTTTCTCCACGAGAACCCGTCGGCCGCCCCATCGACGCGGCCGGCCGCGGTCCATTCGATCCTCGAGGACGTTCCGGACGCCTATGCCATCGCCCAGAATTACCCCAATCCGTTCAACCCGGTGACGACCATCGACTTCGAGCTCGCGGGGACTTCGGTGGTGTCGATTACGGTCTATAACCTGCTCGGCGCCGAGGTCGCGAGGCTGATCGCCGGGGAGACGCTCGATGCCGGCCCGCAGTCGGTCGAATTCGAGGCGTCTTCGCTTCCCTCGGGGGTGTACCTCTACCGGATCACGGCGCTCCCCTCCGATGAGGCGCTCCCGGGGTACAGCGCCGTGCGGAAAATGGTGTTGATCAAATAACAAACGCCGGGACCGCACGATCGTCCCGGTTTTTCCAATAACGATTCAGGAGTACCTTGAATGAAAATCGCAATCATTGCGGCCGTCGCCATCCTCGCGTCGCTCTTCATCGCGGGATGCCAGGAGCAACCCGTCGAACCGCAGGCGGCCGGAAGGTCGATCGACGATCCCTCCGTGAGCGACGCCGCGGCGATCGGCCTGATCGAGGCTGAAATCGCGGAGACCTCGCACAAGAGCTGGAAGGAGAACCGTAATTTCATCGGTATCCTCTCCGGCCGCGAGGAAGTGCCCCCCACCGATTCGCGCGGACGGGGGGTCGTGAAGTTCCGTGTCGCGAAGGACGGTCAGAGCATCCGCTACAAGCTGATCGTCGCGAACATTTCCAACGTGACCGGCGCCCACATCCACCTCGGCCCGGAGGGCGAAAACGGTCCGGTGGTGTTCGGGCTCTACTCCCACGCAGCCGGGGGGGGCCGGATCTGCGGTCCCATCGCGGAGGGTTCGTTCACGCCGGCCGACCTGGTCGGGCCGTACGCGGGCGCTGCGGACTTTTCGATGTTCCTCTCCGACCTCCATGCCGATTCGCTCTACGTCAACGTCCACACCAGCGACGGGGTCGATTCCACGTCCGGTTCGCGGGGCGATTATCCCGCCGGCGAGATCCGGGGCCAGTTGAAGGGTCACCGCTCCCACGGCCACAAAGGCGGGGACGATGGTGATGACGAGGGGAGGCACGAAGGCAGGCGCGATGACGACGACGAGCGGCGCGGGCGCCACGGCGGCTGAGCGGTAATCGGAAGTAAGTCGCTGACCGCGGCGGGCCGCTCCCGCCGCGGTTTTTTTATCCCCCGACGGGCGTTCGGCGTGCGGGCAGTTTGTTTTCTCGCCGCTTTTGCATAACTTTATCCCGTCCGGGCAGCCCGGATGACGCCGCAAACAACGGGGATACCATGGCAAAAATCGAAAAGAACAAAACGGTCAAAAAAACCAAGAAGGAAGAAGTCTTCCCGTTCGGGAGGGAGAATTACCTGATCCTCCTGGCGGGGCTGATCGTGATCATCCTTGGTTACGTGGCTCTCTCGGAAAAAACGGTCGAGGGATTCCTGCCCCTCACGGCGGCGCCGATCCTCCTGGTCCTGGGCTATTGCGTGATCATCCCGGTCGGCATCATGTACCGGGGGAAGAAGGCGGGAATCCAGTCCCCCCCGGGGGACCCCTCGGCCTGAACCCGGGGCGTCACGCCCCGAGGACCTTGATAACCACGTGGAGGAGGTCCTCCGGATCGTACGGTTTCGAAACGTAATCCCTCGCTCCGAGCTTCACGCACTCCTGGGCCGTCGATACTTCCGCCAGCGCCGTGAGGACGATGACGTGGGGGTTCTTCCCCATCGCCTTGATCTCCCTCAGTACTCCCATGCCGTCGAGCCTCGGCATCGTCAGGTCGAGCAGGATGATGTCGTACTGCTTTGCCGCGATCTTTTCGACGGCGTCGATCCCGTCGACGGCGGTGTCGACCTCGAAATCCTCGGCGATGAACTGCTGGGCGAGGCTTTCCAGGAGCTCGGCGTTGTCGTCGACGCAGAGCATTTTCAAGTGGGTTTTCATCTTCCTACCCCGCCTTCATTCCCAGTAAAAGTTGCCCCGTTTCGACGGGTGGTTCCCGATCTCGTCCATCCTCGCCCCGTCGTAGAGCCGGCCGTTCTTCATGACCAGGAAAATCGATTCGCTGTTCCGGATGTCGGCGAGCGGGTTCCGGTCGAGGACCACCAGGTCCGCGAGCTTCCCCGCCTCGATCGACCCGATGTCCCGGTCCATCCCGAGGTAGCGGGCGCCCGAGAGCGTGGCGCAGCGGAGCGCTTCCATCGGCGTCATCCCCCCCTGGACGAACATCCAGAGCTCCCAGTGCACGCCGATCCCCTGGATCTGCCCGTGGGCCCCGAGCTGGACCTGCGTGCCCGCGTCGAGGGCCGCCTTCGCCGCCCTGGCGTTGGCGACATGGTTGAAGTCGTCCTCCGCCGCCATCATCCGCCGCCGGGAACGGGATTCGATCACCTCGCGGGGCGTGAAGCCCAGCAGCCTGCGGTTCTCCCAGACGTTGGTGGCCATGTACCAGTAGTTTTCCCCCCAGAGTCCGCCGTACGAGACGATCAGCGTCGGGGTGTAGCCGGTCCGGCTCTTCCCCATGAGCGTCAGGGCGTCCCGGTACAACGGTGAAACGGGAATGGAGTGCTCGATCCCGGTGTGTCCGTCGAGGACCATCGACATGTTCCAGAAGAACGTGGAACCCCCCTCCGGATAGACCATCATCCCGAGCGCCCGCGCGGCCTCGATCACCTGCTGCCGCTGGTCCCTCCGCGGCTGGTTGTAGCTCTTCACGCTGAACGCGCCGACCGCCTTGAGGCGCCGGAGGTGCGACAGGGCGTCGTCGTAGCTGTTGATCACCGCCTTGAACGGGGCCTCGGCGCCGTAGAGGATCGAACCGGTCGAATAGAGGCGCGGCCCGGTGAGCAGCCCGGTCCTGATCATCTCGGCATTGGAGAACACCGTCTCGGTGTTCGAGGAGGGGTCGTGCGCGGTCGTCACGCCGAACCCGAGGTTCGCGTAGTATCCCCAGTGCGCCTTCGGGGTGATGTGTTCGCTCCCGGTGGAGATGTGCGCGTGGACGTCGATGAATCCCGGGACGATGAACTTCCCGCCGACGTCGACGACCGTCGCCCCCGCGGGGAGGGCGACGGATCCCCGGGCGCCGATCGCCCTGATCCGGTTCCGCTCGACCAGCACCGTGGCGTCGCGGACGATTTCGTCCCCTTTCATCGTGATGACGGTGGCGCCGGTGAGGGCGATCGATCCCGTCGGGTTGTCGGTGGGGGCGGAGAACCCGATCTCGATGCCGGTGGTGTCCGGCGCGTCGGGGATGCTGTCGGCGGCCCCCTCCACGAAGGCGAAGGTGTTCGCGAGGTCTCGTGAATAGAGCACCGAACCGAGCGACCAGTGGAGGCGCCTGCTGTCGGGCGACCAGTTGAGGTAATAACCCGCGTCCCGGGAGACCTTCTTCATCGGGTAGTCGGACGTCCCCGGGCCGATCTGGACCGGCTTGCCGGTCTTCGGAAAGACGGAAATGTGCACGTTGAACCGCTCGACGATCGCCATCCACCGGTCGTCGGGGGAGGGGAGGAACTGGGCGGCGTTCTCCGAGGTGAAATGCACGCGCCGGTCTTCGCCTTTGAGTCCCACGCTGATCAGCGCCGACTTTCCCTCCTCGGACGATGAGAGGTAGATCCGGTCACCCGAAGGGGTGAAGAGCGGTTCGGAGCCTTCCTCGGTGACGAGGGTGCCCGAGCCGCCGGAGGAGGGCATCAGGTAGATCCCGGTGTTGCGGGAGTAGGCGTTGCCCCGCAGGCCGTCGCCGCCGGTCCTGCGGTAGGCGATCGTCCGCCCGTCGGGGGAAAATCGCGGTTCGACATAGTGGCCGGGCGATACCGTCAGTTTCGAGGGGGAGGAGCCGCCGCTGCCGACCTTCCGGATGGCGCCGCGTTCGGCGTCGTTCCACGTCGCGTAGACGATCCAGTTCCCGTCGGGGGAATACGAGGGATAGAGTTCGAAATTCTTCTCGTCGTTCGTGAGGCGGCGCGGCTCGCCCTTCGGCAGGCTGCGGACGTATAATTTCCCGAGGGCGGTGTAGACCACCGACCGGCCGTCGGGCGACACCGTCGTGAAACGGAGCATCCTGACGTCGAACCGTTCCGGCGCGACCTCCTGCGGGGTCAGGACCGCGTCGGTGATGGTCTGACGCACCTTCGCGAGGAAGGGGATCGTCGCCGCCTGCTTCGTCGCGACGTCGATCCTGACGATGTGGCCCCCGGCGGAGATGACGATCGATTTCCCGTCGCGGGTCCAGGAAAAGCCGGGGTGGACGCCGAAGACCGCCCAGGTCTCCTGCGCGTCGCGGTTGAGGCCGTCGAAGATCGGCGTCTGGATCCCGCTCTCGATGTCGTGGAGGAAGAGGACGCTCTTCAGGCCGACCCTGCGGACGAACGCGACGGTCCGGCCGTCGGGGGAGGGCTGGGGTCTGACGGATCCGCCCGCCTCGGTGATGAGCGATTCGGTTTTCCCCGTCTCCCTGTCGAGGCGCTTGATCACGTAGATGACGCCGTGCGGGTCCTTGTTGTACTGGAACCCTCCGCCGGGGCTGACGTCCTCGCTGTAGTACAGGTAGCGGCCGTCCGGGGAGAGCGCGGGCTCGCCGGCGTCCTGTTCCCAGTTGCGCCGTTTGGTGAGCTGGAGTCCGTCGCCGCCGCCGGTGTGGTAGAGCCACATTTCGCCCGAACCGAGTGAACGCGTGTTGCGATAATGTTTCCTGGCCACGATGTACTTCCCGTCCGGCGACCAGACGGCGTTGTTGAGCTGCCGTTCCTTCTCGTGGGTGATCTGTTTGTTCGCGGTCCCGTCGCTCCGCATCATCCAGATGTTCTCGACCCCGTCCCTGTCGCTGGTGTAGGAGATCCATTTCCCGTCGGGGCTGTACCGCGGCTGCGTTTCGTACGCCGGACCGCCGGCGAGGAGGGTCGCGTCTCCGCCGCCGATCGGAACGGTGTAGATGTCTCCGAGCAGGTCGAAGACGACGCTCCGTCCGTCGGGGCTGACATCGACCGCCATCCAGGTCCCCTCGTCGGTCTCGAAATCGACGCTCCGGGATGTCCCGTGCGGGGCGGTGACGTCCCACTTGGCGTTCCGTTGCTTCGTCGTATCGGCGCCAGCCGTCGTATCAGGGAGCGAGCTGAAAACCGCGGTGGATAGCGGAAAAGATCCCGCGAGGAGCACGAGGATCAGCGTGGACAGCGTATGTTTTCGCATGGATGATTCCGTGAGTGTGTGAGGCGATGAGAAAGTGCCGTAAGATAACGAGCTCCGGAAACGGATGCAACCGTCGGCCGGAACCTTTGCATGTTCGGCGATTTTCCGTACATTGGGGGCGCCATGTCCCGAGACAACATCATCCGGATCGCCATCGTCGCCTCCCTCGTCGGGGGGTCCGTCGTTGTGGCGATCCTGCGTTCCGGGACCGCCTGGTAACCCCGGCGAACCGCGCTCCCGGCGGACCGCGTCCCCGTCAGACCCCAATCCCCGTAAAACAGTCGCGACCGGCGTTCCCCGGCAGGGGAGTCATCCCCGGGACGGTGACCCGCCCCCGAACCTGGCCCGGCCGGGCAATCCGGGACACTTGATTCTTCGGGAGGCAATACCTATATTTTCGCAACCAATTTCCATCTACGGGAAGCCGATGCCCTCAGAAAAAAAACGCCGTAAAATCCTGCTGGTTGACGATGAGGCCGGGTTCGCCGAACTGCTCCGCGACCTTCTCGAGATGGACAACTACGAGGTGGTGACGGCGGAAAACGGCGAAGAGGGGCTTGAAAAGCTGAAGACGTTCACGCCGGACGTGATCATCTCGGACATCGTGATGCCGAAAATGAGCGGGTTCGAAATGTTCAAGCAGGTGAAGGCGGCCCCGGAAACCGCGTCCCTTCCATTTCTGTTCATCACCGGCTTCCAGGACGAACGCGTCCTCGCGGAGGCCAGGAAGATCGGCGTCTTCGGGATCCTCCGCAAGCCGATCGACATCGAGCAGATCGAGACCCGCATCCGCGACATCTCGTAGGCCTGACCGGTCCCGCCCGGCCCCCCGCGCTGCCGCCGTTAATTCCTGTAGATCGCGAGCTGGATCTCGTCGGGGAGGAGTTCGGACACCGTCCGGATGACGTCGCCGCGGAGCGCCTGCTCCACCAGGCTTCGTTTCGTGGTCCCGAGGATCAGCTTGTCCACGCCGAGCGTTGCCGCCTGTTCCGCGATCGTATATCCCACCTCCGGCGTTATCCCCGAAATCACCTTGTAGGCGATGTCGTACGTTTCGCAGATGGCGTCGATCCAGGATGTATCCACCGCGACGCCGCCCGCCACCGATTCAGGCAGGTCGCCGGAAACGGAGAGCTGCTTCAGGTTCAGGACGAAGAGGAACGAGTTTTGGGACTGCGCCTCCTCGCAGACGCGGCGGAGGAGGATCTCGCTCAACTGGTGGACCGCCACGAGGATCCGCTTCCCGCCGGGGGGAACGGGCTTCATCGGACGCGCCTTCGCCGCGACCGGGACGGGGGCGCCGGCGACGGCCCCGGGGGCCGCCGCGCCCCGCGTCCGGCGGTTCGTGACCATCCTGGCGCCCATCCCGACGGCGATCACCGCCGTGACGAAGACGAGGGCCTGGATCTTGTCGATCGCGATCGTGACTTCGATCAGCAGCAGGACGGCCGCCGAGACGAGCATCATGATCCGGATGCCCATGGGAATGGTCAGGGACCGGTTGATGCCAGTCGAGAAGACGTTGATCAGGATCGCCCCGACGACGCCGATGGCGTAGAGGGAGGCGAGCGCGAGAACGTCCGCCTCGACGATCAGGACGATCAGCGGCAGGGCCACGGCGACGGCGAGCGCCAGGTGGGGGACGCCGTACCGGTTCAGTTTGCGGAGGGCCGGCGGGAGTTCCCGGTCGGCCGACATCAGGAACTGGAGCGACATCAGGGCGTTGATCGACGTGTTTCCCGCGGAGATCAGCAGGAGCCCGACCGTGACGCCGATGACCGCGCCGAACCAATCCCCGACGTAATGCTCCCCGAGGAACCGGAGCATGTATTCGATGTGGTCCTTCAGCATCGCCTCCGGCAGGGCGTTCATCGCGAAGCCGAGGATCAGCGTCAGGCTCGAGATCTTGATCAGGACGCTCAGGATGGCCCGCCGGGAGTTCCTGGCCGGGTCCTTCATCACGCTCGTCATGTTCGAGATCGACTCGATCCCGGAGATCGAGAGGATGACGCCCACGAAGATGTGCCAGTTCGGCATCAGTCCCCCCTCCGCCGGGGTCACCCGGATGTTCGGGATGACCGTGGGAAAGGCGAAAAACGCAAGGACGATGAGCGCGGCGAGCGTCGCGGTGGAGATCATCACCGCCAGGGTGCCCGCGTGGCGGGGGCCGAAGAGGTTGAGGACGCCGATCCCCGCGATGATGAGGGAGGCGTAGAAGACCGGGTGGGGGAGGCCGAGGTAGTGACACGCTTCAAGGACCGAGAGCGACGCCGTGACGATGTAATCGGCGGCCAGCATCAGGGCCCCGATGACGGCCATCGTCCGGGAACGGTTCCGCAGCGAACTGTAGACGCCGCCGCCGTCCGGGTAGAGCCGGCAGATCGTGATGTAGTTGAGCGCGACGATGGAGGTCAGGCCCAGCATCATCACCAGGTGGAAGGTGCTGGCGGTACCCCCGAGGGCGAAGCCGATCCCGAGGACGTAGGCGATGCTGGTTCCCCAGTCGCCGTCGAGGATGGCGGCGCTGCGGATCCAACCGAGGACCCTCGGCCGGCTGGTGACTAATTCCACGGGAAAATCAGGAAACCGCGATGTTTTGAAAGAATGACCGAAAGTATATCCAATTATTCCCGCAGAAGCAAATTCTTGAAATTCGACCCGTATCTGGATATATTGTCTCCTGAATTCCTGACCATTTCCTGCCGGCCGAATGAAGATCCCGTTTTTCAGGAGCCTCCGCTTCAAAGTCGGCGTAGGGTACGTGTTCCTCGTCGTCATCAACGTGCTCCTCACCGGATGGGCGATCTACAATTTCACCGGCCTGACGCAGTCCACGAACATCCTTCTGGCGGAAAACTTCCCGAAGATGATTTCGCTGGAGAACATGGCCCGCTCCGTCGAACGGCACGAAAATGCCCTCTCGCTCGTCCTCTCGCAGGACCTGCCCAACGGCCGGACCAGGTTCGACGACGCGAAGAACGAGTTCTACCGGAATTTCCAGATCGCGGAGAAGGACAGCAGCCACCCCGACCTCGCGCTGATCCTGTCCGACATCAGCGCGACCTACGCCGGGTACCTGCTCGTCGCCGACTCGCTCTTCCTGATGGCCGACGGGGGGGAATTCGCCACCGCCAGGACCTTCTACCTCGACCGGATCACTCCGTTTTCGAAGCGGCTGATCGACAACTGTTTCTGGCTCCTCGAGGAAAACCAGAAGATGCTCCAGATCGTGGCGAGGGAGACGCGGACCACCTCGGACGAGGCGAGCCTCGCGGTCATCGTGGCGTCGCTCATCGCCGTGTCGCTGAGCGTTGTGACGATGCTCCAGTTCACCAAGCGGATCATTGAGCCGGCGGAGCGCCTCACCGATACCGTCCACCGGATCGGGAGGGGCAGGCTCGACCTGAAGCTGGACATCGTGACCAACGACGAGATCGGGGAGCTCAGCCGCGAGTTCAACAAGATGACCGAACGGCTCCGGCGGTACGAGGAGATGAACGTCCAGCAGATCATCACCGAGAAGAACAAGTCCGAAACGATCGTCGAGAGCATCGCCGACGCCATCATCGTGAGCGACGCGGACTTCCGCATCCAGCTCCTCAACCAGTCGGCCGTCGAACTCCTGCAGGTGACCGAGTCCGACGCGATCGGCCGGCCCGCCGCGGAAATCATCCGCGACCCGAGGCTGAAAGCCATCCTCGCGAGCGGGGACGAATCCGCCGTCCGGGATGAACCGTACCTCTCGTTCCGCTACAAGAACAAGACGATCTACCTCAGGCCCAGGATCACCCTCATCCCTTCGAGGGATCCCTCGGAACGGGGGGGCATGGTGCTCGTGCTCCAGGACGTCACGCTCTACAAGGAAATCGACAAGATGAAATCGGATTTTATGGCCGCGGTCTCCCACGAGTTCCGGACGCCGCTCACCTCCATCAACATGGGGGTCGACATCCTCCGGCAGAAGCTCCTCGGGCCCCTCACCAGTGAGCAGGAGGAGATCCTCGCGGGATCGAAGCAGGACTGCGAGCGCCTGACCAAGCTGGTGCGGGAGCTCCTGCAGCTCTCCCGGCTCGAGGGGGGAAAGACCGAGATCAAGTCGGAGCCGTTCGATGTCGCCGCCGCGATCGAGTCGACGCTCCAGCCGCTGAAGCTCCCCTTCCAGGAAAAGGGGGTGGAGCTCGCCGTCGTCAGCCAGGGAGGCCTCCCGCCGCTCACCGGCGACGAGCAGCAATTTTCCTGGGTGGTCTCGAATCTGGTCAGCAACGCCCTCCGGTACACCGAACCGGGCGGCCGCGTGGAAATCCGGGCCTCCAGGGAGAACGGGGTCATCCTCGTCCAGGTCGCCGACACCGGACGCGGTATCCCGGAGGACCAGCTCGGGACGATTTTCGACAAGTTCGTGCAGGTGAAGGCGTCGCAGATTGCCACGCCCGGAAGCGTGGGGCTCGGCCTGGCGATCGCCAAGGAGATCGTGGAACTCCACGGGGGATCGATCTGGGCGGAGAGCGAACTCGACCGGGGATCGACGTTTTCGTTCAGGCTGCCGCTCTCGCGGACGGTGGCCCCGTGACCGGAAAACCGACCGCCCTCGTCGTCGACGACGAGAAGAACATTCTCAAGATCCTCCGGATCGGGCTCGAGGCGATCGGCCTCTCGGTCGACGCCTTCGGCAACCCGGTCGACGCGATCGACCGGCTCGAACCCGGCCGCTACGACATCGCGTTCATCGACCTGATGATGGCGCCGGTCGACGGGATGCAGGTGCTCCGGGCGATCAAGGAGAAGTCGCCTTCCACCACGGCCGTGATCATCACCGCCCACGGATCCATCGACAGCGCGGTCGAGGCGATCCGCGCGGGGGCGTTCGATTTTCTCCAGAAGCCGTTCGACCTGAAGGAACTCCAGCTCTTCACCCGGAAGGTGCTCGACCACCACCGGCTGGAGGGGGAGGTGAAGCGGCTCCGGGAGCTGGTCGCCGCCGGCGACGCCGCGACGGAGATCGTCACCCGCAACCCCGCGATGCGGGAGCAGATCCAGCTCGCCCGCCAGGTCGCCGACAGCCCCCTGACCGTCCTGATCGAAGGGGAAAGCGGGACCGGGAAGGAGCTGGTCGCCCAGTTCATCCACCGGAACAGCCAGCGTCGCGAGCGGCCGCTGATCAGGGTGAACTGCGCGGCGCTCCCAGAACAGCTCCTCGAGAGCGAGCTCTTCGGACACGTGAAGGGGGCGTTCACCGGGGCGATCCGGACCCGCGAGGGCCGGTTCGAAGCGGCCGACGGGGGGACGGTGTTCCTGGACGAGGTGGCGGAGATGAGCAACGCGACCCAGGTGAAGCTCCTCCGGTTCCTCCAGCACCGCGAGTTCGAACGCGTGGGGGACAACGAAACGAGGAAGGTCGACGTGAGGATCATCGCGGCGACCAATCGGAAGCTCTCCGACGCGCTCGGCGACGGGTCGTTCCGCGACGACCTCTATTACAGGATCAACGCGGTGCGGCTGAACCTGCCGCCGCTGCGGTCGAGGCCCGAAGACCTCCTGCTCCTCATCCACCATTTCCTCGGGAAATTTTCCCCGGACAGGGAGCTCAGGATACTCCCCGACGCGCTCGACCGGCTCACGACCCACGCCTGGCCGGGAAATGTGCGCGAACTCGAGAACGTGATGGAACGGGCGGCGCTGCTCTCCGTGGATGGCGCCATCGGCACGGGGCAGCTGCCGGAGGAATTTCGCGCGGCGGCCGACGCGGTGGGGGGGCTGATCTCGCTCGAGGAGGCCGAACGGGCGCATATCGCGCGCATCCTCGGCATCTCCAGGGATCTGGACGAGGCGGCACGGGTCCTGCAGATCGATCCGACGACGCTCTGGAGAAAACGCAAGAAATACGGATTATGAAGTTGCAAATTGCATCCCACCGGATCACCCGAATCCGGACCGGATTGACCATCAGCCGCCGGCGGCGGCCTTTACCCTCCTGCAAAATGCACGACCGGGTGGACCCGCCCGGCCGGTAACAATGAAAATGCCTCCGTTCCAGTGGTTTTTCGGGCGAACATCCCTGGCACGATCGTTGCCGTATCTGTCTCCGGATCATGGCGGGCGCGCTGAATGCCCGCCCCACCACTACACCAGGAGATGTCCGTGTCCGTCAAGGCGTCAACAAGGAACAAGGGGACCGTCGGCATCCTCGACATCAGGGGATCGCTCGTGGGCGACGGCGACACCGACGATCTGCGCGCCGCGGTCGGGGACTTCCTGGAACAGG
>CAZQSM010000045.1:0-18988 GCA_964596065.1 uncultured Chlorobiaceae bacterium | reverse complement strand
GCGTCGGCGTCGAGGACCTCGGCCCACACGTAACTGTAATAGCCGGCCGCGTAGCCGTCGCTTGAAAAGATGTGGCTGAAATTGGTGCTCTGGTAGCGCGGCTGGATCTCGTCGATGAGGCCGATCTTCCGGAGCGATTGTTTCTCGAACAATGCCGCGTCCGGTTCCGTCGCCGCGCCCATGGTGTGCCAGTCCATGTCGAGGAACGACGCGGCCAGGTACTCCACCGTTTCGAACCCCTGGTTGAAGTATTTCGCCTTCTGGAGCTTGTCGATCAGCTCCTGCGGTATTGGCTCGCCGGTCTGGTAGTGGACCGCGTACCCGCTCATCACGGCCGGATCCATCGCCCAGTTTTCCATCACCTGCGAGGGCAGTTCAACGAAATCCCTCGGCGTCGACCGCGAACCCGCGTAGACCGTGTTTCCGAAGAGGCTGTTCAGCCCGTGCCCGAGCTCGTGGAAGAGCGTCTGGACTTCGTCGATGCTCATCAGGGACGGTTTGTCCGCGGTGGGTTTCGAGAAATTACCGACGTTATAGACCAGCGGCGTCACGAACCTGCCGTCCATGTTGGACTGGCTCCGGAAACTGCTCGACCACGCCCCGGCCCGCTTCCCGTCCCGCGGGTAGTAATCGGTATAAAAGATGCCGAGGTGTTTTCCGTCGGCCTCCTGAACCTCGAAAACCTCGACATCCGGAGCGTAGACCTGGATGTCGTTTCTCTGGATGAACCTTATTCCATAGAGCTTCCCGGCCACGTCGAACGCCCCCTTGCGGACGTTTTCCATCTTGAAATAGGGTCGAAGCATCGTCTCGTCGAGGGCGTATTTCTCCTTTTTCACCTTCTCGGCGTAGTACCACCAGTCCCAGGCCGCGAGTTTGAACCCGCCCCTATCCCTGTCGACGATCGCCTGCATGTCGGCGACTTCCATCCGCGCCCGCTTCAGGGCGGGCGTCCAGAGGTCGTTCAGGAACTTGTATACCTTTTCCGGCTTCTTGGCCATGTTCCGCTCCAGCACGACGTCGGCGGGTGTCGCGTACCCGAGGAGTTTCGCCCGTTCCACCCGGAGCGCCGCGATCCGGGAGATGATTTTTTTATTGTCATACTCGTCGTTGTTGTTTCCGCGGTTCGCGTACGCCCTGTACACGACTTCCCGGAGGTTTCGGTTATCCGAATACTGCAGGAACGGGAGGAAGCTCGGCTTCTGGAGGGTAAACGCCCACTTCCCTTCCAGCTTTTTCGCCTTGGCCGCGTCGGCGGCGGCCCTCACCACGTCGTCAGGCAGGCCTGCCAGGTCTTCCTTCCTGTCGATGACGAGCGCGACGGCGTTGGTCTGGTTGAGGTGGTTCTGCCGGAACCTGACGTAGAGGTTGCTCAATTCGTCGTTGATCTTCCGCATCGCGGCCTTCTGTTCATCCGTGAGGTTCGCGCCGCTCCGGACGAAGTTCTGGTAATAGTTTTCCAGGAGCGTGTTCTCCTCGGGGTTCAACCCGAGCGTCGCTTTCGCGTCGTAGAGCAGTTTGATGCGGGCGAAGAGTCCCGGGTTCAGGCTGATGTCGTCGCTATGTTTGGTCGTCAGGGGTTCGATCACCTGTGATATTTTCTGCAGCTCGTCGGTGGTGTTGGCGCCGTTCAGGGCGTTGAATACCCTCGAGACGTTATCGAGCAGCCTGCCGCTCTGCTCGAGCGCGCCGATCGTGTTCGCGAAGGTCGGTGGTTCGGGATTGCCGGCGATCGCCTCCACCTCGCCCATCTCGACCCTCATCCCCTCCTCGTAGGCGGGGAGGAAATGCTCACTCCTGATGGAATTGAACGGGGGGGTCTGGAATGGCGTGTTCCATTCCTCCAGGAGCGGGTTTCCTGATTGGTAGGCGAATCCTGCGAGCAGCATAAGCGAACTGATGAAGACAATGGTCCTGGTCATGGCGGCGGTCCCCTATCGGGTGCTGGCGGTGAGAGAACGGCGATCCGGCCCGCGCACTCGCGGGGCCCGATTCGTGATGGGCAGGCGATGGAGGGAATATAACGGATCGGCCCGAAACATTCAATGACGGGCCGGGCCGGTCAGCGCGCGCCGATCAGCGCGGGGATCATCCCCCGCCGGAGATCTACTTCATCACCACCATTTTGCGTACGGCCGAGAATTCCCCGGCCGTGATGGAACAGAGATAGATCCCGCCCGGCAGACCCGCGGCGTCGAATGTCACGCCGTGTTCGCCGGCCTCCTGCACGCCGTCGACCAGCACGAAAAGTTCCTGCCCCAGGAGGTTCACGACGGTGAGTCTCACCCGCGCGTCGGCCGGAATCGCGTACGAAATGTTCGTGACCGGATTGAACGGGTTGGGATAGTTCTGCGACAGCCTGAACGCCCGGGGCGTCGATGCCGGCGTCGTGCCGGCGTCCGGGGGGCCCGGGGGCGTTTCCGCGATCTCCCTGACGACAATTCCGGTCCCCGGAGTCGCGGCGGGCGCGTCGGTGAGGATCAGCTCCCCGTCCCCCGAAACCTTCACCCAGTACCCCTTCCCCGGCTCGATCGCCGTCGCGTTGTAATACCCGGCGAGGTACCCGAAAAACTGCGAGGTCACCAGGCCCGGCGGATCGGAGGTGATCTCGCCGACCGCGACCGGCGAACTGATCGAACCGATCATGTTCCACCCCTCGAAGACCGGGATCGTGTCGGCGCTGATCGGCGAGCCGGTGAACGAGTGGGGCGAGGCGGGGGACTCGGGGAACTTCACCCAGTACCCCGTTCCGGGATTCAACGTGCCGCCGCTCGCGTAGGAACCGCCGGAAAACGTGTACGCCTGCGACAAGGCCTCCGGAAAATTCGCGGCGAGCGAGGCGTCGGTCGAATCGACCGGGTTGGAAAGCAGGTTCCATCGCGGCTGGATCTCCGCCTGGACGCTCCAGCCGTACGACGCGGGCAGGTCGTACGTGTAGACCGACCGTCCGTGCGTGAACGCCGCGAGCGTCCGGGTCGCCGCGTGGATGTGGATGTCGTGGACCGTCACCCCCGGCAATCCGGTGCCGAGTTCCGCCCAGGTCGTCCCGAGGTCGGTCGTGTGCATCACGTTCAGGTCGGAGGCGACAAAGAGGGTCGACGGATCATCGGGATCGACGAGCACGTCGTTGAGCGGGATGTCGGGGAGGGTCGTCCCGATGTCGGTCCACGAGGCGCCGTAGTCCGTGGTGCGGTAGATGTGCCCCTGGTTGTCGTACTCCCGGAAGCCCGACAGCGTCACGTAGGCGATGTTTGCGCTGTCATGGTCCACCGTGACGCGCGAAACCCAGCGCAGCGGCAGCCCGGAGGCGATGTCGGTCCACCCCGTTCCGCCGTCGGTCGTGACCCAGAGACGCCCGTCGCCCGTGCCGGCGTAGACCACCATCGAGTCGGTCGGCGCCACGTCGATCGTCGAAAGCGTGCTGAAGAACCCGCCCAGGTTGTAGGTCAGGAGGGGCGAGATCTTCGTCCAGGAGGAGGCGCCGTTCGTGCTCCGGTAGAGGTAGTTCGTCCCCGCGTAGAGTTTTTTCGGGTTCTGCGCGTCGAGGACGAACGGCATCTGCCAGTTCACCGGCTCGGCGAAATTGATGCCGCTCGTGCCGGTGCTCCACCCGACTCCTCCATCGGTCGAGTAGACGAGTCCGCCGTTCTGGTATTCGGCGTAAATGATGTTCGAATCGGTGGGATCGACGGCGCAGTTGAACCCGTCACCGCCGAAGATGATCCCCCAGTCGTTCCCGATGCCCGTGTGCGTCCGCATTGTCGAGTTGTCCTGCGCGCCGCCGAGGACGTGGTACCGGCTCTGCGCCGCGATGGTGCCGGCATAAAACTGCGTGATCGGCAGGTTGCCGGCGTGAAGCCAGGTCGCCCCGCCGTCCGTGGAGGTGTAGATGCCGCCGTCATTGCCGAAGACCATTTTGTTCGCGTCGGACGGCGCGTACTCGATCGCGTGATGGTCTACGTGATAATCTCCGCTGATCGCAGCGAATCCGAACGATGCTCCGCCGTTGGCCGACTTGTACATCTGCGTCATCCCGGTCCAGACGATGTTCGGATCGGCCGGATGGACCTTGAGGATGTTGTTGTACCATACCTGGCCTTCCGAGAAGGTCCCGGCATTGTTGAACACCTTCGTCCAATTGTCGCCGTTGTCGACGCTCTTGTACACCCCGTCCCAGTTGAAACCGCCGCCGCCCGAAACCGTCGCGTAGACGATCGAGGGGCTGCTCTCCGAGTAATCGATCGAAATCGACCCCACGTTCGCGTCATTGAACGGGAATCCCGACGTCACCTGCGTCCAGCCGGCGCCGGCGTCGGTCGTGAGATAGAGCCCGCTCCCCGCTCCCCCGCGCTGGACCGTCGGCAGCGTCCTATAATAGGTGTGCGTCGCCGCGATCACCCTCGCGGTGTCGTCCGGGTCGATCTGGAGGTCGGTCGCCCCCGTGATCGAGTCGACCTGGAGCACCCGGGTCCACGAAGCGCCCGCGTCGAACGACCGGTAGACACCCTTGTCGACGTTCTTCGTCCGGTAGAGGCCGAACGCCGCCACGTACAACGTGTTCGGGTTGAGGGGGTTGACCGCGATCTTCGCGATGTGCCCGGTTTCCGCCAGGCCCAGGTTGGCCCAGCTCGCCCCCGCGTCGGTGGACCTCCAGAGCCCGTTGCCGGGATACGTGTCGACGCTGCTCGGGTTCGATTCGCCGGTGCCGACGTAGATGACCGACGGATCGGTCGGGTCGAACGCCAGCGAGCCGATCGAGAAGCTTTCGTTGAACACGTTCGCCCAGGTCAGACCGAAATTGGTGGTCTTCCACACCCCCCCGGAGGCGGCGGCGGCGTAGAAGAGGTTGGCGTCTGTCGGGTGGATGATGACGGCCGTGATCCTGCCGCCGATGTTGGTCGGCCCGATCGGGGTCCAGGCGGCACTCGCCGTCGCGGCGGTCCGCGGCCGGGTTTTCTTGACCACTGCGGCCGATCGCTCCAGCTTCTCGGCCACCCGGTCGGGCAGCTCGAACCGCGGGTAGGCGCGCTTCGTGAAAAACCAGTCGTCCTCCGGCTGGGAGGAGAGGCCCGCGAGGCGTTCCCTCACCCCGTCCACGGTCGAGGAGCGAGACGGGACCGTCGCTTTCCGATCGGGGGCCGCGATGAAGGCGAAAACGAGGACGAGCGGCGGGAGGATGAAACGGATCGGGCGCATTGGTCGCGTTCCTCTGATCGTGATGGGGGCGCCGGATTACACCCGGGCGTGGTCGTTCTGATGACGATAGGTACGGAAAAAGGGGGGATTTCGCAAGTCACGAAGAGGCGCGCGGACCGCCGGGATTCCCGTTCCACGCCGGCCGGTTCACCCACGCTTGCCCGTTCCACCAGAAGATCTGTTTTTTATAGCTCTCGAAATACTCCCGGTCGGGTTTTACCCTGAGCAGGCCGACCGACACCAGCGAATCGGCGTAACTGTTGTATCCGTCTCCCGTCTCGATCATTTTTATCGAGAGGTCCGGGTTGAACGTGACGTAGAAATCGGACGGTCCGGAGGGGCGGTTGGGATTGTCCACGATTTCCACCCTGAGCGTATTGTCCCGGTCGTTGTGGATGATCTCCTTGACGGCGCTCCGCCGGCTGGTCGGATCGGAACGGCCCACGATGGTCCTGGGTATCCGGACATAGGCGCGTTCGTTCGCGGGGGTCGGGTCCGCCAGCGCGTAATCCCCCGTGTAGAGCAATTGGCCCCGCACCCGGCGGGGGTCGATGACGACGAGGGCGGCCTCGTTGAAGGAATTGTTCGTCCCCCCCACGATGATCTCCTTCAAGGAATCACCGTCGAGGTCCTGAATCTGCATCTCCGCCAACCCGCCGACGTGGATGGAATGGCTTAATTCGTCTCCGGTGAGGCCATCGAGTTTCAGGATTTCCGAAGGAAACGACCCGCTCGAGAGCAGGAGCAACGCCTCGGGGCCCCCCTCCCCGTCATAATTCCCCACCTCGAATCGCTGAACCTCATACTTGGGAGAATTTCCGTCCGGTCGCATCGGAAAATCGAGTTCCCGCGATATTTCACTGACCCAGAGGACCTCCTGTGGGTTGAATGTGTGACATTCCACAAAATATTTCGATCGATTGTTCGCCGTTTGCCGCCTGACCCGGAGGAGTTCGGCGTTACCATCTCCCGTGACGTCGATGAACCGGTGGTCGGCCAAAAACCTTTCGCGGTCGTTGGCGTATTCGTACGCGAGTCCGTCGTCGCCCGGGATCGATCCCACGGTCTGGCCCGACCGGTTCTTGACGAGCATCGTCAGGCCCCGCATATCGAGCTGGACAGGATTGACATCCTCGACCGGGCGATCCGTCCCGGGGCGGACCCACAGGAGAAACGCCGCCAGTCCTCCGAAGGCGAGCACTGATCCAGCCGTCGCGGCCACCGGGTGCCTCGTGACCCACCTGGCGACCCGGAACGGGAGGCGGGTCTCGACCTCGTGAATGGCCGGCCGATCGGGGCGCCGATACGCCATCGACTGTCGGACTTTGAGCGGAAGGTCGTCGGGCGACGGGATGGGGAGGCTTCCGTCGATGTTTCCAAGTTCGGACTCCAGCTCACGGTAGAACTCCGCGATCCGGCCCGCCAGCTCCCGGCAGCCCGCGCACTGTTCGAGGTGGCGGGTCAGGGCGGCCTTGTCGACCCCCCCGAGCGAATCGGAATCAAGCACAAATAATTCCAGCGATTGCTCGCCGGGATGTCCGTCGGTGTTATCGGTCTGCGTCAAGGGCCCCCTGGTACGAATATGGACTACGGTGAAAGGGAATTCCGAAGGCAGGCCTTGACCTGCCTTGCCAGATACTCGAAGACTGTGCGGTGATTCCGCGAATATTCTTCCCTCGACAGTGAGGGCAGGACTGCTTGAAGGCTGTCAAAATGGGTCACCCTCCCCGCGGGATGCGGATCGCCGCCGAGGGCCAGGCCGGACACGTAGTACTGCCGGAGGGCGGCGATGTAGTTGGTGAATATTTCGTCGTTGACCCTCCCCCTCCCCACGTATTTGTTTCTCATCGAACGGTCCACGGCGTCGCAACACTCCCCGATGACGACCGCAAGCTCCCCCTGGTCCATCCCCGATTCCGTTGCCTCAGGGGCGTCATCGGCCACGCGGTGACGTTCATACCCCTGTTTGATCATCACGGCGAGGGAAATGATCGGGATGGGTTGGCAGACGCGTTCAGAGTTCCTCAGCTTGTCCGCCAGACAGCTCATCAACGCGGGAATTTCACGATGGCGAGCGATGGCTTCATACACCACGGGTTCGATGTGATGGTCCTCTGGCGGCACCTGAAGCCGGTGCGCCGGACCGACCCCGTCCCGGTGGGAAGCGCCGTCGTGGCAGCGGAGCACGAGTACCTTGTCCTCGAAGCGCGTTTCCATCGTCCAGTCGTCGGATTTCTGCACCGCCAGCTTCAGGTTGCGGATGACCTTCCCGAGCGCGGGGTCCGCCTCGTTGAGCATCCTGAAGATGTTGTCGCCGGCGACGGTAAACACCAGATTACGCAGATGCGCCGTGAGCTTCTCCCCGGGGATCGTCCCGGGCGTCACGCGGCGGTAGGAGAAGTAGCGGGAGATCTCGACGAGCTCACCGGTACCGTTGCGGGTGAATATTTCGGCGATGCAGTCGTGGACGACGTCGGCCTCGCACAACCCAAGGAGCCGGAGCGGAAGCTGGCCGTTGCGGGAGCGCATCCGGACGTATCCCCGGGCGAGTATGTAGACCAGTTTATGCAGCTCACCGAGCTGGTCGCGCGTGTAGTCGCCCGCGATGGCGCGGTCCACGAGATCGCACAACGGATATTTCAGGTGGAAATTCAAACCCGGGCCCTGAAGGAAGGCAATACGGTAAGGTAGGCAGGGTTCAGAAAGAAGTCAAGCGCTGTTGGCGGGATGGCGTTTCCGTCTGGACACCGGGACCCGCGTGAGCGGATTAACGCGATTCCTGACGGCTGATCCGCGCCCTGGTCCCGCAGACATCCACCACTTCGTTCCTCCACTCCCTGCCGTCCCAGAACCTGACCCGGGACCTTATGGTTTCGAGATATCCCGGATTCATCCGCGTCGTGGACCTCCCGGCGGCGAACTCACGTTCGTAGAATTGGGTTGTGTGGGTGGTGGAGATGACCCGGAGCGGTTGCAGCGAGGCGGAAAAGACGAATTCCATGTCGTAACTTATCCCGGCGTGATCCACGAGTCTCCAGAGGAACACCAGCCGGTCGTCCTGCACGACCATCCGGCTGACCCCGGCGCCGACGGCCGTGATCGCGTTCATCTCGGTCAGCGGCAGGCGTATGTAATACAATTCCGCGTCGGATTTCCCGTATCCGTATCCCCTGGTGACAGACGATTCCCGTTTGCCGGCGATCTTGCGGGGATCGACGATGATGATGACGGGGCTTGCCGGTTGTGAGTCATCGTCCACATCGTTGAAACCGCACAGGACCAGCTCGGGCCGTCCGTCCCCGTTGATGTCAGAGACATAGGCCGCGTTGAACTGGCCGTGATGCCAGTATTCCCCCAGCACTTCACCCCGGCTGTTCATCCTGACGACCGCATTCGGGGAACGGTCGTTCTTCATCGTCAGGTACAATTCCGGGTTCGTCCGCACCGACGTGTCGAGGATGACCATGCTCCCGCCTTCGATCCGGACGGGCAATTCATACCGCGTTCCCCTGAATCCGACCCGGCGGTCGACCAGCACGTCGTAACGGTCCCCCAACCCGTTAAAGACGTGCAATCCGGCCTGCGGTATCGTCGGTTCACCCCGGAGGTTCAACGTGGTCAGCACTTCCCTGTGTCCGTCACCGTCGAGATCCACAACCTGGTACCGTGGCCTCTCACGGACGTTCAGGTCTCCCAGATTGGATTTCGGGTCATCGAGCAGCCTGCTCCAGAGTTTCTCGTTGCCCTGATTGTAGACCTCGAAATGGCCGTTGATCGTATTGAGCTCGACATATGCGGGATTGACGTCCCCCGACGCGTCCCCGTACCCCATCAGCAGGCCGATCCCGGTAACGGCGGCCAACGCGAAGCTTGAGCCGGCAGCAGCGATGGGATGCCTCCGGATGTAGTATCGCAGTTTCTGCACGGGTGTCCCCCATCCCGTCCACGGACCCGCGGCCAGCCGTTCCTCCCAGAGGGCGAGGCCGGGGTTCCGTTTGACGAGATGGCGTCCCGCGGAAATATCCGGGAGGGGCTCCGGCCGCTGAAGTTCCCGGTCCAGCTCGCCATAAAACGAGGAAATTTCAGAGATGAGGGACCTGCAGCCGGCGCACGTCACGCAATGCTCCTCGATTTCGGCCCGCCGATCGGCGACCGAATCGGCGTTCAGGACGTAGAGCTCCAGCGTATGTTCGTCGGGGTGTGTCACTGTAATAATATCGTGTCGGTCGTGGAGTCGGGCTGAATTCCGGTGCTCAAAACAGCCGTTTCAGCTCTGTCAATGCGCGGCGGCGGGCGATCCGGCCGAGATATTCGAGCCTCGATTTATGCCGGGCCCGGTATTCTTCCGGCGTGAGTTCCGGGACGAGTTTGGACAATTCGGCGAAGTAGCCGGCGTCGTCGGCCTCCTTCTCCGTGATGGATTGCAACAGCGCCGCTTCAATGACTGAAAAGTAGTGACCGAACACCGGCGCGGCGACCTTCCCGGAATCCACATACTTCTTCGTCGCGCGGACCTTCACCCAGAGGCACGCCGCCCGGATGATGTCGGCGGCGTCGAGGACGGAAACAGCCCCGTCGGAATTCGTCGTGGCTTCCTCGTCCGGCGGCCCGTTCGAATACAAGCTCCTGATGATGAGCGCCACCTGGACGATCGACACCATCCGGCTGTACTCCGCCTGTTCCTGCAGGCAGCGCGAGAGGTAGGCGAGGAGCTCCGGGATGGTGGCGTTTTTCCCGGCCAGGCGCCCCAGCTCTTCCCTGATCATGACGGGTTCGATGAGCGGGAGGTGTTCAAGAGGGTCAGTCGCCGACGGCACCAGGTAGGTCTCGCCGAACCGGTTGATCGTGGTGAAGTTCTCGAGGGCGTTGACCGACAGCTTGATGTTCCGGATGATCCTGCTGAGGGACGGGTCGATTTCGTGGTACACCCTGAAGATCCCCTGGTTGACCTTGGCGAACACCAGGCGGCGCAGATGCGCGGTCAGTTCGGCCTCCGTCATTCGTTCCGGATCAATCCCCCGCATATAGACCTGCAGCTGGGTGAAATTGCCCTGTTCGTTGCGCGAAAAAAGATCCGCCACACAGTCAAGCGCGAGATCGTCGACGGAGAGGGAGACGTGGCTGAGGTTCAGCCTGCTGACGGCGATTTTCTTCCTGAGAAGGATGGTCGCGGTCTTCCTGCAAAAAGCGACAAATTCATCGACAACCGGCTCGGGGGGCCGGCCGGAGGTCATCGAATGGAGCAGTTCCCGCAGTGGCAGCATGGCTACGGGAACCGGTCAGTGTGAAATTTTTAACTGCATACGCCTCCCCAGGCGATATGATGATAGTTTTCGGAATTGGACGAGCTGTGAAATGATACGAAATTTCGGAAAAGAATCAAGGAGGCCCGGAGTCCTTCGAACATGTACACGGTCCGGAGACGCCGGGGAAGGCCGCTTCCCTCAACGGGAGATTCTCAATCTCATTTCACGATGTAATTCATCCGTTCCAGCTCCATTCCCGCCCGCTCCCGCTGGTCCCCCTGAAGCTCGATGTTCCCCTCCTTCACCGTCCCCCCGGTACCGCACCGTTCCTTGAGGAGCCGCGCGATCTCCAGCATCGTTCCCGGATTGTGCTGCAGGCCGGTCACCAGGGTCACCGTCTTCCCCTTGCGTCCCTTCCTGTCGAGCACGACGCGGACGCTCCTCCCTTTCCCGTCGTGCCCGCGCGTGGCGGCGCGCGTCGATCCGGCAGGCGCCGGCGCGCCCGTGTCAGAATCCGGCAGCAGCCGGCGAAGCTCCTCGAGAGACCTGAATTTCACTTCCCGTCACCCACCTCCAGCGCGCGGAGTTTTCGTTCGGCGAGCATCCTGTTGATCTCCCGGACGGCGCCAGCCTTGTACGCCTCCCACTGGTTGCCGATCGTCGTGACCAGCGCTTCGCCCTCGGCGACGGCCGCCCTCTGCGCATCGGTCGGCCGGGCGTCGGCTCCCTGCAGCAGCATCATCACGTAGAGGAGCCTCGTCTGCGCTCCGTTGAGCGTCTCGCGCACGCTCCTGTCGTCACGCACGGTGGAGTAGATGATGTCGAGGTCGTTCGGCGGTCCGCTCCCCTCCGACGCCCGGAGTTTTTTATCGAGGGCCGCGAGGGAGTCGCGCAGGAGGGCGTCGGCCGGGTCCGGAAGCAGCGACGCGATCTGCTTCCGCAGCGACCGGTTCTCGCCGATGAGCTGCTGCAAACGGGCCAGGCCCCGGTAACAGCTCATCGAGAGGGTGAACTGATCGCCGAGCTCCGCCGGCGTCGCGGTTACCCGCGGATCCATCGTCACCGTCAACGGCGCCCGGAGGCGTTTGCCGTCCACCGTCAGCGTCACAGTGTACTTCCCCGGCATCACCCAGGGGCCCATCGGGTTGCCGGCCGTGTTGCGGTAGACCGCAGCGATGGGCCAGGACCGCGGCAGGTTCTCCGGCGGGGCGTAATGGAGGTCCCACACGAATCGCCGCATCCCCTTCTCCGCGGAGAGTCCCGCGGCGGGCCGGATCCAGTACGCCGGGAAGCGGAGCTCCTTCTCGTTGACCGGTTCGACCGCGTCCCGGTTCGAATATTTCCGGACGACGGTTCCCGAAGAATCCGCGATTTCGAGGACAACCTCTTTCGCGTCGCGCGGGAGGTAATAATCGATGATCGCGCCGTCGGGGGGGTTCTCCCCCGATGGTTCGTCGGGAGGCAGGGGGGTGTCGGTGTTCATGTTCCACCGCACGCGGACGGCGGGCTTCGGCGTGAAGAGGCGCGCGGAGGAGCCGGGCCTCCCGGCGTCCATCTGCCGCAGCGCGCTGACGTCGTCGAGGACCCAGAACGACCGGCCGTGTGTGCCCACGACGAGGTCGGCGTCGTGGACCACCAGGTCCCTGATCGAGGTGGCGGGCATGTTGTTCCGCAGCGACTGCCAGTGGTCGCCGTCGTCGAACGAGACGTAGACGGCCCGTTCGGTTGCGGCATACAGCAGCCCCTCCTTCACGGGGTCCTCCCGCACCGCGTTCACCGGACCGCTCGCGGGCAGCCCGGCGACGATCTCCTTCCACGACTTCCCGCCGTTGCGCGTCCGGTAAATGTGCGGGCGCATGTCGTCGAGCTTGATCCGGTTGACCGCGGCGTACGCCGTGTTCACGTCGAAGTGCCCCGCCTCCATTCCCGCAATCTTGCTCCACGAGGTGATCGCCGGCGGCGTGAAATTGCGCCAGCTGAGACCCCCGTCGCGGGTCAGGTGGATGTAACCGTCGTCGGTCCCGGCCCAGATGAGGTTGGAGTCGAGGGGCGAGAGCGCGAGCGCGTAGATCACGCCGCGGCGCGGCTGGTTCGCCAGGTCGGTCGTTTCGAAGATTCCGACGTTGTCGGGCACGTCCGGGGCCTCGCGCGAGAGGTCGGGGCTCACGATCGTCCAGGAGTTGCCGCCGGTCGTCGTCCTGAACAGCACGTTCGTCCCATAATAGAGCGCAGTCGGATTGACCGGGGAAAAATGGAGCGGGGCGGTGCGGAGGTTCCTGTACTTGCCCGAACGGACCGCCTCCGGGGCCACGTTCTGCGTCTGGCCGGTGCGCTTGTCGAACCGCGTGACCCTGCCGCCGTACACGATGTTCGGATCGAGCGGGTCGGGCGCGATGTACGCGTACTCGTCGGCGCCGACCGGGTGCCATTCCCGGAACGTGATCTGCCCGTCATTGCCGCGGCTCGGGATCTCCACCGACCCGCTCTCCTGCTGACCGCCGTAGACGTTGTAGGGAAACTGGTTGTCGGTGATGACGTGGTAAAACTGCGCGGTGGGCTGGTTGTACCACGAGCTCCAGCTCTCCCCCCCGTTGACCGTGATGACGGCGCCCTGGTCCGCGGCGAAGAGCATGATTTCCGGATGCAGGGGGTTGATCCAGATTCCGTGATAGTCATCCCCCCCGGGCGCGCCCTTGAACGCCGTGAACGTCATCCCGCCGTCGGTCGAGCGGTACGCGGCGACGTTCCCGACATACACCTCGTTCCTGTTCTTCGGGTGGACCTTGATCTCCGCGAAGTCGGAGCCGCGGCCCCAGACCCTTCCCTCGGAGGAGACGCGCTCCCAGTGTTCTCCGGCGTCGTCCGACCGGTAGACGCCGCCGAGAGCGGGCGCGTCGACGAGCGCGTACATCCGCGATGGATCGGAGCGGGAGATGGCGATGCCGATCCTGCCCAGTCCCTGCGCGCTGTCGGGCAGGCCGTTGACGAGGTGCCGCCAGGTGGCACCGCCGTCTGTGGATTTATGGAGCCCGCTGGTCTTCCCCTGCCAGGCGCCGTTTTCCCACGGTCCCTGCCTGGCCGACCAGAGCACGGCGAAGATCACGTCCGGATTCACAGGATCGAATTCGAGCGCGATCGCGCCGGTGTTTTCATCTTTATGGAGTACGCGTTTCCACGTCCGGCCACCGTCGGCGGTGCGAAACACGCCGCGTTCCGCGTTCGGGCCGTAGGGGTGACCGAGGGCCGCGACGAACACCCGCTCCGGGTCGCGCGGGTCGACGATCACCGCCCCGATCTGCTGCGCGTCCGCGAGCCCCATATGCTTCCAGCTCTTTCCCGCGTCGGTGGATTTGAAGACGCCGTCGCCGGTCGAGAGGTCGGGCCGGTGGAGACCCTCCCCGCTCCCCACGTAGAGAATGTCGGGATTCGACGGCGCGACGGCGATCGCCCCGATCGATCCTGTCGGCTGGTCGTCGAAGATCGGCTTCCACGTCCGGCCGTAATCGCTGGTGCGCCACACCCCGCCGTTGTTGACGCCGATGTAAAACACGTTGGGTTGGTCGGGGATGCCGGCCGCGCCCACGGTGCGTCCCCCCCGGTGCGGCCCGATCATCCGCCACCTGAGATGGGAGACGGCGGCCTCCGAGGAAGACTGGGCCGGACAGGTCGCGGGGAGGAAATTGGCGAGGATGAGCAGGATGAGCAGGGGGGCTGACGGGTTCTTCATGTGAAATCCATTGATGAGGATCATGGGGAGCGGTAACGGGTGAAAATAGTGAAATTTTTCATGAATGTCGATGGATCCCGAATTTACCGACCGCCGCATCCCGGCAACGGTTCGACGAAACCCACCCCGCTCCGGGCCGCCGGCTGTTGCCGCCGACCCGCTATTTCCCTATCTATGAGATGCGCGGCGTACCCGGCCATACCAGGGCGATCATCCCGCGCGCTGTCACCACGCTCTTCCGGAGACCCGATGAGACGATTCCCGACCGACGCCCTGTTCACCCTCCTCCTGGCATCGATCCTCTCCGCCCCGCCGGTCGGGCTGGCCGGGACGATCACCGGCGCGCTGAAAGCCAGGCTCGACCGGCAAGGGTCCGCAAAAACCATTCCGATCATCATCTCGTTCGCCGGGGGCGCCGACGCCCTGGCCGACCGGCGGCCGCGCCCGGCCGGCTCCGGCCGCGTGATCCGCGGCCTGCAATCCGCGCTCGCGGAAACATTCGACGCGGTCATTCGCCGTTTCGGAGCTGACTGGCCCGCTGTGCCGGTCAAACGCTTCTGGATCAACCAGACCGTCGCGATGGACGCCACGCGGGAGCTGATCGAACGGCTCGCGCTCGATCCCGCGGTCCTCTCGATCGACGCCGACGAGCCGGTCTTCACGTGGGACCATCCCGGGGGCCCGGCGCCGGGGCCGGCTCCCGTCGCGGGACCCGGGACCCCTTCCGCCCTCCCCTGGAACATCACCATCACCGGCGTCGATTCGGTCTGGGAGGCGTACGGACTCGACGGGAGTACCGTCCTCATCGGTTCGCTCGACACGGGGATCGATCCGGGCCATCCGGCGTTGGCGGGCAAGCTCCGCCCGGGCGACGCGTGGAAGGATTTTATTTTCGGGATGTCGGAACCGTACGACAACCTTGCGCACGGGACGTTCGGCTCGGGGATCCTCGTCGGCGGGACGGGCGCTGTCGGGCCGGTTCCGGGCATCGGCATCGCACACGGCTCCCGGCTCATCGTCGGCAAGATCCTCGACGCCGGTTCCTCCACCATCTCGCAGGTCACCTCGGGGATGCAGTGGATGCTCGACCCGGACGGCGATCCCGATACCGAGGATCATCCGCACCTCGTCAACAACAGCTGGTTTTCGGGCACGCGCGGATCGACGTACGCGTACGCCGCGGCGAACGCCTGGAGGGCCGCCGGGATCATCCCGGTTTTCTGCGCGGGCAATTCCGGCCCGGCGGCGGGTTCGACGCGGTCCCCCGCCGACTACAAGAACTGCATCAGCGTGGGGGGAACCGACGAACTCGATGACCGCTATAATAGCACGTCGGTCGGCCCCTCACCACCGGACACCGACTATTTCCCCGCCGACGGTCGCAAGCCCGACTTCTCCGCGCCGGGGGAACTCGTCTACTCGTCTCAACAGGGGGGCGGTTACGGCTACTCGAGCGGCACCTCCTGGTCGGCCCCGCACGTCACGGGAACCATCGCGCTGATGCTCCAGGCCAACCCGCATCTGGGTTACGACCGAATCCACGCGATCCTGCGGCGATCGTCGGTCGACCTCGGGACCCCCGGGTACGATTTCGTTTACGGTTATGGAAGGATCAGCGCGATGGGCGCGGTGAGGGGGGCGCTCAACGCCCGGGTCCGCCCGACGCCCGATACCACGATCCATACCACCGAACGGGGCGGGTCCTCGTCTTTCGATGTCGTCCTCGAGGTGCCGCCGGCCGATTCAGTCTGGGTCTCCGTCACCTCGACCGACACGGGCGAAGGCACCGTCAGCCCGGGGCTGATCTGCTTCACGCCGGTCAACTGGGAACTCCCCGTCCGGGTGACCGTGACCGGGACGGACGACGATGTGAGCGACGGCCACGCCGGGTACGCCGTGGTGATGACGACGTTGAGCGCCGACCCCTTGTACGACGGCCTCACGCCGGCCCCGATCGCGGCGGTGAACTCCGACGACGATGGGGCGATCGGCGTGAGCGTCTCGGGCGGCTGGAACCTCGTCTCGGTCCCGGCGCTGCTCCCGGGGATGGCCCGAACCGACGTCTTCCCGGCGTCATCCCCGCCCGCGTTCGCGTTTGCCGGCGGCTATGTCCCTGTCGACACCCTCCGGCCCGGGATCGGCTACTGGCTGCGTTTCGATGACGCGCAGACGTTCAGCCTCCCCGGCGATTCGACGGCCGTCGAAACCGTGGCCGTCGCGCGGGGATGGAACCTGGTCGGATCGCTGTCCGCTCCCTTCCCGGCGTCGGAAATCATCAGTGAACCGCCGGGGATCGCCACATCCAGGTTTTTCGGGTTCCGGGCGGGTTACCTCGCCGCCGACACGATCGTACCGGGGCGCGGCTACTGGGTACGGTCAGCCGGGGCCGGCCTTCTCATCCTGCGGTCCGGCCCGGGATCGTTCCGGGGCGGAGCGATCCGGATCGTCGGCGACGACGAGCGGCCTCCCGCCCCCGCCCCGCCCCGCTGATCGGGCGGGGAGATCGCCGCGGGGAACCGACCCATTGCGTCCCGCACTCCCTGTTCCGCGCGGCGCGATTCCAACCTTTCCAGGGCATCCCGCCATCCCCGATCCCGCGTTGCCTCTGCCGTGGGCATTCCTTATATTTCAACATATGCTGCCCCCTCTGCCGGTTACCGCGATCATTTCCATCGCACTCTGGTGCCTTCACCCCGTGGCGGCCGCGCAATCGGGCAGGCAGGCCAGGGCCGACGATCAGCGGGCGCACCCCGCCCCCGGCTCCTCGCCCATCCTCCACATCTCCCTCATCGGCGACGCCGGGTACGCCGGACCGAAGAACAGCGCTCCGATCGAAGCGATCGCCTCGGCCGCCGCGGGCATCACCCTCCCGGAATTCACGGCGTACCTCGGCGACAATATTTACGGAAATGGGATGCCGCGGCAGGAAGATAAGGGGCGCGCGAGCGCCGAACGGGTCCTCGACGCGCAGCTGGAAGTGTTCCGCAAGGACACGACGATGGCGGGGCTCTTCCTGCCGGGCAACCACGACTGGGACGGGATGGGGATGGACGGACGTGCGAGCATCCTCCGTCAATCGGAATACCTGCGGAAAGCGACCGGCTCCCGCATCCGCCTCGCGCCCGACAGCGCCCTGCCCGGTCCGGAGCTCGTGATGCGCAACGACGTTCTCCAGATCATCGCACTCGATTCGCAATGGTGGCTGCACGAACACGACAAGCCGCTCTATCCCGGGTTCCCGTCGGATTCCTCCACCCGGCTGGCCGTGACCGATTCGCTCCACCGGCTGCTTTCGGAGTTTGGCGGGAAAGTTTCCATCGTCCTGGCCCACCACCCGCTCGAGACGCACGGACCCCACGGCGGTTATTTCCCGGTCACGGACCATATCTTCCCCCTGAGAAACTTCGTTTCCTGGCTCTGGCTTCCGCTCCCGGTCCTCGGATCGGCGTACCCCGTCATCCGCGCGGGCGGATACTCCGAACAGGACGCGACGAGCGATGAATACAAGGCTTACATCGAGGCCGTCGGCCGTGTCGTGAACGGCGCGGCCTCGCGCGGCAACGGACCGGTTTTTTTCGCCTCGGGCCACGAACACGACCTGCAGGTGATGCAGCCGAAGGACGACCTCTACTACCTGGTCAGCGGGAACGGCATCCTGGACCACTCCACCCCCCTCTCCGACGGGCCGAACACCATCTTCGCCTCCGAGACGGCGGGATACATGACGCTCGACGTCTACGACGACGGCGGTGTGATGCTGAAGGTGATCGGGGTGGAGTCCGGGGAGAGCGGGCCGGCGGTGCTATTCGAGCGGTGGATACCGACGAGGGGGGATTAAGGACACGTCCATCAACACCCCTTGCCTGGATATGTCAGACCGACATATCCGCGGTGGGGAGACGTCACGGGGTGGAGAGATCCCGCGTCTTCAGACTCACCCCCGTGAGCCGGAAGCCGGGCGCCCGGCGGACTGTTGCGCCGTCCACACCCGCTTCCTTCATTAATTCCTCCAGCTCCCCTCTTGTGAACGCCGCCAGGACCGACGCGACGGCGTCCGTCCTGGTCATAATGTTCCGGGTGGTGAGGCGGGTGTAGATCCACGCCCCGGCGAGGGCGGGGTAGCTGCGGCACAGGTCGCCGATGACGAATCCGAGCCTGCCGAGCCGGTGCATCTCACGGATGATCCTGACGGCGTCGGGCCGTGAAAAATGGTGCAGCGCGAGCGAACAGATCACGAGGTCGAATCGCCCGTCCGGGTACTCCAGTTCGAGGATGTCCCCACGCACGAACGTCAACCCCCTGACGCCGGAGGCAAAAGCCCTCGCCTCCGCCAGCACGACCTCGTTCCTGTCGATCGCCGTCACCTCCGCCTTCCTGCCGAGACGCGCCATCGCCTGAATGATTTCCACCGGCAGGTCTCCCGATCCCGTGGCCAGGTCGAGTATTTCGAGCGTACGTCCCGCCCCGGCCCGTTGCGCGAGTTCCACGATGTGGCGCGCGAGGTTCCTCCCGCCGAACCGGCGGTTGATGATCCTGAGGTTCTTCATTTCCCCCCGCAGCAGGACGGGATCGGGATGGGGGAGATCCACCATCTCGGGACGGCCGGGGTCGAACCTCCGGCGGGGGACGGGAAAACGAATCGGCATGCCGGTCACCACGCGAGCAGCGCGCCCTCCACCGCAAGCCCCGGCCCCATCGCGACCATCATGCCCAACTCCCCCGGCCGGGGCCGCCCGGATTCGGAAGCTGTGGAGACCAGTTCATGGAGGACGAACAGTACCGTGGGCGAGGACATATTCCCGCAATTCCTCAACACCGA
>CAZQSM010000044.1:0-19345 GCA_964596065.1 uncultured Chlorobiaceae bacterium | reverse complement strand
TCCTGCCCCCGGAGCGGAGCGGCGCTCAAGAGCGTCAGGACGATCAACGCGATACGCGCGATACGCGCGGGAAGCGCGGGAAGCGCGGGAAGCGCGGCCGGGGCGGTCATCGCAGGCGTGGACGGCGGCGGGAATCTCATCGGTTGCCCGCGCGCCAGGCTCAGTCGGCCTGGAGCAGTTTCTCGACGATCTGAATCGAGCTGACGCCGTCGGCCTCTGCGTTGAAATTCGGCACGATCCGGTGCCGCAGCACCGGTCCGACGACTTTCCTGACGTCGTCGATGTCGGGGGTGAATCGGCCGTCCAGGATCGCCCTGGTCTTTGCGCCGAGGATCAGGTATTGCGACGCGCGCGGCCCGGCGCCCCAGCTGAGCCAGTTCCTGATGAATTCGGGGGCCATCGGATGCCTCGGTCGGGTCTTCATCACCACGTTGACGGCGTAGGCGATGACGTTGTCAGCCACCGGCACCCTCCGGACGAGGTCCTGGTAGAGGAGGATCTCCTTCCGGCCGAGGATGTGCCCGAGCTGCGGCGCGTACATGCTGGTCGTGGACTTGACGATGGCGACCTCCTCCTGTTCGGAGGGGTAATCGAGCCAGAGGTTGAACATGAAGCGGTCGAGCTGGGCCTCGGGCAGCGGGTAGGTTCCCTCCTGCTCGATCGGGTTCTGCGTGGCGAGGACGAAAAACGGTTCCTCGAGGACGTACTTCTGGCCGGCGGCGGTGACGTGGTGTTCCTGCATCGCCTCGAGGAGCGCGGCCTGGGTCTTGGGGGGCGTCCTGTTGATCTCGTCGGCGAGAAGGATGTTCGCGAAGATCGGCCCCTTCACGAACTTGAACGACTTGCTTCCCGTCGCGCGGTCGTCCTCGATGATCTCGGTTCCGGTGATGTCGCTCGGCATCAGGTCGGGGGTGAACTGGATCCGGCTGAACCGGAGGTCGAGCACGTCGGCCAGGGTCTTGATCAGCAGCGTCTTCGCGAGGCCCGGCACGCCCACCAGGAGGCAGTGGCCGCGCGCGAGCATCCCGATCAGGAGGTGCTCGATCACCTCCTCCTGCCCGACGATCACCTTCGCGACCTCCTTCCTGATCCTGTCGACGCTCGCCTTGAGTTCCGCGACCGCCGCCGTGTCGCCTGATCCAACCGGTTGTTTTGTTTCGTTCACGTCGGTCACCGTAGGTTAAAGTCTCGTTTCCCAGTAGAGCTGTTCGCGCAGGTCGAGGAGCCATCGCTGGTATTCCGCGTTCCGCTTGTTCCCGAGCGCCATTTCCTCGAGGCGCTTCCAGTCCTGGGCGGGGTTCATCGCGTGCTTGGGGATCCGCGCCTTGAGGTATACGAGGTGGAAGCCCCGGACGTTGCCCGAGGTGAGCTCGACCGGGTCGCTGATCTCCCCGGGCGCCAGCGTGCCCGCCACCTTCACCAGTTCGGGATCGAACTGGTCGGCGGTCAGCCGCCCGATGAGCCCGCCGAGGGGCCCGGATTCCTTGTCGTCGGAATAACGCTTCGCGAGGTCTGAAAACGGCACGCCCGCCTTCACGCTGTCCTTGAGCCCCAGGAGGAATGCCGCCGCCTCGGAGCTGGACGTCGAATCGACCGCCGCCCGGAAGAGGATGTGCCTCGCGTTGACCTTGTCGCCCCTGCGCTCCGTCAGCTGGATGATGTGGAAACCCCTCGACGTCTCGACGATGCCCGACAGTTCGCCTTCCTTGAGGGAGAAGACGATCTCCTCGAAATCGGGGACGAACTCCCCGCGTTTCCAGAAGCCGAGGTCGCCGCCGGACGCGGCCGTGGCCTTGTCCTCCGAGTAGCGCGCCGCGAAATCGGCGAAGTCGCCCCCCGCCCGGAGCGAATCGAGCACGGCCCGCGCCCTGACCTGGATGGCGTCGCTCATCGCCTTGCTCACCCGGGGGAAGCGGAAGATATGACAGAGCTCAAGTTCCTCGGGCACTTCGGGGAGGCTGTCGCGGTAGGTCGCGAAGAACTCCTCCACCTCACGGCGCGACGCGGTCACCCCGTCGAACCGCACCTGCTGGAGCTGCTGGGCGAGGATCTGTTTGCGCATCTCGTCGCGGAATTCGCGCTTCATTCTCCCCACCGGCATCCCGTAGAGTTCCTCGAGCTTCGCCTGCGTCCCGACCTGCGGGTGGGCGATGCGCTGGGCGATGAGTTCGTCGAGCCGCGCGGTGACCTGGTCTTCGGTGACGTTCAGGTTGGTGTCGCGAAGCGCCTGGGCGAGGACGAGCTTTTCGTTGATCATCGCGTCGAGCACCTGTTCCTTCAGCCCCGGGGTCTCGGGGCTCATCCGGTTCGAGAGGGCGTAGAATTCCGTCTGGGCCTTCAGGTCGGAGAGGAAGATCGCCTCCTTGCCGACGACGGCCACGATCCGGTCGAGGACCTGGTCCTGGGCCCGGAGCGGCACCTGCCCCGCCGCCGGGAGCGCGATGATCGCCGCGAGCGCGGCGACGGCGGCGAGGGCCGCACGCGCGGCGAGCGCGGCCATCGGGGGTGCGATCTTGCCGGAACTGGTTCTCTCATTCATCGGATTGTGCGGGTCCTTCCTGACGCATCGCGTCGGTCACGTTTATTTCAACACCGTACCGCTCCCGCAAGGTTCCGAGGAGCGACTCGAGGCGGGCCCGGCGGTTCTCGATCAGCATCCTCGCGAGCACCTCGTCGCGCACCAGGTCGAATTGATCCGTTTTTCCGGCCTGGGCGAGGGCGACGTACTGGAGGATGGTAAACCCTTCCTCCGTCTTCAGGGGGAAGGACACCTCGCCGGGCCCGAGCGGCCCGGCGAGCTTCCAGAGCTCCGCGGGATAGAGCGTGGATTTCGTGTACCACCGTTCGGGAACCGAGGAAACGATCTCCTGCGACGCGCGGGGATCCCCCGCGATCGAATCGATGAGGGCCGTCCAGGGCCGCGCGGGCGTCACCGAGACCGCGAATTTCCTCGCGGCGTCCCTCGCGCGGAACGTGGCGAGCCGCAGCTTCAGGTGGTTTTCGCCGATCGTGAATTCGTCGGCGTGGGACGAGAAATACGACCGCAGGGAATCCTCGGCGAACGCGGCGCTGTCGCCGTAGATCAGGCGATCGAGGAGCTCCTGGTTCGCGAGCTGGCGCCGTACCGACCGCATCCGCGCCTCGAAAGCGGCGTCGCTCCCGATCCCCAGGCGGAGCGATTCCTGGTAGAGGAGTTCGGCGTTCACCCAGGCCGCGGCGTACTGCCTGAGCCGGTCAGTGAAATTGACCGCCGACGTGTCGAGGTCGGCCGCCGCCTCCTCGAGCGTCAGCACCGAGTCGCCCACGCGCGCGACGACCGTGCCGGCCGGTTCCGGCGAGCAACCGGCGATGAGCAGCGCGATGCCCGCGATGAGGGAGGCTCCGCGCGCCGGGGTCATTTCATCCGCGGGAACGCGTCCCTGAGCAGTTCCTTGTGCTGGACGACCGGGTGCTTCGCCCTGATCCGCTCGACCCAGAGGTTCTCCAGCCTCTTCGATTCGTAGTCCTGGTACGCGTTGGAGAGTTCGGCGCCCGCCTCATCGAAGGTCTTCTGGACGGGCGGCTCCTTGCCGAGCAGCTTCACGATCATCGTGATCCCGCCGCCGACGGAGAGCGGTTCCGAGACGTCGCCGACGTTCATTTCCGCGAGCATCGCCGTCACCTCGTCGAGGTTCGCCGGCTGGGACGGGTTGACCCCGCCGTTCGCCTTGAGGGAATCGTCGTAGTTGTGCACCGCGGCGAGCGCGGCGAAGTCGGCGCCGCGCATGAGAGAATCGTGGATGACGAGGGCGAGCGTGTCGCTGTCAAAGTTCATTTCCGCGAATGTCACCCTGGCCGGGAACTTGAAATCCGATTGATGCCCCTCCCAGTAGGCGCGGAGGGCCGAATCAGTGACGCTGACGTTGTTCCACACCTCGAGCTGTTCCGCCTTGTAGAGCACGATGCCGTCGCGGTAGTCCTTCATGAGGGCGCCGAACTCGGGGGACCGCTGCTCGAGACCGGCCGATTTCGCCTCGAGGAGGATCGTCTCGCCGATCTTCCGAAACTGCTTCTCGAGGTCGGAACGGCGCAGGAGGGTATTCTGGAGCTCCGGGCGGTTCAGCAGCATCGTGAGCACCGTGTCCACGTCGTAGGTCAGGCCGTTGGCCCTCATCAGCGGTGCGTTGCGGATCGATTCCGTGATCCCGGCGTCCCACCCGCTGTCCTGCGTGGTCGAATTCGAATCGAGGACGCTCAGGAGCGACGAGAACGTCCCCTCCTGGAAGCCGTAATCGAATTCCTTCATGAGGCTCCCGATGAAATTGTTGAAGTCGTCGGTGAACCGGATCTGCTGGTACTGCTTCTTCAGCGGATCGCCCTGCTGGGCCCTCATCTCGTCGTACGACGGCATCGGACGCGCGCTGTCACATTTTATCAGGTGGTAGCCGTAGGGGGTCTTCACGATCGGGGAGATCTCGCCCGGCTGAAGGAGGAACGCGGCCTCGTCGAACGACTGGACATAGCGTTTGCGTTCGAACCAGCCGAGGTCGCCGCCGCGCGATGCGCTCCCCTGGTCCTCCGAAACGGCCTTCGCGAATTCTCCGAAGTCGATCCCCTTCGCCAGGCTGTCCTGCCAGGCGCGGAGCCGCGCCAGGGCGGCCGCGGTGTCGGCGGTGTCGGCCGGGGACTGCTTCGCGAGGGCCATGATATGCCTGACCTTGATCGACCCGCGGACCGGCTGCCGCCGGGTGATCTTGAGGATGTGGTACCCGAACGAAGTGCGGATCGGCGTCGGGGAGGTCTCATGCACCTTCATCGCGTACGCGCCATGTTCGAACGGCAGCACCATCTGGCCGCCGGTGAAGAAATAGAGGTCGCCGCCGTTCGACTTCACCGTCGGGTCTTCCGATTCCGCCAGCGCGAGCGAATCGAAATCCGCGCCCGCCTTCAGCTTCGCGATGAGGTCCATCGCCCTGGTGTACGCCTTCAGCGTGTCCGCCGGGGTCGCCTCGGGCTTGACCGCCAGCAGGATGTGCTTCCCCCGGATTTCCTCCTTCTTGCGGTCGTAGAGCAGCCTGATCCCCGGCTCCGTGATCTCCTTCTCGATGAGGTAGGTGGTCGCGAGGCTGGCCCGGTAGTCCCGGAGTTCCGACTGCACTTCCGGGTCCTCGTAGAGTTTCCGGTCCGCGGCGTCGAGCAGTTTCAGCTTGTATTTCGTGAGGAGGTCGAGGAAGCGTTCGCGTTCCGCGATCGGGGTGTTCGAGAGCGTGTCCCCGGTGGCGCTGTTCCTGGCGTAGAAATTCTCGAATTCCCTCAGTGTGACCTTCGACGGCCCGACCTCGAGGACAACCGACTCGCCGGCCTTCGGTGAACAGCCCGCAATGAGGAAGACGGTAAGCAGGGCCGCAACCGGTGCGGATTTGACGACCATGGTGGAAATTCCTTTCGTTGTGCGGAACAGGGGATGAAATATCCGAAAACAGATACAAATAATACCAAAATCTATCTAAAAATACAATGTTTGCGCCGCCACCCTCCCATGGTCGCTGTCGTTCTCCGGGCGAAACAGGCCCCTATCGACGGGGGAAAGGAGATGGGGGGCGGGAAAAATAACAAGGGCGGCCGCGTTGTCCGCGGCCGCCCGGTGAAATGATGAATCAGCTGGTCAGTTGCAGAGCGATCCGGACCAGGTCCCGCCCGGGTCGCCGAAGTAGACGCCGCTGATCGTGTTCGTCTCCGTGTTGAGGGAACCGGTCGCTATGACGTCGGTGGTCCCCGGTTGGTAGATCACGATCTGGTTCTCGGCATCGATCGCGCCTGCGGTCACGAAGCCCTCGCCTCCCGCATCATCCGGATAGACGATGATTACGAGGACCCCTCCCCTGACCGTCACGTTGAAACTGCCGCTTTCGGTTCCCGGGGAATTGTCCTGGTAGCGGCCGCAGTAGGTTTTGATGTTCGCCGCGGTGCCTTCGTCGCAGTTGAAGTAGCCTTCACCGCCCGGATAGGTGAACGTCCCGGTGATCGTCGTGCCGGTCACCACGCCGATGAACGCGTACCCGCCGCCGGCGAGGTAGAGTTCCCCGGTCGCCGTGACGTAATAGCCGGTGAGCGGGATCGTGGCGCCGCCGTTGATCTTCAACGTGGCGGTGATCACGACGGTATCGCCCTCGGCCGCCGTCGTGGCATAGGACCGTTTCGCGGTCGGGATGCTGATGGTGAGCGATCCCGAAACGCCGGTGCCGGCGATGACACCGACGTAACTTTTCGTGGTGCTTCCGGGCGGGACGACCGGATTTTCATCGTCCTTGCAGCCGCCGAGGACGAGTGCGAATATCGCGATGAACATCAGGAGCGTTGCGTATCTCATGGACATCCTTCCTATGATATGATTGTGATGATGATACTGATGACGGAGAACGTGATCGACCGATAAAATCGTTGCGAAATTTACGTCAACCCGCGCCAAATGTCAATAGGCGAAGAGGGTCGGGGAATAATATTCTGCGATCGCCTCCACCCCGGCGCGCCTTGCTTGCCTCCCGGCATTTGGGTATATTTTCAACACTGTCATTCCGGGACCTTCCCATTGAAGAAATTCTTCAATTTCGTCAAGATCGAGCACACGCTCTTCACGCTCCCCCTCATCTATTCGGGAGTCATCCTGGGCCTGCAGGGTCCCCCCGATTTCCGGCTCCTGGTCCTCGTGCTCTTCGCCGCGATCGGCGCCCGGACGGCCGCGTTCGCGCTCAACAGGATCGTCGACCGGGAGATCGACGCCCGCAACCCCCGCACCGCTGGCCGGGAGCTCCCGAGCGGCCGGATGACCCTTCGGGAGGCGCTCCTCGTCCTCTCGGCGGGATGCGCGGTCTACTTCTCGGCCGCGGCCGCGATCTCCACGTTCTGTCTCGCGCTCTCTCCCATCCCCCTCGCCGTCTTCATGGTCTATCCCTACATGAAGCGGTTCACCGTCCTGGCCCACTTCGGGGTCGGGGTCGGGATGTCGATGGCACCCCTCGGCGGCTACTTCGCGGCCGCGCAGTCGTTCGACAACATCATGCCCGCCGTCTGGCTCTGCCTCTTCACCGTCTTCTGGGGCGCCGGGTTCGACATCATTTACGCCACGCTCGACGAGGAATTCGACAGACAGTTCAACCTGAGATCGTTCGTCTCCCGGTTCGGGAAGGACCGCGCGCTGGGATGGTCGGCGGGGTTCCACGCGGCGGCGTTCATCTTTCTCGCGTTGCTCTTCGCCACCACCATCCGGTCGTGGTACGCGTCGCCCTTTCTCGCGCTCACCGGCGTCCTGCTCTGGGTCGAACAACAGAGGGCGGCCGACGTCGAGCTCGCCTTTTTCCGCATCAATGCCTGGCTCGGCTTCGTCGTCTTCGGGATGATCGTCACCGGCGCGGTGGTCCATTGAGGATCGTCCTCGGCATCACGGGATCGTCCGGGGCCGTCTACGCCGAGGACTTCCTCCGGCGCTGTCCCGGCGACAAGTTCCTCATCGTGAGCAAGTGGGGGAAGGCCCTGCTGAAGGACGAGCTGAAGATCACCGAGAAGGACCTCCGGCCGTACGTGAAAAAACAGTTCGCCAACGACGACCTCACCGCGCCGCTCGCCTCCGGCACGAACAGGTTCGACGCCTGCGTCATCCTCCCCTGCTCCACCTCCACCCTCGGGAAGATCGCTTCCGGAATCGGCGACTCGCTCATCACCAGGACCGCGGCCGTGGCGCTGAAGGAGCGGTACAAGCTCGTCCTCTGCGTCCGCGAGACGCCGCTTTCGACGATCGCCCTCGAGCAGTGCGCCCGGCTCTCGCGCGACGGGGTGATCATCATGCCCGTTTCCCCACCGCTCTATTATAAGCCCGCGAGCGTCGGCGAGTATGTCTCGGGTTTCGTCGACCGCGTCCTGCACGTCATCGGCGCCGGTGAGGGCAAAGGCTGGCGCTCCGAAGAGCTGGAGTAACGCGATGGCCCTGCGGGAATACCTCCGGCTCCTCGAATCGAAGGGCCAGCTCCACCGCACCTCCGTCGAGATCGACCCGGAGCTCGAACTCACCGAAGTCTCCACCCGCGCGCTGAAGGAGGGGAAACCCGCCCTCCTCGTCGAGCGACCGCGCGGATCGTCGTTCCCCCTCGTCGTCAACCATTTTTCGAACGAGGAGCGGATACGTCTCGCCCTCGGCGCGGAGCCGGACCCCCTCGGCGAGGCGCTGGTGCGCTTCGCAGAACGGATTTTCCCGCCGACGCTGAACGCGGTGCGCGAAGAATGGCCGATGGTGCGCCGCGCCCTCAACGCCAGGCCGAAAAATGTGTCCGGCCCCGCGCTGAGCCAGCAGCGGGTGGTCTCCCCCGACCTGGGGACGCTGCCGATCCAGAAATGCTGGCCCGACGACGGCGGAAAGTTCATCACCTACGGGCAGGTCCACACCGCGGACCCGGAAAACGGGAAGCGCAACATCGGCATCTACCGGATGCACGTCTTCGACGGCCGCACGACCGGGATGCACTGGCAGATCCAGAAGGGGGGCGGCTTCCACTATTATAAGAGCGAGAAGGCTGGCCGCGGCCTCGAGGTCGCCGTCGCGCTCGGCACCGACCCGGCGCTCCTCTTCGCCACGATCGCCGCGCTCCCCGAGGGGATCGACGAGGCGATGTTCGCCGGCTTCCTGATGGACCGCAGGGTGGAGTTCGCCCGGGGGAAGACGATCGGCATCCCCGTCCCCGCGTCCGCGGAGTTCATCCTCGAAGGCGTCGTCCCGGCCCGCGAGCGGAGAATGGAAGGCCCGTTCGGCGACCATTTCGGGCATTACTCTTCCGCCGCGGAGTTTCCGGTCTTCCGGATCAGCGCCATCACGCACAGGGCCGACCCGGTCTATCCCGCCATCGTGGTGGGCAAACCCCCGATGGAGGACAAATTCCTCGGCGACGCGACGCAGAAGATCCTCGGTCCGCTGATCAAACTCCTCCACAAGGAGATCACCGGACTCTGGGCCTATTACGAGGCGGGGTTCCACAACCTCCTCGTCGTCGCGATCGAGCAGCGCTACCAGAAGGAGGCGCTCAAGGCCGCGCTCGGCATCATGGGCACCGACCAGCTCTCGCTGACCAAGTGCATCGTGACCGTCTCGGCGGGCGTCGACCCGCGGGACTGGAACGCCGTGCTCGGCGAGGTCCGGGACAACTTCGACCCGCACCTCGACTTCGTGATGATCCCGAAGGTCCCCCTCGACACGCTCGACTTCACCAGCTTCAGGATGAACCTCGGGAGCAAGATGGTGATCGACGCGACCAGGAAACCGGGGAGGGGTACGGAAGCCGGAATCGGACAGGCGGGAGGAGCCCCGACGGGGGGCGTTGCGCCGCGCGTCGACGCGATCGTCCGCGACGCGAGGACGGCCGATTCCCGTGTCCTCGACGCCGCGATGCACCAGGGGACCCTGCTCCTCGTCAGGGTATCGGCCGGCGGGCGGGAGATCACCGAAATGCTCGTGAAGGACCCCCGGTTCGCGGGCGTGCCGATCATCGCCGTGGTGAGCGACGACGTGGACATTCACGACCGCGAGAGTTATATTTGGGGAGTCTTCACCCGTTTTGACTGCGAACGGGACGTCATTTTCACAGAAAACCGGCTGATCGGCATCTCGCCGGTCTATAAAGGGGCGATGGGGATCGACGCGACCTGGAAACCGGGCTATCCCAAACCGCTCGTGATGGACGAGCCGGTCGTCCGGCGGGTGGATGGACTCTGGGGCAGGATCTGGAAGTAAGCCGGTGACGCCGGCCCGTATCGTGGGACAACCTCGACGATGAATCGACAATACCGATGACATTCAATTTCCGCGACGCCGCGCTCGTCCCGATCTGGGAGAAGGTCCGGAACGGCGAACGCCTCTCGATGGCCGAAGGCCTGGCGCTCTACGCCACGCCCGACCTGATCTCCCTCGGCAAGATGGCCCACTTCGTCCAGCAGCAGAAGAGCGGCGACGCCGTCTATTTCGTGCTGAACCAGAAGATCGAACACACCAACATCTGCGTCCTCTCGTGCAAGTTCTGCGACTTCGCGGTGAAGAAGGGGGACGCGGCCGCCTACGAGATGACCACGGAGGAGATCGTCTCGAAACTCACGCCGGAGATCGCGGAGGTGCACATTACGGGCGGGATGCCGGCGGACTGGCCCTGGGAACGGTACCTCGACATCGTCCGCACGATCAACAGGCGTTTTCCGAACACCGACGTCAAGGCGTTCACCGCGGTCGAGATCGACTTCTTCCACAAGAAATTCAGGATGCCGGTGGAGGAGGTGCTCCGGCAGCTGAAGGCGGCGGGGCTCAAGACGATGCCGGGCGGCGGGGCCGAGGTCTTTTCCGAACGGGTGCGCCGCCTTCTGTTCAATCAGAAGATCGGCGCGAAGGGATGGTTCCAGGTGCACAAGGCCGCGCACCGGATGGGGATCCCGACCAACAGCACGCTCCTCTACGGCCACGTCGAAACGATCGCCGAGCGGCTCGACCATATGATCCAGCTGCGCGAGGCGCAGGACGAGACGGGCGGATTCCTCACCTTCATCCCGCTCGCCTTCCAGCCGGGGGAGACCGGCATCAAGCCGCGCGAGCGGTTCACTTCGGCGATCGACGACCTGAAGACGATCGCGGTCTCGAGGCTGATGCTCGACAACATCCCCCACATCAAGGCGTACTGGGTGATGCTCACGGAGGAGGTCGCCTCGGTGGCGCTCAATTTCGGCGCCGACGACATGGACGGCACGGTGGGAGAGGAGCGCATCGCGCACGACGCCGGCGCCACCAGCCCGATGAAACTCGCCAAGGACCAGATCATCCGGCTGATCAGGGACGCCGGGAAAATACCGGTCGAGCGGGACGTCTATTATAACCCCCTGAAGGTGCACGCGGACAACGTGGTCGGGAAGATCCCCTACCTGAATTCCCTCCCCTTCTACGGCGAATTCGAGAAGGGCCCCTTCAAGGTCCTCCCGATCGTCCCGCGGCGGATGGGGATCCTGGCGGCCGACGGCCAGCTGGTGGCGGGCCTTTTTTCCCTGATGGACTACCACCGGAACGCGTCGCGCCTTGAACCGCTCGACTGGTGCATCGCGACGCGGGACCAGGTGAAGAGCGTGATGCTCTTCTCCAACCACGGCTGGGCCGGGCTCGACGGCAGGCGGATCGGGGTCACCGACGAAACGGCGACATCGATCCAGCTCCTGCGGCTGCTGCTCACGAAAAAGTACGGGGTGAAGGCGGAGTTCGTCCGGCTCCACGCGGGCGTGAACAGCTACGCCGACTTCGACGCGGTCCTGCTGATCGGCGACCAGGCGCTCCACCATAACCGGCACGGGCTCGCCGGCTTCGAGCTGGTCTACGACCTCGCGGCGGAATGGTACGACTGGAAAAAAATGCCGTTCGTCTTCGCTGTGTGGGCCGTGAAAAACGACCTCCCCGCGGAAACGAAGGAGCTGCTCTCCGCGACGATCGCGGAATCGCTCCGCAGGACGGACGGTCGGTACGCTGCCATCGGCGCGGCGCACGGGAAGGCGCTCGGGCTTTCCCCCGAATACGTGGAGGAATACCTCGAGGGGTTCAATTACACGCTCGGCGAGAGGGAGAAGGAAGCGATGAAGGAATTCCGGAAGCTCACCGCCGAACTGAACCCGGGGGTGGCCATATGATGCAGCTTTCGTCGATCTACGGGAAAATCCGTTCCGGGGAACGGATCGACAGGGAGGAGGGGGAATTCCTCCTCCGGCACGGCGAGCTGCTCGAGCTCGGCGACCTCGCAAACGCGGTGCGGGCCCGGAAGAACCCGGAGCCGCGCGTGACCTTCGTCGTCGACACGAACCCGAACTACACCAACGTCTGCAACATCGACTGCATTTTCTGCGCCTTCTACCGGCACCCCGGCGACGAGGGCGAATACACCTACACCGTCGATCATATGATCGGCGAGTTCAGGAAGGCCGCGGCGAACGGCGTGACCACCGTCCTGCTGCAGGGCGGCGTCAATCCCGCGATCCCGTTTTCATACTATCTCGACATGGTGCGGCGCACGGTCGCGGAAGTGCCTGAACTCCATCCCCATTTCTTCTCGACATCCGAGATCCTCGGGATGGCCGAGGTGTCGGGACTGTCGTTGACCGAAGTGCTGAAGCAGTTGTGGGACGCCGGTCTGCGCACCATCCCCGGCGGCGGGGCCGAAATCCTCAACGACAGGGTGAAGAAGAAAATCAGCCACCTGAAAGGGAGCTCCGACGACTGGATCGGGGTGATGCGCGAGGCCCACAGGCTCGGGTACCGGTCGACCGCCACGATGATGTACGGCCACCTCGAGACCGACGGGGAGATCGTCGAACACTTCGACCGGATCCGCCGGCTGCAGGACGAAACGGGAGGGTTCACCGCGTTCGTCCCCTGGAGCTTCAAGCCGGGGAACACCCCGCTCGAGAAGATCATCCCGCACTACGCGACCCCGGTGCGCTACCTCCAGGTGCTGGCCGTTTCGAGGATCTACCTCGATAATTTCGACCATATCCAGGCGTCGTGGTTCTCGGAAGGAAAGAAGACGGGGCAGATCGCGCTGCATTTCGGCGCGGACGACTTCGGCGGCACGCTGTTCGAGGAGAACGTGCACGCCGCCGCCAACTTCGTGAACAAGAGCAACACCGACGAGGTCGTCAGCCTCATCCGCGAATCGGGGTTCATCCCGGCGCAGCGGGACACGCTCTATAATACGCTCAAGGTGTTCGAGCCGGCGGAGGCCGCGTAACCGCCGTGCGGCCCGTCCCGCTCAGCACGATCCCGATCCTCCTCCCGCTCCTCTTCCCGCTTCTCTTCCCGATCCTCTTCCTTCTCACTCCAGTCCCCGCCGAATCCCAGGTATACATCCGCGCGGAAAGCGGAACGACGAACCACCTCCGGGCCGTCGATTTTTTCGACGACTCGCTCGGCCTCATCGTCGGCGACGGGGGAACGATCCTCCGCACATCGGACGCGGGCGCCACGTGGGAAACGATTCCGACGGGCACCACCACCGGTCTCTCCTGCGTCAGCTGGCTTTCAGGTTCCACGGCGATCGCCGCGGGGTTTTCGGGCGTCCTCCTCCGGAGCGGAGACGCCGGAGTGAGCTGGACCGGCGTCCCTTCCGGCACCACACTCCCGATCGCGGGCTGTGACGGGTGGGATTCGCTGAACGCGATCGTCGCCGGGTACAACGGGTTTATTCTCCGCACGATCGACGGGGGTATTTCCTGGAGCCTCGCGCTCCAGCAGCCCGGGGCGAACCACCTCGGGGTCGCGTATGCCGACAGCCTGACGGTGTGCGTGTCGGGGAGTTACGGACGGATGCTCCGCTCGACCGACGGCGGCGTCTCATGGACGTGGCAGTCGTACGGTGTGTTTACGCTCAACGACGTGGAATTCACCGACTCCGCGAACGGGATCGCGGTCGGGAGCGGCGGGAATACCCGCCTTCGCACGACCGACGCCGGCGGGTCGTGGACAGCAGGGCCGCTCGTCGGGACGTTCGACGACATCGACCGTGGATTGTCCGGCGGTGCGATGGCGGTTGGGATCGGGACAGCGCAGAGCCTCAATGGGGGAGTCACCTGGTCGGCGAAGGAACTGCCGGTGCGGCTGCGGGGGGTGGCGCTCTTCGATCCGGCCCGCCACCTGATCGTCGGGGACAACGGGCTCATCCTCCGGAGCGCCCAGGGAACGGTCATCCCTCCCCCTCCCGTTCTCGGCCATCCGGTCGACAACGCCGCCGACGTTCCCCTGTCGCCGGATTGGCAGAAGGAATTTTCGCTTTCACTCTCGTGGCCCGAGTACGGGCCGTATTTCCCGGAACGGTTCCGCCTCCAGGTATCCCCGAACCCCGATTTCTCCGGTATACCGCATCTGGACTCGACGTACCGGATCAATGTCGCTCCCGACACGCAACGGACGGTCAAGCACATCTTCCCGGGACGGCCCTACTACTGGCGGCTCCGGATGATGTTCGACGGGGTTGAAAGCCCCTGGTCGGAGGTGAGAACTTTCAGGGGGGGAATAGGCCACGCATCCGTCACCATCCGGGACATTCAGCTGGTGGAGCACGATTCGCTCCTGACCGCCGATTCACTGACCGCCGCCGCGCGAGACTGGTGGAGCCTCCAGGCGTCGCCCCTGCTCGATACCTCGTGGTTCCTTACCGTCCGTTGCGTCGCTTCCCCGACCGACCTCTACGATCCGCACTACATTTACCACGGGGCGTCCGCGGGAACATTCTTCCATGCCGTCGATACCGGCGCAACCGCCGCCACACGGTGGGGCGGAATCAGGGTAACGCCGGGATGGTTTTCCGGCGGCGCGCAGGTCGGGGAGGAGGTGGCCCGCGTCGGTAAGGGCGACCTGGTCGTAATGGCCGGCTCGGTGTCGGAGGACCCCTGGGGGAGCATGAACAGCGAAACATCCTTCTTCGTGGACTGGCTCTTCATCCTCGATTCGGGCGGCGTCGCACCCGTACCGGGTCCGGTGCCGGCGTCCGCCGGGGATTTTTTCCGTCCTGCGGGCCAGAACCAGCAGACGCTCTACAGCACTGGCGAGCCGCTCGAGGGCGTGTACGTGGAACTTACCGACCTGACCGTCCATTCGTTCGAGAACGAGGCGAACGGAACATTCCGGATGACGGACCGCGACGGGGCTCTCATCAGCAGCGCCGACTACTCCCGATGGTTCACCCTGCGGCCCCACAGGGACCCCGCCTCCCTCTACCAACTCCCCCACATCGGCAGGCACATCGATACCCTCCGGGGCTACATCTCCACGACGAGCGGAGACGCGAACTCGTGGATCTATCCGAGGTACCGCGTGGCGCCGGTGACCCCCGGCGACATCGTGTACGGTCCTCCGACCGGCAACCTGATGAGGGGAGCCGTCTACTACGACAGCAGCAGGAACGGAACGCGCGATTCCTGGGAGCCCGGGATCGCCGGCTGGCAACTCACGGTCGGAGGACTGGTGTCGGCCACGATCGCATCGCTCCCCGACGGATCGTTCGGCGCGGCGGGTCTCGACTCGGGGATCTATTCGATACAGCTCGCGCTTCCGGAGGGCTGGTTCATCAGCTCCTCCGGCCCACCGATGGTCGACGTCACGCTCGGGATCGGGGACACACTCGACCTTCCCCCGTTCGGGATTTACTTCGGATGGAACCGGATCTCCGGCAGGGTCTTCGACGACCTGAACGAAAACGGGTCGCCGGACCCGGGGGAACCGGGAATGCCGGGCATCATTGTCCTCCTCGACGGCGCGGAGCGCGATACGGCGGTCACCGACGGGGCCGGGGAATATCGGTTCGACGAGCTCAGGAAAGGCGTCGACACCGTCCGCATCATCCTGCCGCCGCAATGGGAACAGATCGTGCCGTCCGGCGGCGGGGGGATCTTCGTGGATTTCAGGGAGTACGACCGCCACGTCACGGAACGCGACTTCAGCCTCCGCCGCGCCCCGGCCCGGCTGAAGGTCGGCATCACGGTCCGCGATTCCGGCGACCTGGCGACGCGCACGATCGTCTTCGGCACCAGGCCGGGGGCGAGCGACGGAGTCTGGGGCGCGGACAGCGCGGCCACGTTCATCGATTTTTCGGAGGGCGAGTTCGAGATTCCCCCGCAGATCTTCGGCCTTTTCGACGCCCGCTTCATCGATCCCCGCGGGGGGATCGGCCGGTTCGGAGAGGGAACCTGGACCGACATGCGCGAGTACCGCTCGGACGACCAGGTCGATTCGTTCCGGATCGACTTCCAGCCCGGACTGCTCCTGGGGGGGAGTTACCCGATGCGGTTCTTCTGGTCGCGCGCCGCCGTGGAGTCGGCCTATACCGGCCCGGTGACGATCGGCGACGGGGGGTGGAACCCGCAGCTCGATCTGAAGGCGGCGGACAGCCTGATCGTCGCCGACACGTCGATCGGCATCCTCACGATCATCGCGGCGGGTCCGGTACTCCGGGTGAGCGATGTCTCCCCCTACGGAGAGACGCCGGGGGAATTCACGCTGATGCAGAATTTTCCCAACCCGTTCAACCCGGCGACGGATATTGCCTACACGGTCGCGGCGCGGAGCCGGGTGACCCTTCGCGTCTACGACATCCTTGGGCGCCCCGTCGCGACGCTCGTTGACGCGGTGAAGGCGCCCGGAAGCTACGTGGAGCGATGGGAGGGAGGACGGCTTCCGTCGGGGGTGTACTTCTGCAGGATGACGGCGGAAGGATTTACGGGAATGATGAAGATGCTGCTGGTGAGATGAGGACGAGGGTACCCGGACCGTCTGAGCACGGGACGCCCCCGGCGGGAACGAGGAACCCCCGGGGTCGGGCCCCGGGGGTTCCTCGTCTGGAGTGCGGCCGGCGCCCGTTTACTTCACCATCGTGAACGTGAGCGTGGCGACCGGCTTCGCCTTCCCCTCGATCCTGAAGTGGGGGGTCACTGCCATCATCGTCGCCTTCTTCGGGTTGGCGTCCTTGTCGTCGGCCTTGTATGTGGTCCCGTCGTCACCGCCGGAGTCCCACGCATAGAGATCGACGGTCTTCGTCTGCACCCACTTGCCGTTCTCCATCAGGCTCACGTTCTCGACGCCGGTGAACCAGTCGGGGCTGGGGGCGATCATCGCCGCGGCCGAGACCATCGGGTAGTGCGCCGTCACCATCACCTCGGTCGACTCCATCCCCTTCTCGACGTCCTTCACCGGGCCGGTCTCGAAGAGCATCCCGACCTTCCCCGCCTTCATGGCGTCCTTGATCTCCTTGTCGAGCGGGCTGTGCTTCCCCTCCTCCGAGAGCCGCTCGAGGCCGGGGGTCGGCATCGCGCCTTCCTGGAAGATCCGGTAGCCGCCGTTGTGGGTGGCGCCGATCAGCCCGGAGAAGTGGGGACCGGTGAAGACCCCCGACTCCGGAAACTCGAATGGATGCGACTTTGCCGTCCAGGCGCTCTTGAAGGTGACGGTGTAGCGCGCGCCGTCCTGCGCCGTGGCCGAGAGCGTGAGGCCGAGGAGCGACATCGCGAGGATTCCTGCCGCGACGAGCGGCCTTGCGAACGTGGATTGCATGATGGTTCCTTTCTGGTCGTTACGACCGGTTGTGTTGAGGTTGAATGAAGAGCCCCATACGGGGCATGGAGACGACAATCTGCGAGGGGCCGATCACAACCGAGGAGGGGTCACTCCCCGCCGGGAGGGCGATCGATTCCCGGACCACCGGCGCCGCGGGATCGGCGATGTCGAGGAGGATGAGACGAGGCTCGGGTGAAGAGCCGACCACTGCGGCGAGATCCCCCTGCGCGTCCACGTTCACCGCTTCGATCCCGACGTCGACGACGTTGAGAAGGCGCGGCTCGTCCGGATTTATCACCGAGATGACGGCAAGTCCCGCCGCGTGGGCGACGTACAGGATGTCACCGGAGAGCGCCGCCTCGATCGGGAAGTTGGCCGGCTTCGATCCCCCCTCGGTGAATCCGTAAGTGTTCAGCTCCAGGTCTTCTCCTTTGGTGAGCGAGCCGGGACCGGCGCCGATCGTCAGGCCGGTGATGCCGAAGTACGGCCCGATATAATGGGTGGAGACGTACGCCATGCGGCCGTCCGGGGCGACCAGGACATCGGGCTGGCCGCGGCCGAGGTCGATCGTGTCCGGGTCGGGGGCGAGATGTCCCGCCGCGTTATAGCGGTGGAGTGAGAGGAGCGACGTTCCTCCGGAGACGACCACCACTCCGCTCGCGGCGGATACCCCCGAGAACGGACCGACCATCACCGGGACGGGACCGGAGACGAGCTTCGGGCTCCCCGGTTCGGCGATAGACATCACACTCAGGAATCCGGGCCCGCGGGCGTCGAGGAGGAAGAGGAATCCATCGGCGACAGCGAGGTCGTCTACGCTCTCACTGCCGGGTGCTGGCGGGATGACCATAGAATCCCCTCCGACCTCCAGATTTTTCACCAGGAATCCATCCTCTGCGAGCGTGGCATAGACGGTCGATCCGGAAACCGCCACATTGGCCGTTTCCCCTTTTTCGATGACTGGATAACCGATCGCGTTGTACGTGACGGCGACCCAGTTGCATCCGGACACGATCGCTCCCAGGAGGGCGACGCTCAGAAGCACCGTTTTGGACGGTTTGGGGTGTTGGTTCGACGGGGTCACGCTATTGGCCTCCACGGGGGTCATTTCCCTCTTGGTCGGGCCGGGGGGTGAAACCTTACAGGGGGTGCGCGGGAATTTTTTATTGCCTGGGGGGTGCCGGGGAGAAAACGAGGGAGTGAGAGGGGCCTGGAGGGGTACCCTTGCGCCCTTATTCGCTTACGTTTTGCCTTTCAACTTCTCCTTCATCCGATCGAGGATCTCTTTGGAAACGTCCGGGTGGGGGTCTTCCGTTTGGTTTTTCAGTCCATTGGCCAGTTGTTCGAGCTGGCGCATATACCGGGCGCACCACTGGCAGAATCGGAGGTGGAGGTTCATCCGGAACCGCTCAAAGCCCGAGATCTCCCCATCCCGGTCGCGGGAAATCATCGAGACCACCTCCCGGCAGGGGGGAAGCACCCTCCACAGGAGGTTGACGGCCGCCGTTTTCAGTCTGTTCATCTGCCAGGCCGGATCATTCGTTCCAATGCACTTCGAGACAGCGCCGCACCTGCATCCGGGCGCGATGCAACATCACCCAGAGGTTGGTCGGCGTCACTTCGAGATCCTTACAGATCTCCTCCGTCGTGAGGTTGGAGATCTCACGGAGGGAAAATGCGATCTTCAACCGTTCAGGGAGGTGTTCCAGGCAATCCCCGAGGACCTTCCAGAACTCCCGCCGTTCCAGCTCGCCTGACGGGTCGGGGGCGAGGTCCCGTGGTCCCAGGGCCGGATTCCAGTGGTCCCGCTGAGGCCCGTCCTCTTGAAAGAGATCCTCCCCCTCGAACGGCAGATCCTCGGGATCCTCCGGCTGTTCGCGGTACTTCCTACGGAGGTGATCGACGATCTTGTGCTTCAGGATCCCCGTCAGCCAGGTCCGGACAGAAGAATCGCCCCGGTACCCCGCGCCCGCCTTCAGGGCGGCGAGGAATGTCTCCTGGACAAGATCCTCCGCCGTTCCACCGTCCCGCACCTGTGCGACAGCGAAGTGATACAGGTACGGTCCGTGCTCGTCGACCCATTGGTCGGGAGTCAGCTCTGGAGAAGGCGCAGGTTCGGGTAGGGACGTTTTCAAGGATTCATCAACCCATCAAAGCGACATCGTATCGGCAGACCGCCCGTCCTCCTCAGACCAATCTGAACTCCCTCACCGCCGGCAGCCCGATCTTCGGGCCGGCCCGCCGGAAGAGTTCCTTCAACCC
>CAZQSM010000043.1:0-19430 GCA_964596065.1 uncultured Chlorobiaceae bacterium | reverse complement strand
CCGAGCGGCAGGGTCCCGCCGTTTTTCAGGAGCGTCACCGAGGCGCGGGCGATGCGCCGCGCGAGGCGGGCGTCCGCATCCCCGCCGATCGCCGCAGAGGCCGCCGCCAGGTCGGCCGGCTCCGCCTCGGGCAGCCCGGCCCACTCCTTCGTCTCGAGGATCTTCCTGACGGACCGGTCGATCCGCTCCACGCTGATCCTCCCGGAACGCACCGCCGCCAGGATCGCCCCGATGGCGCGTTCCTCGTCGACCGGGATCAGCAGGACGTCGTTCCCCGCCTCGACGGCCAGGACGGCGGCCGAATCGGTGCCGAAATTCTTCGTCAGGCCCGCCATATCCATCGCGTCGGTCACCACCAGGCCCCTGAAGCCCATCGTCCTGATCAGGAGCGAATCGACCGCCTTCGGCGAAAGCGTTGCCGGGACGCCGGTCCGACCGCCGAGCGAGGGGATGTCGCAGTGGGCGACCATCACCGATCCCACACCCTCCCGAATGAGCCGGCGGAACGGCGCGAGTTCCACGCTGTCGAGCCTCCCGCGGCTGTGTCGCATGAAGGGGAGCCCGTAGTGCGAATCGACGTCGGTGTCACCGTGGCCGGGAAAATGTTTTACGGTTGCCAGCACACCCTCCGACTGGAGGCCCCGCGAGAATGCCGAGGCCATCGTGCCGACGAGCTCTGGGTTCTCGCCGAACGACCTCGTATTGATGACTGGATTGGCCGGGTTGTTGTTGACATCGGCGACCGGGGCGTACACCTGGAGGATGCCGAGCGCCTTCGACTCCCTGCCGATGCTCCTCCCCATTTCGTAGGCGAGAGCGGGGTTGCGCGTGGCCCCGAGGGCCATCGCTTCCGGGAAACGGGTCGAGCGGCGGATCCGCATCGCCGCGCCCCACTCAAAGTCCGAGGCCACCAGGAGGGGGACCTTCGATTTCTCCTGGAGCCGGTTCACCAGGAGGGCGCTGGTGTGGACGTCGCCCTGGAAAAGGCAGATGCCGCCCACCCGCCGCCGCTCCACGAGGTCGAAGAGCCGCCGCATCCGGGGAGTGGAGTCGTTCAGGAAATAACCGTAGGCCCGAACGAAGATCATCTGGGCGACCTTCTCCTCGAGCGTCAGTTCCTCGAGGGTTTCGCTCACCCAGTCGGAGGGGGGCGCGGTCAGGACATCGATCGGATCGGACTGTTCGTCGTCGGGGGTAGCACCGGCGGCGGCGGTATCCCCGGCCGTTTGCCGTGAGGGCCCGCAGCCCGCGATCAGGAGGATCGGAACGATGAGGAGGAGGCCGCCGAGGTACCGGCGGAGGTCACCGGAACGCATTCAGTCCCAGGATCGCCGCGCCGAACGCCGCGGGGAATTTCGGTTTCTGCACGACGATCTGCGGCAACGACGCGATGAGTTTCTCCCGGACGAGCTTCGAATATTCGTTCTCCTGTTCGAGCAGGCCGCCCATCGGGCAGACCGGGAGCTTGTGTTTCGGGGGATGGGCGAGCGTGAGGACGCGGACGTGTTCGACAAGTTCCGCGGCGTGCTTCAGGAGGATCTGCCTCGCCACGCGGTCGCGTTCGGTGACCGCCTCGAAGACTTTTTCGGCGAAGGCGGCGAGGTCGGTTTTATCCGAGTGGAGGAGCGGGACAAGGTCTTCGACCTCCCCCGCCCCGAAATGGGCGAGGGCCTTTTCGGTGAGGATGGTTTTCTCAAGCCTTCCGTCGTGATGGCGCATCACGGCGCCGCAGGCGTCGCGCGCGATGGCATAACCGGATCCTTCGTCGCCGATGACGCTCCCCCATCCGCCGACCCGGTGGATCTGGTGGTCCTCGGTGCGGTGCAGCGCGATTGAACCGGTACCGGCGATGAGCGCAATCACCGGGGCGCCGGGGAACGCCGCCTCGAGCGCGATCCGGGCGTCGGTCTCGACGGTGACCTGGGCGATCGGGAATTTCTGTTTCTGCGCCAGGGCGGAGATCGCGGCGGAAAGTTCCGACTTCGTCGAGGGCCTTCCCGCGCCGGCCACCCCGGCCACGACATGGACGATGGCGCTATGGGGGATTTCAGCCTTCTCGGCGCCTTTTCGGATCAGGTCGAAGATGACTTCGGCCGACCCGTCGACCCCCTTCTTCCGGACGTTCGAGGCGCCCCCCGCCATCTCAGTCAGGACTGTCCCGTCGAATGCCACGAACAGCACCCGGGTCCTGCTCCCCCCCCCGTCGATACCGACGACCACCCGTTTTTGCTGAGTCACGTTTTTCCTGATCGGTTGAAATCCCATCGAAATTATTAAAAAACGGGACTATATGCAAGGATCGGGCGGGGGTGGGGTGACCGGAGGCACGGGCCGGATGAAACGGGGACCTGGCGAAGGGAACGACGCGGCAGCCGTTCGCCGTGAACGTGCCGGCAGGGGGACGCGTCAGTCGTTGTAGATCGTCCCGGCGGCCGCCGAGAGCGTATTGCCGAGCAGCATCGCGATGGTCATCGGTCCCACCCCTCCCGGGACGGGCGTGATGAACCCGGCCTTCGGAAGCACGGCGTCATAGTCGACGTCGCCGACGAGCCGCGATCCCGTCTTCGCAGAGCGGTCGGCGATCCGGTTGATCCCGACGTCGATCACCGCGGCCCCCTCCTTCACCATCGGGGCCGTGACGAACCGCGCTTTCCCCATCGCGGCGATCAGGATGTCGGCCTGCATCGTGAAACGGGAAAGATCGGGCGCGGCGGAATGGACGACGGTGACGACGGCGTTCGCGCCCTTACCCTTCTGCATCAGCAGGTTGGCCACCGGCTTGCCGACGATGTTGCTCCGCCCGATCACGACCGCGTGACGACCCTCGGTGGGGATGCCGCTCCGGGCGAGCAGCTCGATGATCCCGAGAGGGGTGCACGGCTTGAGACAGGGCCTTCCGATGACGAGCCGGCCAACGTTGACGGGATGAAAGCCGTCCACGTCCTTCCGGTAATCGATCGCCCGCAGCACGCGCTCCTCCCGGATGTGCGCCGGGAGCGGGAGCTGGACGAGGATGCCGTGGATCCGCGGATCGAGGTTGAACCGTTCGATCAGCCGGAGGAGTTCCTCCTCCGTGATCGAGGCGGCCAGCCGTTCCGTCACCGAATAGAATCCCGCCTCCTCGCATCCTTTCCCCTTCATCCTGACATACGCCTCTGATGCGGGATCCTCGCCGACCAGGATGAACGCGAGGCCGGGGGTGATCCCCTTCGCCGCCTTCAGCCGGTCCGTGTCCCGACGGACGTCGGCGCGCACCGTTTCGGCGATCGCGCGCCCGTCGATGATGGTCGCGGCCATTGTCAGAACGCGGGGAACATGAAACTTTCGATCGAGAGCGCTTTTCCGGTCACCGCGTCCACCTTCAGCCTGACGCCGCTCATCCGCACGTCGTGCGAGCCCATTTCGTATTTGTACGGTGTCTGGTGGATGAAGCGCTTGATGGCGATGTCCTTCCGGAGCCCGATCACGGAGTCATACGGCCCGGTCATCCCGACGTCGGTGATGAACGCGGTCCCCTGCGGGAGGATCCGGGCGTCGGCCGTCTGGACGTGGGTGTGCGTGCCGACGATCGCCGAGACCTTCCCGTCGAGGTACCAGCCGAGCGCCATCTTCTCCGCCGTGGCCTCGGCGTGAAAGTCGACGAGGATCACCTTCGTCTGCTCGATCATTTTTCCGACCGCCCATTCTCCCTTTTTAAACGGACAGTCGATCGGCTGCATGAAGACCCTCCCCTGGAGGCTGAGGACGCCGACCTTCCCCTTCGCGCCGAGGTCATAAACGATGAACCCGTTCCCCGGATTGTCGGCCGGGTAATTCAGGGGCCGGAGGACGTTCCGGTTCGCGGCAAGGACTTTCTTCGTGCTCCAGTTTTCCCAGAGGTGGTTCCCCCCCGTGATCACGTGGACCCCCAGATCGAAGACCCGTTTGGCGTATTCCTCGTTGATCCCCTTCCCGTCGACGAGGTTTTCCCCGTTCACGAAGCAGAAATCTACCTCGTATTTCTCGAGAAAGCCTTTCAGGAGTCCCTCCACCAGCTCGAGCCCCGGTTTTCCGACGATGTCGCCCACAAAGAGGATGTTCAGATGCTGATTTGGCATGGATTCAGGGCCGAAGGGGATAGATGGGGAAATTTAACCGGATTCAAGGAATAATATAATCAGATTTGGCTAGATATAAAATATTTTCTATTATTTAAGTCTGGGAGTATGTAAAACAACCAAAACAGGCTGAATGGCTGGAAAAGTGCAGGGGGTTAAGTCGGAGAAGAAAAGCGGGGGAATCAAACCGCTCAACGATAACGGGATCACCGTCCACTCGAAGACGCTCAAACGCTGGTACCAGTTGATCCACCTGGGCCGCCATCTCGACGCGAAAGCCGCAAATTACGTCCGCCAGGGGAAAGGCTGGTCGTACCAGTCATCCTGCGCCGGCCATGAAGGGATCCAGCTCATCCTGGGACTCTCCTTCCGCCCGAAAAAAGACTTCCTCTTCACCTATTATCGCGACCTCCTCACCTGCCTGTCGGCCGGGATGACGATCGAGGAGCTCCTGCGCAACGGCCTCTCGCGCGCTTCCGACCCCGGGTCGGGCGGGCGCCACATGAGCAACCACTTTTCCAAACCCTCGATCGGGATACAGAACGTCTCCTCGTCGACGGCGAACCACGCCCTCCACGCCGCGGGAACGGCCCGGGCGATCCGGAAGTACAAGGGGGACGAGATCGCCTTCGCGAGCTTCGGAGATTCCTCCGTGTCGGAAGGGTACGTCTACGAGGCGGTGAGCGGCGCGGCGCGCGAATCGCTCCCGGTCATCTTCGTCATCCAGAACAACCGGTACGGCATTTCGGTACCGCTCTCCGAAGGCGCCGCCAACCTGTGCGTGGCCGACAACTTCACCGGTTTTTCCAATGTGAAGATCGAGCGCGTCGACGGCACCAACGTGTTCGACTCGTGGAGGGGGATGCAGAACGCCCTCGACTACGTGAAGGACGCCAAGGGCCCGGCGATCGTTCACGCCGACTGCGTCCGGATGTTTTCCCACAGCAACTCCGACCGGCAGGAACTCTATCGCGACCCCGCGGAGATCGAGGAAGCCCGCCGCTCCGATCCGGTCGCCCGTTTCCGGAACTACCTGATCGCCAACGACGACCTGAGCGAAGGCGAAATCGCCCGGCTGGAAGAGGAAAACATCGCGTCGATCGAAGAGGCCGCGGCCCGCGTCGAGGAGGAGCCCGAGCCCGATCCGGCGACGGCCACCGCGTTCGTGATTCCCCCGGCCTACGCGCAGGGGAGCGAGGACCATCCGGTCGCCGAGGTGCCCCCCGACGCCCAGCTCCTGACGCTCCGCGAAGCGATCAACGAGACGTTAAAGGAAGAGTTCAGGTCGAACAAACACACGTTTCTCTGGGGGCAGGACGTCGCCTCGAAGGAGAAGGGCGGCGTGTTCAACGTGACCAAGGGGATGGTGCAGGAATTCGGCGCCCGCCGCGTCTTCAACGCGCCCATCGCCGAGGATTTCATCGTGGGGACGGCCAACGGATTTTCCCGCTACCGCGACGACATCAGGGTCGTGATCGAGGGGGCCCAGTTCGCCGACTACATCTGGCCGGCGATGGAGCAGATCATCGAGTGCGCCCACGATTACTACCGGACCAACGGGCAATTCGCCCCCAACATCGTGATGCGGCTCGCCTCGGGCGGGTACATCGGGGGAGGGCTCTACCATTCGCAGAGCCTCGACGCGACGTTCCTCACGATCCCGGGAATCCGCGTGGTGATGCCCTCCTTCGCCGACGACGCCGTCGGGCTCCTGCGGACGGCGATGAAGAGCCCCGGGTTCACGATCTACCTCGAGAACAAGTACCTCTACAACCAGTACTTCGTGAAATCGCCCCGCCCGTCGGGAACGCATACGGTCCATTTCGGGAAGGCTCGCGTCGTGCGCCCCGGCGCGGACCTGAGCATCGTCGCGTGGGGAACGCCTGTGCACTTCGCCCTCCGCGCGGCGGCGAAACTGGCCGACGAGGAGGGTGTGCAGTGCGAGGTGCTCGACCTGCGCAGCCTCAGGCCGCTCGACACCGAGGCGATCCTGGCGACGGTCCGCAAGACGGGCCGGCTGCTGGTCGCGCACGAACATCCGCTCTTCGGGGGATTCGGGGGGGAGATAGCGTCGATCGCGTCGGAGCAGGCCTTCCGGCACCTGGACGCGCCGCCGATGCGCGTGGGATCGAAGGATTCGCCGGTCCCCTTCTCGCGGCAGCTGGAGCACGCGGTCTTGTTGCAGGAGCGGGACGTGTACGACGCGGCGTTGAAACTGGCCAGGTTCTAAGGCGGACCTGGTCTCGCAACCGGCCGCCTGCTGAGGCAGGTCTGAAACTGAACGCGTCCCGGCCCTGAACCGGGACGCCTCACGTCCGCGGCTGGAACTTCTCCACTTCCTCGAGGATGGTCGCGACGATCTCGTCCTCCCTCACCCTCTTGATCACCTCTCCCTTTCGATAGAGGATCGCCACGCCCTTGCCGGCGGCGATACCGATGTCCGCCTCGCTCGCCTCGCCGGGCCCGTTGACCACGCACCCGAGGACGGCGATCTTGATCGGCTTTTTCACCCCCTCCAGCTTTTCCTCCAGCTGCGCCATGATCGAGAAGAGGTCCACCTCGAGCCGCCCGCAGGTCGGGCACGCGATCAGCTCCACGTTGCGCGAGGCCAGGCTCAGGGAGCGGAGGATTTCCTTCCCCACCTCCACCTCCTTCACCGGTTCGTCGGTGAGCGAGACGCGGATCGTATCGCCGATCCCTTCGGCCAGCAGCGTACCGATGCCGACGGCCGACTTGATCGTCCCGACCCTCGTCGTGCCCGCTTCGGTCACCCCGAGGTGGAGCGGGTAGTCGGTGCGCTGTGCGACGAGGCGGTACGCTTCGATCATCAGCTTCACGTCGGTGGATTTTACCGAAATGATCACGTCCCGGAAACCGTACTCCTCGCAGATCCCGGCGTGGCGCATCGCGCTCTCGTAGAGCGCCTCGGGCGTCGGATACCCGTGTTTCTCCAGGATGTCCTCCTCCAGCGAGCCGGAGTTGACGCCGATCCGGATCGGGATCTTCCGCGCGGCCGCCGCGGAGAGGACCTCCCGGATCCGTTCGGCCGAGCCGATGTTGCCCGGGTTGAGGCGCACCTTCGCGACGTTCGCCTCGATCGACTTGAGGGCGAAGACGTGGTTGAAATGGATGTCGGCGACGATCGGCAGGGGCGATCGGCGCACGATCTGCGCCATCGCGTCGGCCGCCTCGCGGTCGTTCACCGTCACCCGGACGATGTCGCATCCCGCTTCCGCCGATTCCTCGATCTGCCGGACGGTCGCGTCGATGTCGGAGGTTTTCGTCTTGGTCATCGTCTGGACGGAGATCGGGGCGCCCCCGCCGATCGGGACCCCCCCGACCATGACCTGCCGCGTGCGGCGCCGGATGCCGACCTTGTACGTCGCGTGGTTCGCGGCGCCGGCGAGCGGGTCGAGAACGTTGTTCAATATCGGGATGGTGATGTCCATCGGGGGAGGGGAATTATGGGTTCACTGTGTGCACGGCAGGTAATATAACTCCGGGGGCGGCTCAGAAGCAACCGGGCCGGGGTCGCGCCGGGCCGGCGCGGGGGATCGGGCGCGGTGCCGCGCGCCGGGCGGAACGCTTCAGTTCAGCTTCCTGCTCGCGTCGAAGAGGAGTTTCTTTTCCGATTCGGAGAGGCTCTGGTAGCCCGATTCGCTGATCTTGTCGAGGATCTCGTCGATCCGGGCCTGCGAGATCTTCTCGTCGCGGTCGCGCACGTCGTAGTACTTGGCGTCGTAGATCCGGCCCTGGTTCGCACCCGAGTACTCGTTGACCTTCTCCGTCGGGACATACCGCGCCTGCGCGCGGGAAAGGAGCTCCTGGAACGGGAACCGCTTCTGGTCCCAGAGGATGTAGATGAACCCGACGGCCGCGCCCCCGAGGTGGGCGAAATGCGCCACGCCGTCGCCGGTCGAGGTGACGCCGGCGTAGATCTCCAGCGCCATGTAGATCATCACGAAATACCGCGCCCGGATCGGGAGGAGGAAGTAGACGAAGATCGGGCGGTCGGGATAGAGCATTCCGAACGCGAGCAGGACGCCGTAGATCGCGCCGGAGGCACCGACGGTCGGGGCGGCGGGGGCGAACAGCGGCGCGATGAAGAGGTTGGCGAAGGCCCCGCCCAGTCCGCAGACCGCGTAGAAGGTCAGGAATTTCCTCGATCCCCATTCGTTTTCCAGTTCGAGGCCGAACATCCAGAGCGCGAACATGTTGAACAGCAGGTGCATGAAGCTGCCGTGCATGAACATGTACGTGAAGAGCTGCCAGACCTGGAAACCCTTGCCGATGGGATAGAGCGGGAGCACCTCCCCGACGTAGCGGGAAAGGGGGACGCCGTCGATGGTGAAGAGCCCGACGAACATCATCAGGGCGAACAACGCCCCGTTGGCGATGAGGAGGCTCTTGATGACGGGGGGGAAGAAACTGAACCCGCCGAACATCGAGGAGCGGTAATAGCTGCCGCCGGTGGAACGAGAGTATGACATTGTTGCGCCCCGAATCTGCTGGAGGATGTTGGCGTTGAGCGTGGATCAGGCGTCGGTGAGTGCCGCTACTCCGGGGAGTGTCTTCCCTTCCAGAAATTCAAGAGAGGCGCCCCCGCCTGTCGACACATGGGATACTTTGTTCTCGTAGTGGAGCTTGCTGAGGGCGGCGGCGGAATCGCCGCCACCGACGATCGTGGTCGCGCCGGCTTCGGTCCTGCGCGCAAGTGTCTTCGCCATCGCGACGGTTCCCCCTGAAAAATTGGACATCTCGAACACCCCCATGGGCCCGTTCCAGACGACCGTCGCTGCGCTGTCGAGTTCCCTGTTATATAATTTAATGGTTTCATCCCCAATATCAAGACCCATCCACCCCGGAGTGATGCCGTTCACCAACACCGTTCGTCGATTTGCCTGATTTTCAAAGGCGTCGGCAATGACACAGTCAACCGGAAGCAAAAACCGCACTTTTTTCGCCGCCGCGGCCTTTAAAATCTCCCCTGCGAGGCCCACTTTGTCCTCTTCCACGAGCGATTTGCCCACTTCCAGCCCCTGGGCGCGATAAAACGTGAACATCATCCCTCCGCCGATCAGGAGGGAATCGACCTTGTCGAGGAGGTTCTGGATCACGTCGATTTTGCCCGAGATCTTCGCCCCGCCGATGATCGCGGCGTATGGACGGGCGGGATTGCCGACGGCCCTGCCGAGGTAATCGAGTTCCTTCCGCAGGAGGTACCCGGCCACCGCCGGCTTCAGGAACCGCGTCACCCCCTCGGTCGAGGCGTGCGCCCGGTGCGCCGTGCCAAAGGCGTCGTTGACGAAGTAATCGCCGAGCGAGGCAAGCTGCTTCGCGAATGCGGGGTCATTGGCCTCCTCCTCCGGGTGGAAGCGCAAGTTTTCGAGGAGCAGGACATCGCCCCCCTTCATCGCCGCGACCGCCGTGCGCGCCGGTTCCCCGACGCAGTCGGAGGCAAAGGCCGCCGGCGTCCCGAGGAGTCGGCCCAGGTGTTCGGCCACCGGCCTGAGTGAATATTCCGGTTTCGGCTTTCCCTTCGGCCTGCCGAGGTGGCTCATCAGGATCGCCTTCCCCCCGCCCCCGGTGATCTTCCTGATGGTGGGGAGCGACCCGACGATCCTGGAGTCGTCGGTGATCACCCCCGATTCCATCGGAACGTTGAAATCCACCCGGACGAGGGCCGTCCGCCCGCTGACCGCGACCGCATCGATCGACTGTTTCATCGCGGAGGCGCGAATCAGAGCGTGGAGATGACCTTCTTCAGGAGGTCGATGACCCTGTTCGAATAGCCCCATTCGTTGTCGTACCACGCGCCGACCTTGATCATCGTGTCCATCGTGTAGGTCAGGCCCGCGTCGAAGATGGCCGAATGCGGATTTCCACGGAAGTCGTTCGAGACGAGCGGCAGGTCGGTGTATTCCAGCACCCGCTTCATCGCTCCGTTCGCGGCCTCCTTCATCGCCGCGTTCACGCTCTCCTTCGTGCCGGGCCGTTCCGACTCAATCACCAGGTCGACGAGCGACACGTTCGGGGTCGGCACCCTGATCGCGACGCCGTCGAGCTTCCCCTTCAGTTCGGGAATCACCAGCCCGATCGCCTTCGCGGCGCCGGTGGAGGTCGGGATCATGTTGAGCGCCGCGGCGCGCGCGCGCCGGAGGTCGGAATGGGGCAGGTCGAGGAGTTTCTGGTCGTTGGTGTACGAATGGATCGTGGTCATCAGTCCCTTCTTCACGCCGAAGTGTTTCTGCAGGACCTTGGCGACCGGGGCCAGGCAGTTGGTCGTGCAGGAGGCGTTCGAGATCACATGGTGGTTTTTCGGGTCGTACATGTCGTCGTTGACGCCGATGGCCACGGTGACGTCGGGTTTCTTGGCGGGCGCGCTGATGATCACCTTCTTCGCCCCGTTCGTGATGTGCTGCCGGGCGGCGTCCTCGTCCGTGAAATGCTTCAGGCCGGTCGATTCGATGACGACGTCCACGCCGAGCGCCTTCCAGGGGAGGTTCGTGTGGTCGCGTTCCGAGAGCACCTTCAGGACCCTGCCGTCGACCACGATGGCGCCGTCCTTCACCTCGACCGTGCCGGCGTAGTTGCCGATGACCGAGTCGTACTTCAGGAGGTGGCCCAGGGTTTTAGCGTCGGTGATGTCGTTCACCGCGACGATTTCGAATTCCCGCGAACCGATCCCGGCGCGGAAAACGTTGCGCCCGATCCGGCCGAACCCGTTGATAGCGACTTTGACAGCCATGGAGGTCTCCAAATTCTTGATAATTAAAGGGAAAAGGCGGAAAATGTGACGAGGTGAAGCAATGTAAGAAGTTCCGCGACAACTATCAACCGCCCGCCGAGTGTTCGGCCACCGCCGCCGTCGCCGCCGACACCCTGACGGCGCCCGCGGACCGCAGCGCCGCTGCACAGCCGAGCAGCGTGGAGCCGGTCGTCATCACGTCGTCCACCAGGAGCACCGACCGGCCCCCGAGGAGCGGCTCCCTCCGTTTCGCGACGCGGAACGCGCCCCGGACGTTCTCCTCCCTCCCGCGGACCGAGAGCGCGGTCTGCGACGGGGTGTTCCTCGTCCGCAGGAGCGTCCCGGTGAGCACCGGCGTCCCGGTCACCTCCCGGATCCCCGCGCAGATCCGTTCGCTCTGGTTGTACCCGCGCTCACGGAGCCGGGCCGCGTGGAGCGGCACCGGCACCAGGAGGTCCGCCTCGAAACGCCCTTCGGCCGCGAGGAGGAGCGCGCCCAGTTCCCTGCCGAACATCACGCCGAGCGAGTGCATCCCGGAATATTTGAGCAGGTGGAGCGCCTGCTGGATCGACCCGCTCCGTTCGAAGAGGAAGAGGAGCGTGACATCGTCCACCAGGCCGCCGGCCGCGAGCCGGCCTTCCGCTTCGCGCCGCAGCGGGTGATCGTCCGGGACGCGCCGCATCGCCGAACGGCAGGCGCCGCAGAGCCTGTCGCCCGGAGCGGGGGGCGGTTCGCGGCAGATGAGGCAGAGGGGCGGGTAGAACAGGCCGACCGCGGCCGTGAGGCCGTGCCGCATCGAAGCGAGGTACGAGGTTATGGACATGCGCCTCCCGGGGACGGGAGGCGGGTGTGAGCGTTACCGGATTTTCCGGAGTTTCAGTATCTCGTCGCGGATCTCCGCGGCGCGTTCGAACTCGAGGTCCCTCGCCGCGTTCTCCATCTGCTCCTGCAGTTCCTCGAGCAGGCGCAGGCGGTCCTCCGGGGTCATGCTCCGGACGGCCTGTTCGGGGACCAGCGGCTGCCAGCTCCGGGCGGCCGCCTCCCTCACCCCGCGCACGTCGGCCACGGCGGTGCCGGCCATGATCTCCTCCTGCGACTTGAAGATGGTCTTCGGCGTGATGCCGTGCTCCGCGTTGTAGGCGAACTGTTTCTTCCTGCGCCGGTCCGATTCGTCCATCATCCTCCGCATCGAACCGGTGACGGTGTCGGCGTAGAGGATCACCTTCCCGGCCGCGTTCCGGGCCGTGCGCCCGGCGGTCTGGATCAGCGCCCTGTCGGAGCGGAGGAACCCCTCCTTGTCCGCGTCGATGATCGCCACGAGCGACACCTCGGGCAGGTCGAGCCCCTCGCGGAGCAGGTTCACGCCCACCAGGACGTCGAACTCCCCGAGACGGAGGTCGCGCAGGATCTCGACCCGTTCGAGGGCGTCGATCTCGGAATGGATGTAGCGCACCCTGATCGCGATGTCGCTCAGGTATTTCGAGAGGTCCTCCGCCATCCGCTTGGTGAGCGTGGTGACGAGGCAGCGTTCCTTCCGGGCGCTCCGCTCCCGGATCTCCCTGATGAGGTCGTCGATCTGGTTCCGGATCGGCCTGACCTCCACGTCGGGGTCCACCAGCCCGGTCGGCCGGATGATCTGTTCGACGACGACGCCCCGGCATTTTTCCAGTTCGTAGGGTCCCGGCGTGGCGCTCACGAAGATGGCCTGCTTCACCATCCCCTCCCACTCCGTGAACGTGAGGGGGCGGTTGTCGAGCGCCGAGGGGAGACGGAACCCGTGCTCGACGAGCGTGTTCTTCCGGTTCCGGTCGCCGTGCCACATCCCGCCGACCTGGGGTATCGTCACGTGCGATTCATCCACGATCAGGAGGTAGTCGTCCGGGAAGTAGTCGAACAGGCAGGTGGGGCGGGACTCGGCCTCCCGGCCCGCGATGTGCCGCGAATAGTTTTCGATCCCGTTGCAGTAGCCGATCTCCTGCATCATCTCGATGTCGAAACGCGTCCGCTGCTCGAGCCGCTGGGCCTCCAGGAGCTTTCCAGACCGGCGCAGGAAGGCGAGCCGGCCCTCGAGTTCCTGCTCGATGCCGCCGATCGCCCGCTCGAGCGTCTGCGGCGACGTGACGAAATGCTTCGCCGGGTAGATGACCTCCGAGCCGACCTCCCCGATCGAATCGCCGGTGAGCGGGTTGATGAAGGAGATCTTCTCGATTTCGTCCCCGAAGAACTGCACCCGGAGCGCGCGCTCATTTTCATACGCCGGGATGATCTCGACCACGTCCCCCCTGACGCGGAACAGGCCCCGCTTGAACTCGAAGTCGTTCCGGACGTAATGGATGTCGATCAGCTTCCGCAGGAGCGCGTTGCGCTCGATCCGCTGCCCCTTTTTGATCGCCACCATCTGTTCCAGCCACTCGTCGGGCGCGCCGATCCCGTAAATGCTGCTCACCGACGAGACCACGATGACGTTCTGGTCTCCGCTCAGGAGCGCGCTCGTGGCGCGGAGCCTGAGCCGGTCGATCTCGTCGTTGACCGCGGCGTCCTTCTGGATGTAGGTGTCGGAGACGGGCATGTACGCCTCCGGCTGGTAGTAATCGTAGTAGGAGATGAAGAACTCGACCCGGTCCCGGGGAAAGAACTGTTTGAATTCCGCGTAGAGCTGGGCGGCCAGCGTCTTGTTGTGCGACATCACGAGCGTGGGGCGGTTGAAACGGGCGATGACGTTCGACACCGTGAACGTCTTGCCGCTGCCGGTGACCCCGAGGAGGGTCTGGTACCGGTCCCCTCGGGCGATCCCTTCCGTCAGCTGGCGTATCGCCTCGGGCTGGTCGCCGTTCGGCTTGAAGTCGGACTGGAGGCTGAATGGCACGATGCGTCAGGACCGTGATGGTGGATGGTGCGTCGGGTGGAAATGTATCCAATAGGAGCGTGAAATCCAATGGGGCCGCGGGAGTATTCGCACCCCCGGCGGCCCCGGCGGACCGCTATTCGTAGCGGAGCGCGTCGATCGGGTTGAGCGACGCGGCCTTGCGGGCGGGGTAATAGCCGAAGAAAATGCCGACCAGCGTGGAGAAGATCACCGAGAGAAAAATCGAACCGGTCGAGATGAACGTGGACCACCCCGCGATGGCGGTGATCAGGTGCGATCCCCCCACACCGAGGATGATCCCGATCGCCCCGCCGAGCAGGCTCAGGACGATCGCCTCGAGCAGGAACTGGGCCAGGATGTCCATCCTTCGCGCCCCGATCGACATCCGGACGCCGATCTCCCGGGTCCGCTCGGTGACCGAGACGAGCATGATGTTCATGATGCCGATCCCGCCGACCAGGAGGGAGACCGCGGCGATGCTCGCCAGGAGCATCGACATCGTGTTCGAGGCCTCGTTGCGGGTCTGGGCGAGCTCCGTCTGGCTCCGGATCGTGAAGTCGTTCTCGTCCATCGGGCCGAGCTTGTGCCGCACGCGGAGGAGGTCGGAGATCTGGATGACGGCGTTCTCGATGTCGACCTTGCTCCGGGCCCCGATCAGGTAGCCCCACGAGTGGGAGTGCCCCATCAGCCGTTTTTCGAGCGTGGTGTAGGGGACGATGACCTGGTCGTCCTGGTCCTGCCCCATCATGTTCTGTCCCTTCGGCATCAGCGTGCCGACCACGCGGAAGGGGATGCTCCTGATCCTCACGGTCTGGCCGATCGGGTCCTCGTCGGGGAAGAGCTGGTCCACGATCGTCCGCCCGAGGAGGCAGACCTTCGTCGCGGCCCTGACGTCCTGGTCGGTGAAGAACTCCCCGCGGTCGATCTGCCAGTCCCGGATGGCGAAATAGTCCGGAGAGCCGCCGTACGTCCGCGTTCCCCAGTTGGTGTTCCCCTTGATGATCTGGCCCCCGGTGCTCAGCATCGGCGTGATGTAGGCGACGGCCGGACACTGCGTCTTGATGGCGTGCCCGTCCTCCTCGGTGAGGCCCATGCCGGTCCCCGCCCCGCTCTGCACGCCGCCCCGGCTCGAGCTGTTGGGGAAGAGCATCAGGACGTTGGTCCCGAGCGAGGAGATCTGCGCTTCGACCTCGGCCTGCGCGCCCTGCCCGATCGCCACCATCGCGATCACCGCACCGACGCCGATGATGATGCCGAGCATCGTCAGGAGGGAGCGCATCTTGTTCCGGACCAGCGCGTCGAAGGCGATGCGCAGGATTTCAAAGTATCGCATACCGTTTTCCTCAGGGCCCCCTTCGTCCGCCGCCGCCGCCGCCCTGCTGCTGGAGCGGGTTCGTCGAGCGCTGCGCCGTGGCGCGGTCGCCCGAATTCACGCCGAGGACGACTTTGTCACCCTCCGACAGCTTCCCGCCGGCGAGCTCCACGTAGCGCTGGTCGCTCAGGCCGGTGCGAACCTGCACGCGCGTGAGTTTCCCGTCGGCGCCGAGCACCCAGACCGCCCCGCCGCGCCTCATCCCGCCCGCCGCCCGGCCTCCGCCGGACCGGTGTTCCTGCCCGCCATCGCGGGAGCGGTTCCACTCTCGTTCACTCCCCGCCGACTCCGCCCCGTCCGGCCCTCGCTCCCGGCCGCGCCTCCGCGCGGCGCTGTCCGGGGTCCCGCCATCCCCCGCCCGTGACGGCTGTGACGCCTGCGCCGCGGTCGCGGCGCCGGTATTCCGGCCGCTCCCCGCCGCGGAGTCCGCCGCCTGCGCGGCCCTGAAGGCTTCGAGCACCTCCTCGGGGGGCTGGAACCTGAGCGCGACGGCGGGAATGCGGAGGACGTCGTCCCTCCGGTCGATCATGATCGACGCGGTGGCCGTCATCCCCGGCCTGAGCTTATGGGCGGGATTCGGGACTTCGATGATGACGGTGTAGGTGACCACGTTCTGGACGGTGATGGGAGAGAGCCTGACCTGCGTGACGGTCCCCTCGAAATTCTCCTCGGGGTAGGCGTCGACGGTGAAGGTCGCGTTCTGGCCGGCGGCGATCTGGCCGATGTCCGCCTCGTCCACGCTCGCCTCCACCTGCATCCTGGTGAGGTCGTTGGCGATGGCGAAAAGCTGCGGCGCCGACAGGCTCGCCGCCACGGTCTGCCCGACGTCGACGTCGCGCGAGATGACGATCCCGTCGATCGGCGAGCGGATCACCGCGTAACGGATGTTGACCCTGGCCCGCTCCAGCGCGGCTTCCGTCTGCCGCATCTGCGCGAGGCTCGTTTCATAGGTGGTGAGGGCGGCGTCGAGGTCGGCCTGCGAAACCAGGTCCTTGGCGAAGAGCTCCTTCGTCCTGTTGAACGACCGGTCCGATTCGTTCAGCTGCGCCTTCGAGCGCTGGAGGTTCGCCTCCGCCTCGCGCACCGACGCGCTCAGGAATGTCGAATCGATGACCGCGACGATCTGGCCCCTCGTGACGACCGAATTGAAGTCCACGAACAGCTTCGAGATGGTGCCCGACACCTGGCTCCCCACCTTGACGGTCTGGAGCGGGTTGATCGTCCCGGTGGCCCGGACCACCCTCTCGATTTCGCCCCGCGAGACGGCCTCCGTACGGAAGGCATACTCCGTTTCGTCCGACCCCCAGAGAACGTAATAGAGGACGGCGACGGTGAAGATCAGTGAACCGATGATCAGTATTCGTTTTTTCATTCTCGTAGGTCGTCAGTGCGGATGCTATCGGGCGCCGGGGCGTTCCCGCGGCCGTCGGCGCGTCCGGAACGCACGGTGTCAGGGAGTTAGACATCGGTCCGACGCCGATGGTTTAACGCGGCCCTCCGGCGCCGCGGGGGGGTCGATCCGCCGCCCCCGGAGTGCCGCCGCGTCCCGCGGTGATTGCAGCATAAAATAGGCAAATCGGCACGGAGTTGCAACGAGCGCTTGACACTCTGTGGGTTCCGGCGTACATTAGCGGTCATCATACTGGAGACCCACCCATGGCCACCGATCTTACCATCATCCAGCATATGAAACACCTGGCCGAGGCGCTCAACGTGCCGGTCTTCGTCGTCGACAGGGCCGGAACGCTGCTCTACTTCAACGAATCGGCCGGGACCATCCTGGGAAAGAAATTCCACGAAACCGGCGAAATGGCCGCGAGCGTCTGGTCGCGCCTCTTCATCCCGACCGACGAGCAGGGCGACCCGCTGCTCCCCGAGCAGCTCCCCCTGATGCGTACGCTGAACGAGGAACGTCCGGCGTCGGGCAGGTTCAGGATCAGGGGCCTGGACAACGAAGAGCGGCACATCGAGGTGAATGCGTTCCCGCTCACGAGCAAGGCAGGCGTCTTCCTCGGGGCGGTAGCGATGTTCTGGGAAGCGAAATGAGCATCCCCCCCAGGAGGAAATATCTTCTCCGGATGTCTTCGGGATTCATGCTGGCGTGCATGGCCCTGGGCAGCCTCTACCCCATTCTGTTCGAGACGATGGAACCCGATTTCATCCTCACCCATTCGATCCTCAACGGGGTGACCGTCGGCTTCTTCATCGGGCTCTGCATCACCATCGCCGAACTTGCCTGGTTCCAGACGAAGGGAAAGCGGACGCGGTTCCTCCCCTACCTCCTGCTCCAGACCGGCTACTACGTCGTGGTGATCAACCTGGCGGTGATCGGGGTAATGGTCGTCCACCGGACGATGTTCCACGGCGCCGGACTCTCTGAAGCCTTCGCGTCGGAGCAGATCCGCAACCTGATGTACGGCCGGGCGTTCGTCAAGGTCAACGCGTACGCCCTTGCGATGATCTTCTTCATCAATTTCGTCCGGCAGGTCAACAGGATGCTCGGGCAGAACGCGCTGATGAACTTTCTCACGGGGAAATATCACAAACCGGTCGAGGAGGATCGCGTCTTCATGTTCCTCGACCTCAAGGACTCCACCCAGATCGCCGAAAAGCTCGGGCACAAGCAATACCACGAGTTCCTGAACGATTTTTTCTTCGACATCACGCCGGCCATCGTGGAGAGCCGGGGCGAGATCTACCAGTACGTCGGCGACGAGGTGGTCGTGACCTGGGCGCGGCACGGCGACACGGTCCCGGCCGACAGCATCTACTGCTACTTCAGGATCGCCGCGGCGGTCGCTCGCGTCTCCGACAAGTACGAGCGGCAGTACGGCTTCATCCCCGCGTTCAAGGCGGGGTTCCATTACGGGCCGGTGGTGACGGGGTTCATCGGCGACGTGAAGCGCGACGTCGTCTTCCACGGCGACACCGTCAACACCGCGTCGAGGATCCGCACCGAGTGCACCACGGTGAACAAGAACCTGCTGCTCTCGGGGGAGCTCCTCCGGAACATCAGCCTCTCCACGTCGCTGACCCCCGAGCGGATGGGCAGGATACGCCTGAAAGGGAAGGAGAAGGAGATCGAACTCTATACGCTGGCGGAAGCGGCCTGACGGGCCGCCATCCGCGCGGCAGACCGCCGCGGCCGGAAGCCGGCGCAATCGCCAACCATCATCATCCAGAGGAGACCGTTCATGGACATGCCGAAACCCACCCCCGCGCACGACCGTCTGAAAAAATTTCTCGGCAAGTGGAAGGGTGAGGAAAAGCTCAGCCCCTCCCCCTGGGACCCGAAGGGCGGCATCGCCGTCGGGATCGCGGATAACCGCTCAGCCGTTGACGGTTTCGCGGTCGTGCAGGATTACGTCCAGATGCGCGACGGAAAACCGAGCTTCCGGGGACACGGGGTCATCGCCTACGACGGGGTCGAGCAATGTTACGCGATGCACTGGTTCGACTCGATGGGGACGCCCCCGAACATCTACAAGGGCAACTTTGAAGGGGACGTGCTGAAGCTTTCCACGGCGTTCCCCGGCGGGATGAGCCGCTGTTCGTGGGACCTCGGAAAAGAGAAAGAATATCGCTTCAGGCTGGATATGTCGCAGGACGGGAAGACCTGGCAGACGATGATGGACGGTACCTACTCGAAGGAATGACCGCGGCGGATTGACAGGGGGTCGGGGGGCGCAGGATTTCAGACCGGAATCAGGAACTTCCCCCCCCGCATGATCTGCCGGTCGTCGAACCAGACGTCCGGCTGCCTGACGAGGCCGTCGAGGTGGCTCGCCACCCGCACCGACCCACCCATCGACTTGTTGTCGCCGATGGCGATGTGGATCGTCCCCATCACCTTTTCGTCCTCGATGATTTTGCCGGTGAGGATCGCACGGTCGTTGGTACCGATGCCGAACTCCGCCACGGTGCGGGCGTCCCTGCCGAACGGTTCGATGAGCGACACCAGCTTTTTCGCCTCCCCGCCCCCCGTGATCGCTTCCGCGTAGCCCTTGCTCACCTCGATCCGGATCGGGGTTTTCACCATCCCGATCTGCGCCATCGATCCGTCCACCACCACCACGCCTTCGGAGCCGCCCTCCACCGGGGCGAGGTACGCCTCCCCGGTCGGGAGGTTGCCCCACTGCCCCCGTTCGCGGAGGATGCCGGAGCTGGCGTGGGCCTTCCGTCCGGAGACCGGCATCGTGATGTCGGTCCCGGCCGCTGATTTCACCCGGATGCTCGTCGTCTTCTCCATCAGCGCGCAGATGGCGAACGTCCGCTTCGCGATCGCGTGGTAATCGGCGTTCATGCACCGCACCATGATCTCCTCGTTGACGCCGGGGAGCGTGGCGA
>CAZQSM010000042.1:0-19554 GCA_964596065.1 uncultured Chlorobiaceae bacterium | reverse complement strand
CCGCCGCCGTCGATTTCGGCGTGATGGGACTCTTCTCCATCGTGGCGTTCGCCGGCGCGTTCGTCCTGTTCCTCAGGTACGACCCGAGGTACGCGAACTGACCACCCCCTCAGAGCGTCACGCCGAGCGACACGCTCCCGATGAAATTCCTCGGCAGTCCCGGCTCGATGTACACCGCCCGGCCGTTCACGATGTCGGGGTTGAGCCAGGCGGAGCCGACATACTTCGAGTCCGATATATTGTTGACCCCCGCCAGCGCCGAAACGAACAGCCTTCCCCCGCCGGGAGCCCACCTGTCCAGGCCGATCGCCGCGTTGACGACCGTGTACGACGGGACCGGGATGCGGTTCGCGTCGTCGGCGAAGTACTCCCCCACCGATTGCAGGCTCGCGCTGACGAACGGGCCTTTCAACGATGCCGGAGCGTACCGCAGCCCGACGGAATAAAACAGGTCCGGCACGCCCACCACCTTGTTGCCCGAAAAATCGGCGACGGCGCCCGGGTTGCCGTAGTGCACCGAGTCCACCGCGTACTCCTTGTATTCGTTCTTTGAGACGGTGACTGCCGCGTTGGCCGTCAGCCCCATCGTGAAATTCAGCTCGCCCCCGATTTCGAGTCCCATCCTCTCGGTCCTCCCCGCGCTGAAGTAGAACCGGCCGTTGCGGTATGGCACGATGTCGTCGCTCACGCGCAGCCAGTAGGCGGCCACGTCGTAGGTCAGGTACGCGACCGCGTCCTCCCCCCCGAACCCGACCACCTGCTTCGTCCCGATCTCGGCGGTGGTCGATTTCATCGCGTCGAGCAGCGGGTTGATGGCAAACACCGTATCCTGTCCGTACGTGCCGGCCGGGTCGGTCTCATTGCCCGCGGGCACCTCCAGCCCGCCGCCGATTCCCGCGTAGATGCTGTGCGTTGGGGAGATCCGGTAGGTGACGCCCGCCTTCGGGATCAGCCGGGAAAACGATTTCGTCTCGTGGAGGTCCAGGTTGATGTAACTCTCCGAATAGTAGCTGACCACGTCGTACCGCAGGCCGAGCAGCACCACCCAGGAATCGGCGACGAACAGTTCGTTCTGCGCAAACACCCCGAGATTGTTCGACCCCTCGCGCTTGTTGTCCCGCAGCGGGAGCACCTTGTTGGCGTCCGGCGACAGCGTATAGAACAGTACCGCCCCGTCCTGGTACGCCTCGTCGAGCCCCACCATCAGCATGTTGCGCAGGCCCTCCGACGGGGACGCGTCGTTCCGGTAGATCGCGCTGCCGCCGACGTGGTAGCGGGTGAAGTCGCGGAAGGTCCCCCGCTCGGACCGCTGGAGGAACTTCGGCTGGATGAACGCCGTCGCCGAGACGGAGTGGTGTTCGTCGATCCGGTGTTCGGCCGTGACGCCGAGCCGCCCCAGCCGGTTGTTCCTCCGTTCGTCACGCTTTATATAGAGGGAGTCGGAGATCGACGGGTCGGCCGCGTATTGTTCCGCGGTGAGCGCTCCGGGGATCCTGAAGGCGTTGGACGTCCCCGAGAGGTGGACGCCGAGCTGCGTCCCGTCGGCGAGCGGCGCCACGACGCCGGCGGAGAACAGCGTCTGGGAACTCCGGGAATGGTCGCGCCACCCGTCGGATGTGGTGTTTCCCAGCGCGTAATAAAGCCGTCCCGATCCGAGGAACGCCCCGCCGGTGAGATGTTCCTTGTGGAACCCGAAACTTCCGAACGACTGGCGGTAAAGCGCATAGGGGCGCTCGAACGAGGTGTTCGAGGAAATGTTGACGACGCCCCCTCCCGCATTCCCGTAGAGCGACGACGCGTTCGACCGCATCACCTCGACGCCTCCGGCCGCGGAGATGTCCACCAGGTCGAGCGATGTGCGCCCGTCCGGCTCGGTTTCCGGGAAGCCGTTATTGAGGATCCGGATGCCGCGGGTCGTCCCCGAGTTGGAACGCTCCCCCGCCCCCCTGGCGCCGAAGCCGCGGATGATCAGCCGGACGTCCTGGTTCCCGAACCGTGACTGCGCGAGGACGCCGGGAACGAACGAGAGCACCTCGTCGAGCCCGTAGCCCTTCGATTTCCGCAGCTCCTTCGTGCCGATGATCGTGAGCGAAAGCGGCGCCTGGATCCAGGAGTGGGCGACGCGCGTGCCGGTGATCGTCACCGGGTCGATGATATATCTGACGGAGTCGTCCCCCGCGCGCGAGGCGGAGTCGGCATTCGCCTGGGCGATGACCGCCCGGAACGGGCAGGCCAGGAGAAGGCACGCCGCCGCGAGCAATGCAAATTGCCGCATACGCAGATTCCTTCCATGGAAAATGGCAATGGTATCCCGTCGAAGGCACACGCGCCGGTCGACGGGCCTGTCAATCACATTGTCATATCAGGAGAGCGGCGGCGGGGATTTGTCGCGGACGGGGTGAAACGGCGGGCAGCAGGGATCGAGCGCTTCATCGCGACCGGCGACGATGCGCACGATCCCGATCCCGGCGCACGGGTCGACGGTGAACGCCTTCGGCGCGTTCGACTTGTCGAACGTCTCCCAGTTGACGGAGGGTTTGGCAAAGGCAAGTTCATCGGCGGGGCCGCGGTGCTGCGCAGCATACTCTTCCTCGAACGGTTCCACCTGGAAACAGAAGTAGGTGACCGCGAGGAGGAGCGCGATGGGTGGATAAAATTTCCTTGCCGTCGAAAGAGCGATCACGCGCTGGAAGTCCGGATGCAGTTGGGGAATCGGGATGGCCCGATCTGAAGCTATCCATTTCCGCCCGGAAAGTCAATCCGGCGGCCGGGGCCCGCGCGGACCCGGTTTGATTCCCTCCCCCGGAAACCCTATATTTCAGCCACATCACGACGATAAGCGGGCCGGATCTCCTCCCCCCCGCCGGCAACTTGCCCGGTTCTTTTCCGTATACCCACAAAGCGTGTTTTCCCGAATCCACCATCCATTCCAACTACCGGAGTCCCGAATGAAAACCTTTCTCCTGACAACGATTGCGACGATGCTCTTCGTCGGCGGCGCCATCGCGCAGCCGGAAGCGCGACTGCTACGTTTCCCGGCCACGTCCGGCGACCGGATCGTCTTTACGTACGCCGGCGACCTCTACACCGTTCCTTCCGCGGGCGGAACGGCCCGACGGATCACCGGCCACGACGGCTTCGAGTCGTTCGCGCGCTTCTCCCCCGACGGCAAGTGGATCGCCTTCACGGGACAGTACGACGGCAACACCGAAGTCTACGTCGTCCCCTCCTCGGGCGGCGTCCCGAAGCGCCTGACCTACACCGCCACGCTCGGACGCGACGACGTCTCCGACCGGATGGGCCCGAACAACATCGTGATGGGATGGATGCACGACAACAGGACGATCGTGTTCCGCTCCAGGATGAAGGAATTCAACTCCTTCAAGGGACAGCTCTTTACCGTGACGCTCGACGGCGACCTCTCGAAGCAGCTCCCGCTGCCCCGGGGCGGGTTCTGCTCCTTCTCGCCCGACGATTCGAAGCTCGTCTATAACAGGGTCTTCCGCGAGTTCCGGACCTGGAAGCGGTACCGCGGCGGCATGGCCGACGACATCTGGATTTATGATTTCAAGACGAAGGCCACCGAGCGGATCGCCGAAAGCGAGGCCGGCGACATCATTCCGATGTGGCACGGGAACAGCATCTATTTCATCTCCGACCGGGACGAGGCCAAACGGTTCAACCTCTACGTGTACGACCTCGGCACGAAGCAGACCCGCAAGCTGACGAACTACACCGACTTCGACATCAAGTTCCCGTCGCTCGGCGCAGGCGCGATCGTCTATGAGAACGGGGGGTACATCTACCGGTTCGACATCGCGGCAGGCACCGCCGCGAAAGTCCCGATTTCGATCGAAGAGGACCTGGTCGGCGGGCGCGGAGGCATCACCGAGGTGGGCGGCTCGGTGACGAACTACGAAATCTCCCCCGACGGCAACCGGGCGCTCCTCGGGGCGCGCGGCGACGTCTTTACGGTGCCCGCGAAGCACGGCCCCACGCGCAACCTCACGAACACCCCCGGCGTCCACGAACGCAATTCCAAGTGGTCGCCCGACGGAAGGTGGATTTCGTACGTGAGCGACGCCACCGGCGAGGACGAGATCTGGATCGTCCCCCAGGACGGTTCCGCCCCGGCCACCCAGGTCACCTCCGGCGACGACACCTATATGTACCAGCCGGTCTGGTCCCCCGACAGCAAGAAGCTGATGTGGGCGGACAAGAAGCTCCGCCTCCGGTACGTGGACGTCGCTTCGAAGAAGATCAGCGACGCCGCGACCGCGGAGGCCTTCGAGTTCAACGATTACGCCTGGTCGCCCGACAGCCGGTGGATCGCGTACACGAAGCCGGAAACCGAAATGATGAACCGCATTTACCTCTTCTCGCTCGAGAGCGGGAAGGCGGTCGTGGCGACCGACGCCTGGTATAATTCCGGCGATCCCACGTTCAGCCCCGACGGCAAGTACCTCTATTTCACGTCGAACCGGGACTTCAGCCCGACCTTCAGCCAGACGGAATTCAACATCTCGTACAGCGACATGACGAGGATCTATCTCGTGACGCTGACGAAATCGGCCGATTCCCCCTTCAAGCCGAAAAGCGATGAGGCCGCCGCGAAGGAGGAGAAGCCGAAGGACGACGGGAAGAAAGACGATAAAAAGGAGGAGAAGAAAGACGCCGCGGTGAGCGTGAAGGTGGACGCCGACGGCATCGTCGGCCGGGTCGCCGTGCTGCCGATCGACGCGGCGAATTACCGCAACCTCGCCGCCGTGGGATCAAACCTCTATTACATCCGCCAGGGGAGCAAGGACGGGAAACCGCAGTTCCTGATGTACGATTTCGGCGACCTCAAGGAAACGAACCTCGGGGAGATCGGCGGCTACGAAGTCTCCGCGGACAAAAAGAAGCTCATCGTCGGCAAGGACGGGGGCTATTACATCATCGACCTGCCGAAGGGGAAGATCGACCTGAAGGAGAAGCTGGACCTTTCCGGGATGGAAGTGAACCTTGACAAACGGGCCGAGTGGACGCAGATGTACAATGAATCGTGGCGCCAGATGAAGTATTTCTTCTACGCCCCGAACATGCACGGCGTGGACTGGGACGCGGTCAAGGCGAAATACGCGCCGCTTGTCCCCTACGTCAACCACCGGGCCGACCTCACCTACATCATCGGCGAAATGATCGGCGAGCTCGCCGCGGGCCACACCTACGTCGGCGGGGGGGAATACCCGAAGGCGAAACGGATGCAGACGGGGCTCCTCGGGGCGGAGCTCGAGCGCGACCCCTCGTCGAAGTATTATAAAATCGCGAAGATCCTGAAAGGCTACAACTGGGAGAACGGGACGACGAGCCCGCTCACCGAAATCGGCGTCGACGCGAAGGCGGGCGATTACATCATCGCGGTCGACGGGAAGCCGACCAACGCGATGTCGAACATCTACGAGTCGCTGGTGAACACGGTCGGGAAGCAGGTGACGCTGACACTGAACGCCGGCCCGTCGACGACGGGAGCGCGGAAGGTCACGGTCATCCCGATCGCCGACGAGGCGAACCTCTACTACCAGAACTGGGTCGAGGCGAACATCGCGAAGGTGGACAAGGCCACCAACGGCAAGGTCGGGTACATCCACATCCCCGACATGGGGGTGGGCGGGCTGAACGAGTTCGTCCGGCGCTTCTACCCGCAGCTGCGGAAGAAGGCTCTCGTCATCGACGTGCGAGGGAACGGCGGCGGCTTCGTCTCCCCGCTGGTGATCGAACGCCTGCGCCGCGAGCTGGTGATGATCGACTTCGCGCGCAACACGGCGCCCTTCCCCGATCCCCAGGACATGGTCTGGGGCCCGAAGGTCTGCCTCATCGACGAATTCTCGGCCTCCGACGGCGACATCTTCCCCTACCGTTTCAGGAAGATGGGGCTCGGCAAACTGATCGGGAAGCGGACCTGGGGCGGCGTGGTCGGCATCCGCGGCAGCCTGCCGTTGCTCGACGGCGGCTTCCTGAACAAGCCCGAGTTCTCGCGCTATGATGAACAGGGGAACTGGATCATGGAGGGGGTCGGCGTTGAACCGGACATCTACGTCGACAACGATCCCGCGAAGGAGTTCGCCGGCGTCGACGAGCAGCTGACGAAGGCGATCGAGGTGATCCTCGACGAGCTGAAGACGAAGGAGAAGACGATGCTGCCGGTCCCGCCCTACCCGATCAAGAGATAACGGGTACCCCGGTGCGCACCGTTCGTGTGCGGCGCCGCGGAAGGCCCCGGCGACGTCATCGCGCGGGTTGAATGGAACGACGAAGGGTGGCCGGTCATATGCCGGCCACCCTTGCCGTTTCAGCGCAGGTCAGGGCAACAGCCGGCCGCCCCGCGACCGCATCTTCTCCACAACCCGCTCGCCGATGGCGCGTCCCACCAGCAATCCCTGGTTGTCGTCGCGATGGAAATGGATCCCGCCGTAAAACCTCGAGAGCGCCGCCTCATCGGCCTCGGCGTTGAAATACGCGCTCTCGGACGGGAACAATTCCCCGAGCACCACGGCGGCCGCCCCTGAAATCGTCGAATGCCCCGATGTGTAGGTCGGAAAATTCGGGGTGGGGACCACGGTGGTGAACGCCGGGACGCGTCCCGCGAGCCTCATGCTCGGCCTCGCAGCCCAGTAGGAGTATTTCGTATACCAGCAGGAGACGAACGCGTCATACATCGCGCAGTTGAGGTAGGCCTGCGCCCGCGCCGCGGCGAGTCCGCTCATCGCACCGGCGACGATCCGTTCGTTCAGTTCGTTGTTCCATATCGTCGGCGGCGGGAGGTCGGCCCATTCGTGGACAATGGCGATCTGTTCCGGCGTCCGGACGAACGAGGCGGCGTAGACCTGCTCCAGCTCGAGCGAGTCCGCCGCCGAGCCGTACGGATTGGGTGGTTCAGGCTGGAACTCCGCGCCGTCGGCGCAGATCCAGGTTGACCATTGCCCGGCCATCGGGAGGACCGGGTTCGTCCCGGACCAGAACGCGGGCCCCGACGGGATCGTCCCGGTGAAAACGGCGTCCGAACCGTCCGACCTTCCGCGGCGGACCGCGATTTCCCCCACCTTCAGGCCGAGGGCGAGGCTCCTGCGGATCCGCCCTCTCGATTTTCCGCGGCCCTCCTGCATCAGCTCCCGCAGCACTTCCCCGATCCGGGTTGCCGATCCGGGGAAAAGGTAGATCAGAACGGTGGATGCGGCCTTCGACGCGGCGAGCGCCCCGACCAGGTCCTTCCTGCGCCCGTGCAGGCACGCCGCGAGGGCGTCATAGATCGCTGTATGCACGAGGGCGTACGCGCGCGATACTTTCGGTGGGGGAAGCGCGGCCGCGAGGCAGAGTTCCGTGGTGAGTTCGTTCCAGGTCACGGAAGCGTGTATTGTTCGCCCGGATCTCCGGTGGCGGCCTCTTCCGTTTCCCGTGGATCCGGCGCCGTCGTCGACGGCGTACGGGCTCTCGTCGATTTCAGCGTCATCCGCGTGAACCGTGTCGCCGGGCAAGCGTGTATCCGCGGGACCGTTCAGCAGGAACAGGTCGTGGCCGGATTCGCCTCCCCCGACCGTTCCCCCGGTCGGTATCGACGAACCCCCTTCCATACAACCGCCGGCAAACACCCCGAGCAGACCGATGACGAGAAACGCGAAGATACCCCTGATCGTTGAAAGACGACGCATACCACACCCCCTTCGAAATTGGTCAAAAGCCGGTCACACACGGCGTACGCATTAAAATTACGCAGGAAGTGTGTTTGGACCGTCACAGGTTGTGATGGGGGACACAATATGAATGAGATAACGCAGAGACAGGGGGGGGAAATTGACATTTGCGACGATTTCCCTTAGCTTTTCTCAATCAGGCAGCCGCACGAACTGCTGCCCGCTACACCCCCGCACACTTCCGGCGACAGATCATTTATCGCGTTCTCAGGCCTCCTGACGTCCGGCACGATGTGCCACGGACGCCGGTCATCGTCACTCAAACAACAAGGAGCAGCGTATGGCGCCGGCACGGACCCTCCTCCTGATCGTCGCTCTCAGCGCGATCTCCGTCCCTCAGGCTCGTCCCCAGGTTCCGCGCGAGTGGTTGCAGAGCAGCGCCGCGGAATTTCTGGCGGGCTCGTTTCACCAGACGATCGTGACGAACAAGACGGGGGGTGAGGTTCAACTTCAATATCCCCTCTATCGGAGCGGGGCTGATTCGCTTCTCACAGGTCCGGGTGACCGGTTCATCGGGCTCGACGGCAGCGGAAATTTTGTCCGGGCCTGGCAGGATCACGATTCGATCGTCGTGCGGCGATTCGATGCGGCTGGCAATCCGGCCAGCGCCGTGTTGCGGGTGAGCGAGCCGGGCAGGGGCCTGATCTATAATGTCGGCTACGTTCCGAGCGCCCTGCTCGACAACGGATTTTTCTATGTCGCCTGGGTGTCGTCCGACAGCGGGAAGGTGTACGGCCAGCTCTTCAGCCCCGGCGGCGCGAAAATCGGGCCGAACAGGTTCATCACCACATCCGGGCACACGCAGCTCTTTTCGAACAACGTCGATTCGACCTTCCGGGTCATCACCATCAACCGGACGCCGGCGGGCTCCGACACGACGGCGATCCTCTGCTGGCGGATCGACCTCTCGGGTGAGCAGGCGGACCCGGCCCCGAAGCGGTTGCACCACAGGATTTCGCCGCTCGGGATCCTCTCGGCAACCGCGAGGATGGACAGGGCGGGGGAGTTCATCCTTGCGTGGATCGCCTCGGGCTGGATCTACGGGGGGACGCGGGAAACGCTCTTCGTTCAGCGCTTTGACAACGTCGGCGACCCGCTGCGCGCGCCGGTCATCGTCAATGATTTCCTCGGCTGGGGAGTGTCGTTTCCGTATCTCGCGCTCGACGACAGCGGAAGGTATCTCGTCGTGTGGGCGGACAACAGGAACGACCAGCCCGGGGGCTCGCAATTCGATATCTACGCCCAGCTCTACGACGACGACGACACGCCGATCCTGGCCAACTTCAGGGTCAACACGACGGTCGGTCCCGGCAACACCTGGGACTGGTGGCCCGACGTCCATTTTCGCAACGGTCATTATCGCGTGTCCTGGACAACCTGGAACGAGCCGGCTCTGCGCTACGACGTCTACTCCAATACCTGGTCCTATTTCTTCGACCGGGCGGGCGAATATACCTCGCCGGTGTACGACGCGGGCCCTTTGCTCGTCGACTACGACCGGCTCTTCAGGACGGCGCCACTGCCCGCCGGCACCTCGCTAGGATTTCGTCTCCGCTCGGCACAATCGCTCCCGGAGCTCGACGCCGCGGAGTGGACGGGACCCGGGAATTCACCCGATAGCTTCTATGCCGCCAGCGGGGCACTCATCGGGCCCGGGCACGCCTCACATCGCATGGTACAATACAGGGCGTATTTTGCGTCATCGCAGTGGGGTGTTTCACCTTCGCTGAGGGACGTCCGGCTGACGTACCGGATTGACAGCGTCGCACCGCCCGATCCCCCGTCGACGGTCTCCCTCCTCCCCGCCCACGGGGCGATTGTCGTCGAGTGGCAATCTTCCCCCTCACCGGCGATCGGGCACTACCGCATCCACCGCGGCACCGCACCCCACGCGTACGACGCAGGCTGGACCAAAACGGTCCCGGGAACGACGCACAGTTTTACCGACACCTCCATCACCATCGGGGTCACCTACCATTACGCCGTCACGGCCGTCGATTCGAATCTCCAGGAGAGCGCCTACACGGACGACGTCTCCGGACGATCAGCGATCCTCACCCTCTACGTATCAGCCGAGGCCGCGGATGGCGGCATCGGCAGCTTCGAATTCCCCTTCCGATCCATCCAGGACGCGACGGCTGAGGCCCTCGACCATGACACGGTCTTCGTTCTCCCCGGGACGTACGACGGGATGGTGAGAATTCCCCCCAGGGTATCGTTGATCGGCAGCGGCGCCCGGTTCACCACGATCGCGGCCGGCGGGGATTCGAACGTCATTCGCTGCGGCCTGCAATCGACCCTTCGGGGATTCACGATCCGGCAGACGGGGCCGGTCAAACAATGGTGCGCGGTGTGGTGCGGAAACTCGGGTCCGACGATCGAAGACAACGTCATCATCAATATGGTGCCCGAGAGTAATCCCAACGATTTTCAGGGCATCTTCGCCAACGGGGGCCTGCCGACGATCCGGCGAAACTACATCGTCGACTTCGAATCAGGCATCGACATCAGCGACGACGTGACGTCCGTGATCAACAACAATATCGTCATCTCCCGATTGGTGGGCATTCAACTCTTCAACCACGCGGTTGCCACGATCACCAATAATACCGTCGTGATCATACGGCCCTACGGCTCCGGATTCTGGGCGTTTCCCAACCCCTCCGCGAACATCCGGAACAACATTTTCGCGGGAATCTCAGCCGGAAACGGAATGGCGTTCAATACCTCCTGTTACCTCCCCCTGATGACCCACACGGTGGAGTATAACGATGCGTGGAATTTCCTGACCACATACGAGTGCGTCCCCCCCGGGCCCGGGAATATTTCGGCCGATCCGCTTTTTGTCGGCGGCGCGGCGGGAGATTACCGCCTGGAGAGCGGATCGCCCTGCAGAAACGCCGGCGACCCCGGCGCGCCCTATCTCGACGCCGACGGATCCCGTAACGACCTCGGCGCGTTCGGCGGTCCGGATCCGATCACACCGGGCATGTTTTCCGGGTTCGATGTCGTATTCGGCATCGGGAGCACGTCGGGATTTCCGGGAGATACAGTCCGCGTGGACCTGTCGATCGAGAACGGAACGAGTCTCGCGTCGGCCGGGTTCACTTTGGATTTCGACGCCTCCCTCGCCGGCCTGCTTTCGGTCGAGCGAACGCCGGCCACGGATTCCATGCTGGTCGAAGTGGACACGATCGATGACGGGACGATCTCGGTCCGCCTGGTCGGAGGTCCGCCGCAGGGCGGGGGCAGCGTACGCCTGCTCAGTCTTGTGTTTCGGATCGATCCATCGGCCGGCCCGGATCAGGCCACCTCCCTGCTCCTCACCGGTGTATCGCTGCAGGACGAAGACGATGTTGAACTCGTGTTGCGCGGCCTCGATCATGGCGCGATCATCGTCAGCCCGGGCGGCGAAGGCGGCCGGTATCTGTTCGTGGATCGGCGGAGCGGGTCCGCGACGGCGGACGGCACGCGGCTCCATCCCTGGAAAACCATAGGAGAGGCCGTCGCCCGCGCCACCCCCGGCGATACGGTGCTCATTGCGGCCGGCACCTATGAGGAGGTGATCTCCGTTCCCGACAGCATCCACATCCGGGGCAGCGGAGCAGCGATTACAACCCTGCGCGCCGACACCGCCAGCGCCATGGACCTCGAGCCCGTCGTCCGGTTCTCATTTTCGCACGGGTCGTCGATCAGCGGCATGTCCATCACCGACGCGACGACTGAGCTTCCCCCCGCGACCGGGCCGATCGACGGTAATGCATCATCGTTCGAGATCTTCAACTGTCTGATCGCCTCGAAGAGGCCCCCGATCACGGCCCTCCTCTTCCTGCGGGGAAAATCCTCGGCCTCGATCCATGATAACGTTTTCCACGGCGGATCGGGACCCGCCGCGTTGATCGAGATCTGGGACAGCTCGGATGCCCGGATCCACCGGAACCATTTCGGGCAGACCGACCGCGCCGTGGGAATCAACCACAGCCGCGGGACCATCGGCAACAACCGGTTCAATACCACCGGCAGCGGAGACGCCCAGATCGAGATCAATACGGGCCTGCCCGTTGTTGTTCACAACAATCTGATTGCATCGTTCAACGACAACAGCATTGTCGCGATCCGCGCCGACAGTACCCGTATCGTCAACAACACGCTCGTGGGGGGATTTACCGGGATCGAGGTCAGGAATTCGTCACCACCCGTGATGAACAACATCGTGACGGGCCACCAATACGGCATCCTCCTGGATGGCGGACCACCATCGACATACAATAACTCCTGGGGAAACGCCAACGATTACTACAACACCGTCCCCGGCGAGGGTGACATCTCCGATGACCCGCTGTTCATCGATCCGCCCGGCCGTGATTACCGCCTGGCGACCGCATCATCCTCCCGTGATGCGGGAAACCCGGACCCCCTCTACGACGATCTCGACGGCACGCGGAACGACATGGGCGCCTTCGGCGGCCCCGGGTTGGACACGACGTTTTTCACTCCCGGCGGCGCGACGCTCCGGATCGGCGAATCATCGGGGCCGCCGGGTGACACGCTCCGGATCCCGATCGTCGGCTCGCTCCTCCGGGGAACGGCATCCGCCGAACTCACCATCGGTTACGACCCCCTCCGGCTGTCGTTGGTCAACGCCCGGACGACCCCGGGCACGGCGATGTTCTCCCTGCGGCTCTCCGGGCCCGCCCCGGGAATCATCGGACTCCGCCTGACCAGCCCCCGCGGATTGCGGGTCGATTCCGCAACCATCGCCACCCTTGAATTCGTTCCGATGGTCAATCAGCTGTCGACCACCCTCCGATTCAAGGATGCCCGGCTGTTACGCGAGACGTCGTCGGAGATCCCCGTCAGCACGCTCCTGGATGGACAGATCGTCCTCACCGCCGTCAGGGACGACTGGGCATTACCGACGTCCATCGAACTCGAGCAGAACTATCCCAATCCGTTCAATCCCGTCACGACCGTGAGATACCGGCTTCCCGTCCGGAGCCGCGTCACGCTGAGGCTCTACGATCTCCTCGGGCGGGAGATCCGGACGCTCGTCGATGAGATCCAGGAGGCCGGGAACCGGACGATTGACTGGAACTCCCTCAACGGACGGGGCATCCCGGCCTCAAGCGGTGTCTACGTGTACCGGCTGGAAGTATCGACCCTCGATGGACCGTCGGCGTCCGTCACCCGCGTCCGGAAAATGATCCTGCTGCGGTGAATACCCCCGGCGGGCCCGGCGGACAAGGCATCGACCGGTCGCATCCGCGAGTGCTCAGAATGGAGCCCGGCCCTGCCGGGTGGCCCTGGCGTCGCGCCGTTCCCTGAAGATCTGCCCTATTTCCGCGCCGATGATGAAGACCACCGAGGAATAGTGTATCCAGAAGAAGACCACGATGCCGAGGACGTACGCGCCGTACACCTTCTGAAAGTTGGCGAGGTGGGCGATGTAGGCGCCGAAGATCCAGCTGGCGACCACCCAAAGCACGGTGGTGACGCACGCGCCGACGAACGCGCTGCTCCTGGACGGCCGTGCCCGGGGCACCAGAAGGTGGATGGCGAACAGGATGAGGAACAGCGTGACGCCCGAGACAGAATCCATGATCAGCGGCTTCACCCGGGCGACGATCGTTCCGCTGAGGTATCCGGTGTTCTCCGCGATGTGTTCGACGATCTGCATCGCGGGCAGCACCGCGGCCGCGAACAGGAAGAGCAGCATCACCAGGGCGATCATCCCGATATCGTGCAGCTTGCCGACGAGCAGCGATCGGGCTCCCGCCTCCGGGTTGATCTGGTGGAACATCGTGCGGATGGTGCTGAAGAGCGCGCTCGAGGCGAAGAACAGCCCGATGAGCCCGGCCACCCCGGCCAGCGTCTTGTACTCGCGAAATTCCTCCGCCTGCGTGGCCACGATGTCCTTCAGGAAACGGGCCGTGTCCGCGTACGGCACCACCACGTCGATGAAGCTGTTGATCTGCTGGACGAAGGCGGTCCGTTCGAACATCAGGCCCCCGATCGAGAACACGATCAGGACGAACGGCACGATGCAGACGAGGACCGAGAACGAGAGCGCGCCGGCCATGAACATGAAGTCGTGCTCGTCGGCCCGGCGCCAGAGGCCGCCCGCGTAGGCTTTGAGGGTCGTCATCATTCCGTTGCGCATAATATAGCGAGAATATGGGTCACTCTCCGACGAGGCGACCCGGTTTGATATTCCCGCGGATTATGGTACGTTATTTCATCCTCAGCACGTCGTGAACCGCTGTTCGTTCTATTGTCCGCTTGCCGGCATCAGGATTCTGGAGATCAACCGATGTTTCTGCACAACGTCTATTTCGGCAATTCCGTCCAGGATTGGATCACCGCGGCCGCCATCGGCTTCGGCGTCTTTTTCCTGCTGAAGATCATCCGGCGGATCGTGATCCGCCGCCTCGGCAAGATCGCGACGCGGACCGACACCGTCATCGACGACCTGGTGGTCGAGGTGCTGAAAAAAACGCGGTTCTTCTTCTTCGCCTCGGTCGCGCTCTATTTCGGGGCGCGGGTCGTCGCGCTCGATCCCAGTCATGATCGGTGGCTCCAGATCTTCATCGCGTTCCTCATCCTCGTCCAGGTCGCGCTCTGGGGAAACACCATCATCTCCTTCCTCCTCGCGCAGGCGATCAGGCAACGCACGGGAACGGACGCGTCCAACGCCACGACGCTCGGCGCCATCGGGGTGATCGCAAAGATCGCCCTGTTCTCGATCGTCCTCCTCGTCGGCCTCGACAACTTCGGGGTCAACATCACCGGGCTCATCACCGGCCTCGGCATCGGCGGCATTGCCGTCGCCCTCGCCCTCCAGAAAATCCTCGGCGACCTCTTCGCGTCGCTCTCGATCGCCCTCGACAAACCGTTCGTGATCGGCGATTTCGTGGTCGTGGGCGAACACAAGGGGACGGTCGAACACATCGGCCTGAAAACGACAAGGGTCAAGAGCATCTCCGGGGAGCAGATCATCTTTTCGAACGGCGACCTCCTTGATTCGAGGGTCCGCAACTTCGAACGGATGCAGGAGCGCCGGGCGCTGTTCACGATCGGCGTCACCTACCAGACACCCCACGACAAACTTTCCGCGATTCCCGGGATGCTCAGGGCCATCATCGAAGCGCGGAGCGACACGCGCTTTGAGAGGGCGCACTTCAAGAAGTACGATGACTCGGCCCTCACCTTCGAGGTGGTGTATTTCGTGCTGAACCCCGACTACAACACCTACATGGACGTCCAGCAGGCGATCAACCTCGAAATCTTCAAACACTTCGGCGAACGGGGGATCGAATTCGCCTACCCGACGAGGACACTCCACCTCCAGGACCGGGCTGACGCTCCGGGAAGGACCGCGGCCTCCGCTTTACCGGGGTGATTAGGATACCGCCCGAATGGTTGCTATCTTAGGGGTGAAACGGTCGCCACCCGGGACAGATTCGACGATTCGAGCCCCAATACGCCGTCTCAACCACGACCATCAACAAAGGAGAACGATTGAAGATCATCGCGCGTAACTTATCGAGAGACATCACGGAGAAAGACCTTCGGACGGAATTCGGAGCCTTCGGCGAGGTATCGTTCATCAACCTCGTCTGGGACCGTTTCGACAGGACATCGGCAGGTTTCGGCATCATCGAAATGCCCGGCCAGGCGGAGGCGACATCGGCCATCGCCGGTTTGGACGGGAAGAAATTGAAAGGCCGCAACGTCACCGTCGCCGCGGCCTGAGCCCCACACGTCGGGCCCGCCGTCCGGCGGGAACACACCGCAACACCAGGAGGGGTTCCAGATGAAGTCAACCGTTGATACGAAGCTCCCCCCCCACAGGTGGGAATTTTACAAGGACGGCACCGATCGGTGGCAGTGGAGGAAGTTCGAGGAACGAAAAGTCGTGGCCGTTTCCGGTGACGGATTCCCCTCCAGGCAGGCCTGCGTGATCAACGCGAAAACGAGGGGCTACCCAGGTTCCTGAGAAACACCGCGCGGCCTCCCCGGCCCGCCTGACCTCCCCCGTCGTACGGAAGCGCCAACGGGGCCCTTCACGCGCTCCCCCCCGCCCCATCGATCACTTCTTGGGCAGAAACGAATCCAGCGGTCTCATTGCGCGGGAATCACTCCAGCCCGAATCGTACCATCGTGTGCGTGAGCAGCTCGATGTTCCGCGCCAGGGCGCGCAGGGTGATCGACTCGTCCGGTTGGTGGCCGAGGTATTCGTCCCCGTCGAGGCCGGGTCCGAACACGACCGCGTTCGGGATCCGCCTCGCGTACGTCCCGCCCCCCATCGACCGGGCCGTGGCCCTCACGCCGGTGACCTCCTCGTAGATCCCACGGAGTCGTCTCACGAACGGGCTGTTGGGATCGTTGTAGAGCGCCTCGCTGAAGTAGGATTGTCGGGAAAAACCGAGGCCGGTCTCCGCGGTGAATCCATCGGCGCGGCCTTCGATCGTCCCCCTGATCGCCGCCAGGTCCACTCCCCGCGGCACGCGGAAGTTGAACATGAAGAGGATGCTGTCGGGGTCGCAGATGAACATGTTGGCGGCCACCGTCACGTCGCCCATGAAGGAATCGCGGTGCGCGATGCCGAGCGACGCCCCGTCGAGCTCCAGGCCGATGTTCTCCGCCGCGAAACGCGCCATCAGCCCCACCGGGTTTTCGACCGGCCGGACGTCCCGGTCGAGCCAGACCAGCAGGTCCATGAGGGCATTGTGGCCCGTCTCCGGGACGCTCGCGTGCACGGACCGGCCCGTGGCCGTCACGAGGATGTCGCCATTCTTCGCCTCGACGCCGATCCCCGCTCCCGCCCGGGATGCATTGAACCGGGCGGCGAGGACGCGCAGCCGCGAGAGGGCGGCGGCGGTCGTGACGCCCACGGGGCGGATGGTGGCGGTGGCGCTTCCCGGCACGATCGACGGCGAGTACCCGCCCTGGATGTCGACGAGGTTCAGGCCCTCCCCAACCGTTCCCGGCCCTCTCCCCGACTTGAGCCAAAGCCCGCACCACCCTTTTTCGGCGGTGTACACCGGGTAGGCGAAATCCACGACGACCGTGCGCGCGGGGGGAGCGTTCGTCGCGAGGTATGTCGTGACGTCCTCGTTCGCCGACTCCTCGTCGGTCCCCACCAGCAGGACGAGCTTGTTCCGCAGCGGCAGGCCGCTGTCGAGGATCGCCCGCATCCCGTACATTATCGCCGCCAGCGCTCCCTTGTCGTCGATCGCGCCACGACCCCAGATCAGTGAGTCGGTGACCTCACCGCTCCAGGGGTCGCTCTTCCAGACTTTCTCCTCCACCGGTTGCACGTCCGAGTGAACCATCAATCCGAACGGCTCGCCCGCGTCGCCGATCCAGATTTCCTGGACGTAGCCGTCGACGTCGCGGAAACCAAGGCCGAGCGTGTCCGCCAGCTCCCCGAGGAATTCCTTCTGCCGGATGAATTCCGGGTTCAACCGGTTGGGGACGTCGGTCGCGAACGTCCTGAATCGGATCAGCCGCGAGGTTGCGGCGATGATCTCGTCCCGGTAGCGCTCCCGGGCGTAGACGCGGAGCAGGCGTCCGAGCCGACCGGGCGACGAGCTGTCGTATTGTCCGCTCAACGCCCGGGCGAGGCCGTCGGCCGCCGGCCCGTCGCCCGCCGCCCTGATCTCATCGACGACCATCCCCGAAAAATATTTGAACGCGAGCGTTCCGTCGTCGCCGGCGCGGGCGGAGGCGCGTGAGACGAGATCGGACGAGCGCTCGGCGAGAATCCGCGCCAGGACCCCATCGCCCGCCCCTTTCGCGGAATGGAGGGAGAGAATGAGGATGAGCGAGATCATCACGGCGCTGCGGTTCAACATATCGGTCTGGTCCCTGTCAGTGTGAGATTTCCGTGACGAAAATTAGGTGTTTCAATCGGGATATCCAAGGAACCACAAATGGGGGCTACCAGGCCCGTCACCGCGGCCGGTCGCCCGGCCCCTTGGCCCTCAACTGGAAATTTCGTATCCTTCTGCATGACGACCGGCTACCTGCTCCCCCAGGCCCTTACTCCACCCTAGTCACCCCTCGTTTGCAGGGAGACTGCGCGTCCTCCCCCCCGGCCGGACCGGGAACCATAAACGCGCCATTCATCATCCAAGGATCATTCAGACTCCGCACAGCCAGTGGCCGAACACCGCGAACTTACACGACGCCGAACGTTCGGGATCATCAGCCATCCCGACGCAGGCAAGACGACCCTCACCGAAAAGCTCCTGCTCTTCGGCGGCGCCATCCACACGGCGGGTACTGTCAAGAGCAACAAGTTCAGGAAGACGGCCACCTCCGACTTCATGGAGATCGAGAAGCAGCGCGGCATCTCGGTCGCCACGTCGGTGATGGGGTTCGAGTACAACGGGTACAAGGTGAACATCCTCGACACGCCGGGGCACAAGGACTTCGCAGAGGACACCTACCGCACGCTCACCGCCGTGGACAGCGTCATCCTCGTCATCGACTGCGTGAAGGGAGTGGAGGAGCAGACGCGCAAACTGATGAACGTCTGCCGGATGCGCAACACGCCGGTGATGGTCTTCATCAACAAGATGGACCGCGAGGGCCGGGACCGGTTCAGCCTCCTCGACGAGCTCGAGCGCGAACTCGGCATCCATCCGAGGCCCCTGACCTGGCCGATCGGCATCGGGTCCAACTTCCAGGGGGTGTACAATCTCCTGGGCCGCAACCTGAAGCTCTTCGCGCCGAACAAGACCGGCATCTCGACCGACGTGGTGGCGATCGACGACCTCTCGAGCCCGGAGCTCGACGAGCAGATCGGGGCGGACGCGGCCTCGAAGCTGCGCGACGATGCTGCGCTGATCGACGGCCTCTACGAACCGTTCGACGAGGCGCACTACGACGAGGGCTACCTGGCACCGGTCTTCTTCGGCAGCGCCATCAACAACTTCGGCGTGGAGGAACTGCTCGACACGTTCCTCCGGATCGCCCCCCCGCCAAGGCCGAGGGAGACCTCGACCCGGACCGTCGATCCCGCGGAGCCCGCCTTCACCGGTTTCGTGTTCAAGATCCACGCGAACCTCGACCCCAACCACCGTAACCGCATCGCGTTCTGCCGCGTCTGCTCCGGCAGGTTCGAACGGGGCAAGTTCTACCTCCACACGCGCCTCGGGAAGGAACTCCGGTTCAACACGCCCACCAGCTTCATGGCCAACGAGCGGAGCATCATCGACGAGGCCTGGCCGGGCGACGTCGTCGGCCTCTACGACACCGGCAACTTCAAGATCGGGGACACGCTGAGCGAGGGGGAACAGCTGCAGTTCAAGGGGATCCCGAGCTTTTCACCGGAGATCTTCAAGGAGGTCATCAACGGGGACCCGTTCAAGTCGAAACAGCTCGCGAAGGGGCTCCACCAGCTCACCGACGAGGGGGTCGCGCAGCTGTTCGAGCAGCAGCCGGGCAACATCAGGATCGTCGGAACGGTGGGCGAACTGCAGTTCGACGTGATCCGCTTCCGGCTCCTGGGCGAATACGGGGCGAAGTGCGACTTCCGTCCGAAAAACGTCTACAAGGCGTTCTGGTTCACATCGGCGGACGAGGAGCAGCTCGAACGATTCCAGACCCTCCAGCGGTCCCACGTCGCCCTCGACAAGGACGGGCATCCCGTTTTCCTCCCCGAGGGCAGCTGGGTCCTCGACGCCGCGAGAAAGATGTTCCCGGCCATCGAGTTCCACTCGACGTCCGGGTTCAAGACGGAGGGGTGAATCCCCCCGGGCGCTATTTTACGTTAGTATCATATGATACCTACTGGGTTTTTGGGTATGTTCCATCA
>CAZQSM010000041.1:0-19741 GCA_964596065.1 uncultured Chlorobiaceae bacterium | reverse complement strand
GTCCCCCGTACGTGTCCACGATGATCTTCCTGCCGGTCAGGCCGCTGTCGCCGTGAGGGCCGCCCGTTTCGAACCGTCCGGTCGGGTTGACGAAATAGCTGGTCTTCGAGTCGAGCATCGACGGGGGGATCACGCGCTTCACCACGTGGCGGATGATGTCCTCCCTGATCCTCTTCTGTCTGGCGTCGGGCGCGTGCTGGGTCGAGACCACCACGGTCTTGACGCGCACCGGGCGCTTTCCCTCGTACTCCACCGTCACCTGCGACTTGGCGTCGGGCCTAAGGTAGGGCATCAGCCGCGATTCCTTCTTCCTGATGTCGGCGAGGCGCTTGACGAGCATATGCGCGTACATGATCGGCATCGGCATGTACTCGGGCGTTTCGGTGCAGGCGTACCCGAACATCATCCCCTGGTCGCCGGCCCCGCCGGTGTCGACGCCGCGGGCGATGTCGGGCGACTGCGCGTGGATCGCCGACAGGACCGAGCACGAATCGGCGTCGAAGCCGACTCCCGACTCGACATAGCCGATCTCCCGGACCACCTTCCGGACGATGTTCGGCACCTCGATGTACGCGTTGGTGGTGATTTCCCCGCCCACGAGGACGAGCCCGGTCGTGGCGAAGGTTTCGCACGCCACGCGCGATTTCGGGTCCTCCGCGAGGATGGCGTCGAGCACCGCGTCGGAGATCTGGTCGCAGACCTTGTCGGGGTGGCCTTCGGAGACCGATTCCGAGGTAAAGAGATATTTCATCTGGGCCTTTCTAGGAGTGGAAGTCGATTTCGGAGGAATCTCCGATGTTGATTCTCTTGAACGAACCTGACACGAACGCGTTGCTGCCGACGATGGAATGCTCAAGGAGCGTCTGCCGGACCGTCGCCTCCTCGTCGATGATGGAGTTCCTGACGATCGAGTCGGTCACCCTGACGCCGCCCGCGATGGTGGCATAGGGACCGATCACCGAATCGGTGATCGTCGCCGTCGGGGCGATGAAGACTGGCGGTATGATGACCACGCCGGGGAGGGAGGTGACCGGGGCGCGGCCGTCCAGGAGGTGCCTGTTGGTCGCCAGGAGCGTTTCCGGTTTTCCGCAATCGTACCAGCCGTCGACGGGAAACGTCGTGATCCGCTCGCCGCCGGCGCGCATCGCCTCGAGCGCGTCGGTCAGCTGGTACTCCCCCTTGGTCCTGACGTCCTTCCGGATGATCGCATCGATGGCCTCGAGCAGTTTCGCGGGATTGGCGATCCAGTAGAGCCCGACGATGGCGTGGTTGCTCGTGGGGTGCTCCGGTTTTTCGACGAGGCGGGTGACGAGCCCGTCCTTCATCTCCGCGATGCCGAACCGGCGAGGGTCCTCGACGTGCTTCACGCCGATCGACGTCACCCGGCCGGCGATGACGGGCTTGAGGTCGACGTCGAAGATGGTGTCGCCCAGGATGATCAGCAGCGGCTCGCCGGTGATGGTGCCGCGGGCGATATGGATGGCGTGGGCGAGCCCCTTCCGGTCTTCCTGCTCGACGAAGTCGAACTTGATCTTGTAATGCGATCGGACATAGTCGCACACCATCTCACCCAGGTACCCGACGATGAGCGTCGCCTCGGTGAACCCGTCCTGGATGATCTTGTCGAGGATGTGGCCGAGAATCGGCTTACCTCCCACGTTCAGGAGCACCTTCGGGACGGTGTATGTGTGGGGCCGGAGTCTGCTGCCGAATCCGGCGACCGGGATGATCGCTCGCATGATTGGGAGAAATTGAAAAAATGCCCCGAAATATAAGACAATTCCGGGTGCCAATCAAGGCATCGGGCGCAGGTGGACGGGTGGGCGGGGACTGGTCGTTCGGGAAAAGTTCAGGCCCCGGACGGAGGGGCCTCCGGGTTCAACCACCCGCGGGTCCCTCCGTCGGAGCCGCACCCCCCGCGCCGCGGCGCGGCCTGCGGATGACCCAGTTTTTCGACGCCAGGCCGAACAGTCCGACGTAGAGGCCAACGAAGAGCGCGCTGGCGCCGATCTTGTTCTTGAAGCGGACGGCCGGATAGTTGAAGTAGTCGGTGTAGCTGTAGACCCGCTTCCGGCCTTCGGAACGGAGGAACGCGTACAACCTCGCCCGGAGCAGCGTGGCGATGTTGCGCCCCCGGTAGGAGTAGAGGATTTCCGTGCGGAAGATGTACGCCTCGTCGGCGTCGAGCGTCCTGCGGCAGGGGGGAAAATGAATCTCGGCGGTGTCGATCCAGGACGCGCCGACGACGGTTCCCCCGTGCGTGATCGCGAAGCAGCGCCGTCCCATCGCGAACTCCCCGCGGATCTGCGCCGATGTGTCGGTGTTCGGGTCGAGGGCCGCGATCGCTTCCGTCTGGCCGACGCCGAGCTCGAGGAAGCGGTAACCGGCGTTCTCACTCAACCGGGGAGGCACGGGGTCCGCCGGGAGCCATTCCTGGTAAAAATAGTACGGCTCGATCAGGACCCCCATCTCTTCGAGGAGGAGGAGGAGCTTATGGATCAGCAGTCCGTTCGCGAGGTAGATGCGGTAACGCCTGAATCGACCGACCTCTCCGGGGGGATATGGAGACGGCGCCCACCGCCGCGCGCGCGGATCCCCTGGCGCAGATATCGTGATCTGAATGGCCGCCTGCTCCTTCCCGAAACGTCGGTGATTCCGATCCGCCCACCGGCAGACAACCGGGAGGCTCAGAGCAGGGTTTGACAGCCGGGATGGGAAAAGGTTTAAACGGCGGCGGGTGGATGGGCGGAACGCGCCCCGGAGTGCCCCCAACCGGATTCGAACCGGTGTCGCAAGCTTGAAAAGCTCGTGTCCTAGGCCTCTAGACGATGGGGGCTTGCAGTGCGACCACCCGGGTACCCTCTCCCGGAGGGGTTCGTGCGGGGTGATCGCGCGTTGGAGCTGTCGGGCGTTGTGGTACTGCGCGACCCGGGATGCCGGATCAACGGCATCGGCCGGGGAACGCCGGGGGTGTCCAGTGGGACTTGAACCCACGACCTCCAGGGCCACAACCTGGCGTTCTAACCAGCTGAACTATGGACACCAGGAAAATGAAGCTTTGAATATATCAAATAATCGACCCAGAATCAACATGTTATTGCGTGTTTCCCGCCGGCCATACCGGTTCTGCCGGATCCCCATGTTTTTTCAGGACGATGTTCCATTGCCCGATCCCGCTGATGCCCAGGTTCAACCCGGTGAGGAGCGCCCTCGCGCCGAGCGCCGCCTTGAAGCGCCTGGCAGGATGGTTGAAAAAATCGCAGTAACTGTAAACCAGGTCCCTCCCGCGGGCGCGGAGGGCCTCGTAACACTGGTAGCGAAGGTATGGCTGAATCTTCCGGCCGCGGTATTCGTAGAGGGTCTCGGCGCCGAAGAGGTACGCCTCCCGTTTCCCGAGCGGGCGCGAGCAGGGGCGGAACCCGATCCGCGCCGTCTCGCACCAGGAGAACGCGGCGATCCGGCCGTCGTGAACCAGGGCGAAGCAGTGCTGTCCCCCGGCGAAGCGCGCCCGAAGCTCTTCCCTGTCCGGCGGCCGGGGGTAGAACGGCGCGAGCCCTGCGTGGTCGACTTCTCCCAGCTCCCGGAAACTGAATTCCGAAACATCGGCCGCCGGGGGGGGACGGAACGGTCCCTCCTGGTAGAAGATGTACGGCTCGATGACGATGCCCGCCGACCGGAGCGTCAGCAGGAGTTTGTGCGCCAGCAGCCTGTTCGCGATCTGTTTCCGGTACCGGCCGAGGCGTCCCAGGAGGGCGCTCATCGCCCCCCGGGATTGCGTGTCGATCCCCTGTTTCCCGACGGGGGTCACCTCCGCATCAGGAGATTCCGGGCTTCCCGCATCGAATACGGCTCCCGCCCGAGCGCGGACGCGATCTTGAGCGTCCGCTCCACCAGCTCGAGGTTCGTCGCCAGTTTTGTCCGCTCCTGATCGTACCAGATGTTGTCTTCCAGGCCGACGCGCACCCCCCCGCCGTCGACGAGTGCCATGGCGTTCGTCGTGAGCTGGGCGTTTCCGACCCCTCCCGCCGACCAGATGCTCCCCGCGGGGAGCTCCTTCACCATCAGTCCCAGACTGAGCAGGTTCGCCTGCGCGCAGGCGATGTTCCCCAGGATCAGGTTGACGTAGAAGGGCGGCTTGATCAGATTTTTCGAGATGAGGTAGTGGGAGTAATTGATCATCCCCAGGTCGAACGCCTCCAGCTCCGGCATGATTCCCCGGTCAAGCATCGCTTTCGCCAGGTCGCGGATCATCTGCGGGCTGTTCACGCTCGCCTGCTGGTTGAAATTGAGCGAGCTGAGCGTGAGGCTGCCGAAATCCGGCTTCAGGTCCCCCTCGAGATCGAGCACCTCCGAACGCTTCTCGAATTCCGAAAAATCCCGCCCGCTCAGGGAGGCGCAGAGGAGCAGGTCCGGGTGGGCCTTCCGGATCGGACCGATGATCTCGGCGTACACTTCCTTTTTGTACGTCGGGGCACCGGTCTCCGCGTCGCGCGCGTGAAGGTGGACCATGTTGACCCCCAGCGCGACGGCCTCCAGCACCTGCTCGACGATTTCGTCCGGTTGAAGCGGTACGTGCGGGGTCATGTCCTTCGTCGGGATCATCCCGGTGGGGGTGAAGTTCAGGACGAATTTTTTCTTCACGGCGATTCCTCGTTGGTTCGTGACCCCGGCGCGAATCGAACGCGCAACCTACAGCTTAGAAGGCTGTTGCTCTATCCAATTGAGCTACGGGGTCGGGCTGAGCAACATCCGCCCAAATCGACCTGAAATATAGGGATTTCCTTCGCCCTGAACAAGGAGGCGCGGGGAACCGTCGACTTGTCCGCCGTCAAGTTCCCGTTTGCATTTCCCCCGCATTCACCATATATTTCGGCGCTAAAATCAACACAAGAAGAGGACTTGATGGGAAAGAAGATACTGATCGTCGACGACGAAGATTCACTCCGGACCCTCGTGCGGCACGAACTGGAACACCAGGGGTTCGAAGCCACCGAGGTCTCCAGCGGGGCCGAGGCCCTTTCATTCCTGGCCGCGAACGAAGTCGATGTAGTCATCCTCGACATCAAGATGCCCGAGATGGGGGGCATGGATGTCCTGCAGCGGATCCGGGAAGACGACCTCGCGAGGAAGGTCATCATGCTCACCGGCGTGGGAGAGCTGAAGATCGCCCGTGAGTGCCTCGAGCTCGGTGCGAGCGATTTCATGTCGAAACCGTTCGAGATGCACAACCTGGTCTCTTGCATCAACCGGGTCCTGACCGAATAATCCCCCCGTCGGGAGGTCGGTTTCTCCCCCTCCCCGCTCCCCCCGGCCCGGGGGTGGCGCCATCCCGGATTTTTAAAGTTCAGCCGAATCGCTTATATTGTGTCCGGTTGTTTCCTGGTGCCGGTGTGAGCGGCGGCCGGAATCCATTCCGGGCGCCCGGATTTCCGCAGGTCGAGAATCGGGTAGATGGCGGAATTGGCAGACGCGTTGGATTTAGGATCCAATGGAGCAATCCTTGGGGGTTCGACTCCCCCTCTACCCACTGCCGCGCGTACCCGCTCCCGGCCCGTACGAATCAAATCATCCAGAAACGGAACCCCATGAACGTAGCCATCATCGACGTCACCGACGTCGACAAGGAAGTCGAAATATCCTCGTCCAACGAGGAACTCACGCCGCATTTCGAGGAGGCATACCGAAAATACCGGCAGACCGCGTCCCTCAAGGGGTTCAGGAAGGGGAAGGCCCCCATCGACATGATCCGCCAGGTCTACGGGGAGAGCATCCGCTACTCGGCGCTCGACGAGATCGCGAACAACCTGTACCGCGCCGCGATGGAGGAGCGCGACATCCGGCCCATCGGGGACCCCGTACTGACGACCATCGACTACAAGCCCGAAAGCGGGCTGAACTTCAGGATCCGCTACGAGGTCCTCCCCGTCTTCGACCTGGGGACGTACAGGGGCGTGAAGGTCGAACGCCCGGTCCACGAGATCACCGAGGAGGAGCTCGCCGCCGAGACCGACAGGATCCGGAGGACGAACAGCGTGCTCACCGACGCCGGCCGCATCGAGAGCGAACAGACGCTGGTCCTCGCCGACATCCAGGAGCTCGACGAGTCGGGGACCCCGCTCATCGGGCGCAGGACGACGGACGCCAGGCTCTACCTGGGCGACGAATCGATCTTCTCCGAGATCCGCGAACGACTGATCGGCGCCGAGACCGGCGCGGCCGTGCGGATGAAGGTCGGACCGCGCGAGGGGGAGCGGGGCGAAACGCGCAACATCGAGGTGACCGTGAAGCAGATCAAGGCGGTGTCGCTCCCAGAACTGAACGACGAGTTCATCGCGAAGATCACCAACGGGAAGACGACCACGGTCGCGGATTTCCGGGCCGAGATGCTCAGGAGCGTGCAGCACTACTGGGAGGACCGCAGCCGGAGGCGGACGATCGACGCCCTCATTTCCGACATCGTCGACCGCCACCAGTTCGTGGTCCCGGAGTCGCTGGTCCGGGCCTACACCGATTCGCTCATCGAAGACGCGCGGCACCGGTCTCCCGACCACAAGCTCCCCGCCGATTTCAACGAACAGGAGTTCCGGGAACAGAACCGCGACCGCGTGGCCTTCCAGGCGAAATGGCACCTGATCCGGGACAAGATCATCGCCGACTCCGGGGTGGAACTCACTCCCGACGATTACGCCCGGTTTGCCGCGCGGGACTCCGCCGTCGTCGGCGTCGAGCCAGCGAAGCTCGCGGAGATGTACAGCTCGTCCGCCGGAGCCCGGGAACGCCTCCTGACCGAAAAATTGAACGATCTGCTTCTCGAGAGCGCGGTGGTCACCGAGAAGCCGACCAAGGAATTCTTCTAACCCCCGCCACACAACCATAACCGAAAAGGTCATCCCCGAAATGAAACAGCAACCCTACAACCAGCTCGTCCCGATGGTGGTCGAACAGACCGGCCGCGGCGAGCGGGCCTACGACATCTATTCCCGGCTGCTCAAGGAGCGGATCGTGTTCCTCGGGACGCCCGTCGACGACCAGGTGGCGAGCCTCATCATCGCCCAGCTCCTCTTCCTCGAATCGGAGGACCCGGAGAAGGACATCTACCTCTACATCAACAGCCCCGGGGGCGGCGTCTACGCCGGCCTCGCGATCTACGACACGATGCAGTACATCCGGCCGGCCGTCGCCACGATCTGCATCGGGATGTCGGCGAGCATCGCGGCGCTCCTCCTGGCCGGCGGGACGAAGGGAAAACGGACGGCGCTCCCGAATTCGCGGATCATGATCCACCAGCCGTGGGGCGGCACGCAGGGCACCGCGTCCGACATCCACATCCAGGCCGAGGAGATCCTCAAGATCAAGAAGCAGATCAACGGCATCCTGGGAGGCCACACCGGCAAGAGCAACGAGCAGGTCGAACGCGACACCGACCGGGACCGCTACATGTCCGCCGGGGAGGCGATGGAGTACGGCATCATCGACCATATCCTGGTCAAGAAGCCGACGACCGAGGCCAAAAAGTAGGCCGATGGCGAACAGGGTCAAACCGGACGACCCGGTGAAGTGTTCCTTCTGCGGGAAACCCGCGGACCAGGTGCACAGCATCATCGCGGGGCCTGACGCGTACATCTGCGACGCGTGCGTGGCGAGCTCCGTGGAGATGCTCAGGAACACGCGCCCGGCCCACGCGAAGGCGACGTCGAAGGCGGGCCCCCCGCCGCCGATGGAGATCAAGAAAGCGCTCGACGATTTCGTCGTGGGACAGGACCAGGCGAAGAAAACGCTCTCCGTGGCGGTCTACAACCACTACAAGCGGATCGACGATGGCATCGATCACGCCCAGGCCGACGCGGTGGAGATCGAGAAGAGCAACATCCTCCTGATCGGCCCGACAGGGACGGGAAAAACGCTCCTCGCGCAGACGCTGGCGAAGATCCTGTCGGTGCCGTTCGCGATCGCCGACGCCACGACGCTCACCGAGGCGGGCTACGTCGGCGACGACGTCGAGACCGTCCTCGTCCATCTCCTGCAAAACTCCGATTACAACGTGGACCGCGCCGAGCGGGGGATCGTCTACATCGACGAGGTCGACAAGATCGCGCGGAAGAGCGATTCGGCCTCCATCACGCGCGACGTGTCGGGGGAAGGGGTCCAGCAGGCGCTCCTGAAGATCCTCGAGGGAACGGTCGCCGGCGTTCCGCCGAAGGGGGGCCGGAAACACCCCGAGCAGAGCCTGATCAATGTCAACACGAAGAACATTCTCTTCATCTGCGGCGGCGCCTTCGAGGGGATCGAGAAGGTGATCGCCCGGAGGGTGGAGAGCAACACGATGGGGTTCGGCGCGCGGATCAAGGCCCGGCGGAAGCTGAATGCGGACGAGTACCTCCCCCTCATCGAGCCCGACGACCTGCTCCGCTTCGGCCTGATTCCCGAATTCATCGGCCGGCTCCCGGTCATCTCGTCCCTCCACTCGCTCGACGAGAAGGCCCTGATGAGCATCATGACGCAGCCGCGCAACGCGCTGGTCAAGCAGTACAAGCGCCTCTTCCAGATGGAGGGCGTGGAGCTGGAATTCAAAAAGGACGCGCTCGAGGCGGTGGTGCGGAAGGCAATCCGGCGCGGCACCGGCGCCAGGGCGCTCCGCTCGATCATGGAGTCGACGATGCTCGAGATCATGTACCACCTCCCGTCGAAGCGGGATGTCGCGAGGTGCACCGTCACCCGGGCGACCGTCGAGGAGGGAAAGCCCCCCCAATACCACTCCCGGGAGCGGAAGATCCCGGCGTAGGGTCGGCCCGCCTACTGCGCGAACCCCCTGTCGCTCCCCTGTTTGGTCACCTTCAGGTCGGAGAGCTGCGACGCCTTCACGCGGATCTCGAATCGGTACTGACGGTAGGCCCCCGTGGGGACCCAGTAGAAGTTCATGAACCAGCAGTGAAGGTCGCGCGATATCGTCACGTCGGGCGCCACGAGCTCCCTCCCGAGCACGTCATATCCCCCGCTCATCGTCACCTTCCATTTTTCCGTCAGGCTGAATTCCAGCCCGCCCCTGAGCGTCGAGGATCGTCCCGTGTTCGGCTGCACCTTGTTTTCGCTGAAGGCGAGTGACAGGGAAAGGCTCCACGGTATGCTGAAATCGGGTTCGTACTCCGCGGGATTGGCAGGGAACCCCGCCCCGCCCGCCGCTCCCCGGCCGGGACCCGACCCGCCGCCCCCGTCGGCCGCGATCTTCGTCGAGAGGCTGAGCCTGATCGAGGTCAGCCGCGCCAGCCGCCCCTCTTCCGACAGGAGGTACCGGTTCACGCGCCGGAACTGCCCGGGCGAGGTTTGCTCGAGCTGGTAGAAATCGTACGACGCGCCGCCGTCGACGTCCACGACGTCGCGGATCCCGGTGCGAAACGACACCGAGAGCGGCGCCAGGCGGAGGCTGTCGGCGCTGAAGTTGTAGGAGCCCGCCAGGTTGAGGTTCAGGAGCTGGACCTTCGTCGCCTCGCCGCTGTCGGGGACGGAGGTCTTCATCTCAAAGACGTTCCCGAGGCCGAAGCCCATCGACATCGTCTCCTCGCCCCGGTTGTCGCCGGTGACGGGGTTCGCGTACGAGAACGACAGGTTCGGCGAGACGGTGTGGCGGAACGCGGAGATCCCGAGGACGCCCGGTTGAGCCGTCCCGTAGAACTTGGTGGCGGCGGAGAGCGACGCCGTGAACACTCCCGATTTCCGGCTCGAGGTCACCGTCGGGACCCGCAGCGAGCTGTCGGCCGGGTCGAGGCCCGGCACGTCGTTTTCGAGGAAGGTCCGCACGTCACGGTAGCTCACGGAGGGGGAGATGCTCACGTGCCCCAGCTTGGGGGCGAAATTCAGCGAGAGGGACTGCGAGAGCGTGCGGTCCCGCTCTTTGCCCCGCGCGGTCAGCGTCGAGACGACGTCCACGCTGTCGGTCGCCTGTTTCACGCCGGCGACCTTCCGGTCCGACGCGCTGAACCGGTTGGTGAAGCTCGCGCCGTACCCGAGCGCGATGTCCTCGTACCAGCTTTGCGACGCACCCGGGCCGCTCCCGGAACGCCGGAACGGGAAGCTCTGGCTGTGGTTGAAGTTGACGGAGGGGAGCACGCCCGAGACGTTTCCGTTGCGGAGGTCCTGCGTGCGGCCGACGTTGACGGAAACGCTGTTCGGACTCCCCTCCCAGCTCTTCGAGAGCGTGGCGTTCGACACGATGTTCTGGTTGAGGGCCTGCGCGAGGCTGAGCGTGTTGACGAGCGAGTTGGCGCTGGTGAACGTGAAGTTGACCCCGAGCCTCGTCGTGGGGTCAAACTCCTGCGCGTGCGTCAGGTTCAGCCGGTAAGAATTTTCCTCCGTCCGCTTCGGATCGGTCGATTCCCCCGTGAAGAGGTGCTTGTAGTCGCCGCTGAGCGAGCCGTTGAAGACGTATCGCAGGTTGTAGCGGTATTCCCCGTAAAGCGCCCACCCCCCCTTCGTGTAGAGGTCGCTGCGCACCCCCAGGTCCATGTAGTCGCTCACAGCCCAGTAAAACCCGAGGTGGCTCAGGAATTTTCCCCGCCGTGAGTCGTCGCCGAACGCCGGCGCGATGATCCCGGAGCGCCTCCCCGCCCGGTTCGGGAGCACCGCGAACGGGAGGCCGAACACGGGGACGTCGGCGATGTAGAGATAGACCGGCTCGGCGATCACCTTGTCCCGGACGCCCACCTTCATCGTGGGGCTTCCGAAATAATAATGGGGTTCGGCGAGGTCGCAGGTCGTGTACCGGCCGTCCCTGACGAAGAGGTCACCCTCACCGGTTTTCTTGATGGCCTCGCCCCGGTAGAACCCATCCTCGATTTTCGTCTCCCCAAGGTCGATCTTCCCCCGCTTCGTCCGGAAATTGTAGCTCAGTTCGTGGCCGTCGTACCGCTCCCCCGATTCCCTCATCACCGGCGTGCCGGCGAACCGTTTGCCGGAGCTGTCGGACGTGTCGGGGATCCCCCCGGCATGGAGCGTCGCGGTGCTCCAGTCGATCCGCACGCGCTCTGATTCGAGCTCCATCTGCTGGTAGCGGATCTTCGACCGCGAGTAGAGCGACATCGTCCTCAGCGGGAGGACGAAGACGATCGAATCGGTCGCGGAATAGTCGACGACGGTGTCGATCCCGGAGGTGTCGCGCGGAAGGATGGCGGAATCGGGACCGAACGCGGGGGCGGTCGCGGTGTCCGGCCGGACGGGGAGGACGCGCGGGACGGCAGCGTCCTGGGACGGGGATTGCGCGATCGCCGCCAGCAGGAGCAGAAGGAGAACGGCGGCGGCCCGGAGCCGCGGCGGCCCCGGTCCCCGGAGTGCGCGGGTATGCGCGGGAGTCCGTCCCATCTCAGAGGAGGAGCGAGGCGGCGCCGATCATTCCCGCCTGGTTGCCGAGCAACGCCCGTTCCACGGCGACCGCGTCCCGGTGCGGTCGCAGGACGCGCGAGCGCGTTTCGTCGGCGGCGGCCGTGAAGACGAAATCGGGGGCCGCCGAGATCCCCCCGCCGATCACCGCCGTCGGGATGTCCGTGATGTTCACCACCGTGGAGAGCGCCACGCCGAGCATCGTACCCGCCTCGCGGAGGATCGACGAGGCGAGCTCGTCGCCCGCCTCGGCCGCACGCGAGATGGTTTCCGGCTCGATGCGCGACGGGTCGCCCCCCGCGAGGTCGAGGATCGCCCGCCCGCGGCCGGCGGGAGCCTGCGCGGCGAGGATCGCCCTCACCCTCTCCGAGAGGTAGCGCTGGCCGATGTAGCTCTCGACGCATCCCCGGTTGCCGCAGTTGCACGCGGGCCCGTTCCGGTCGATGGTGACGTGCCCGATCTCCCCCGCACCGCCGCCGGGTCCCCGGTAGATTCCGCCGTTGAGGATGATCCCGCCCCCCACGCCGGTGCCCCAGATGACGAAGATGAAATCGGCGTGCCGTCTCCCCGCGCCGAATTTCGCCTCGGCGAGCGCGGCGCAGTTGGCGTCGTTTTCCGTCACCACCCTCATTCCGGTCCTCGCGGCGAGATAGCCGGTGACATCGACGTCCCCCCACCCGGCGAAATTCGGGGGATGGCGCACCAGGCCGTCCTTCGCCGAGACGATGCCGGGGATGCCGACCCCGATCCCGGTGCAGGGGCCTTTTCCCCCGCCGGCCGCGACGGAGGCCGCGGCCGTCGCGACCTGCGCGAGGACCGCTTCCGGCCCCTGGCCCGCCCCCGACGGGATGACCAGCTGGCCGGCGACCGCGCCGCCGGCGCCGACGCGGCCCGCCTTGATGGTCGTGCCGCCCACATCAATGCCGATCGCGTATGCCTCCGGAGCCGTCATCGTGGAGTCCTTTTCCAGAGTTCATCGAGCCTGGCGCGGATCTCCCGTTCCGCGCCGTTGCCCGACGGTTCATAGTAGCGTTTCCCCGAGAGGTCCCCGGGCAGGTACGCCTGGTACACGAAATTACCCTCCGCGTCGTGCGGGTAGCGGTACCCGGCGCCGTAGTCGAGCCGCCTCATCGTGGCCGTCGGCGCGTTCCGGAGATGAAGCGGGACCGCGGCCGGCGGCATGCCCCGGACGTCGTCGAGCGCCGCGTCGATCCCCCTGATCGCGGCGTTGCTCTTCGGCGCGGCGGAGAGGTACGCGGCGGTCTGCGCGAGCACGATCCGCGCCTCCGGCATCCCGATGAAATCGACCGACGAGAAGCAGGCCGCGGCGAGCGGGAGCGCGGCGGGGTCGGCGTTGCCGACGTCCTCCGACGCCAGGACGATCATCCGGCGGGCGATGAACTTCGCGTCCTCGCCCGCCGCGATCATCCGGGCGAGCCAGTAGAGCGCGGCGTCGGGGTCCGAGCCCCTCACACTCTTGATGAACGCCGAAATGACGTTGTAATGTTCCTCCCCCGACTTGTCGTACCTGGGCGCCCTCGTCTGGAACGCCTCCCGGAGGAGGCCCGCGTCGATCCCGACCGCGTCGCCGGGGGCCGGGGCGCCGAGGAGGAGCGCCGCCTCGAGGCCGTTGAGCATCTGGCGGGCGTCTCCCGCGGCGAGCCGGACGAGCAGGTCACGCTCGGCGCCCGCGACGGAGACGGTCCGGTCCCCGATCAGCCCCGGGTCGTCGAGCACCCCGTCGAGGATCTCGCGGAGGTCCGATTCGGTGAGCGGTTCGAGCGTGAAGAGGGTGCACCGCGAGAGGAGCGGGGAAATCACTTCGAAGGAGGGGTTCTCGGTGGTGGCACCGATGAGCGTGACGGTCCCGTCCTCGACGCTGTGGAGGAGGGCGTCCTGCTGGGCCTTGTTAAACCTGTGGATTTCGTCGATGAACAGGACCGAGGGGCGGTTCATCCTCTTCCGCGCGAGGCCGGCGCGATCGATCACCTTCCGGAGGTCCTGGACGCCCGAGGCGACGGCGTTCAGCTGGTGGAAATCGGCGTGGATGTTCGCGGCGATCAGCCGGGCGAGGGTCGTTTTTCCGCACCCGGGGGGCCCCCAGAAGATCATCGAGGGGATCGTGCCGCGCTCGAGGAAGACCCGGAGCGCCTTCCCCTTCCCCAGGAGGTGGCGCTGGCCGGCGAACCGTTCGATGGTCGCCGGCCTGGCGCGCTCCGCCAGCGGCGGGGCCGGGACGCGCGGGGGGGATGGCCCGCCCCGGTGGAGATCGTCGAAGAGTTCCATCGGGATCAGTCCGCGGCCGGGTGAACGATCGGAGTCGGGGCGGCCGGGTCGTGGGGTGTTCGGATGTGGGGCGGGTCGGGCACCGGGATGCGGGGTATCACCCGAGTGTCACCGGACTTTCTTCACTTTATAGACCGTCTCGCCGCGCAAGATCATCCCGTACCGTTCGCGGGCGACCTTCTCGATCGCGCCGAGATCATGGTCGAGCGCCCGCGATTCCTTCAGCAGACGGGCCTGTTCGGCCTCCGCGAGCGCGACGCGCTCCTCGAGTTCGGCCTTTTGCCCCTCGAGGCTGACCCGCTTCAGCACCCCCCGCGGACCGAACGTGATGAAGGAGACGACCGGGATGCCCACGAGAAGGACCAGGACGAGGTTCTTGTTGCCGAGCAGTTTCCTCGGTGAAAATTTCAGGGCCGGCCGGTATTTTCTCAGGTACTGTGAATCCATCGCCCCAAATGTAAGAGATTTCAGTCGATTTTCAAATCGCCGGGTCCGGGGCCCGCCGATCGCCCGGCCGCGACCCTATTGGAACCACCGCTTTTTTGGCACATACCTGGTCAGGAGTTTCCCCTTCCGGGCGTGCCGTTCGAGCGCGAGGTCGATCAAGCGCTCGAGGAGCCGCCCGTATGGCAGGCCCGAGGCCTCCCAGAGCTTCGGGTACATGCTGATCGGCGTAAAACCGGGGATCGTGTTCACCTCGCTGAGCCAGATCCTCCGCGTTCGGGGGTGGAGGAGGAAATCCACCCTGGCCATCCCCTCGCAGCCGATGGCGGCGTACGCCTTCGCGGCAAGGTCCCTCACCTTCCGGAGCGTCACAGCCGGCAGCCCGGCCGGGATACGGGACGCCGAATTCCCGTCCACGTATTTCGCGTCGAAATCGTAAAAATCATTTGAAGGGACGATCTCCCCCGGCACGGACGTTTCCGCTTTATCGTTCCCGAGGACCGCCACCTCGATCTCCCTCGCACGGTCGATGCCTTCCTCGATCAGGATCCTGTCGTCGTACCGGAACGCCAGATCGGCCGCCCGCCGGAGCCCGGCCAGGGTGCGCGCCTTGCTGATGCCGATGCTCGATCCCGAGTTCGCCGGTTTGACGAAGCACGGATAGCCGAGCGTCCGGGCCGCCGCGACGAGCGCGCGATTCCCCGACGCCGCGTACTCCCGGCGCGTGACGGCCACGAACGGCAGCACCGGGAGCCCGGCTTCCCGCCAGATCAGTTTCGTGACGATCTTGTCCATGCCGATGGCGGAGCCGATCACCCCGGCGCCGACGTAGGGGATCCCGGCGAGCTCGAAGAGTCCCTGGATGGTGCCGTCCTCCCCATACGATCCGTGGAGGACCGGGAAGATGACGTCGGGCCGCAGGATGCCCGGCCCCCGCCGCCCCGCCATCCGCCGCGCGGACGGCGCGGGCAACAGCATCGATTCGGGCGGCGGTGTTCCCCGCCTGCCCGCACCGAGATATCGCGCGGCGCCCGGTCCGGCGAACCACCGGCCGTCGGTCGTGATGCCGATCGGAACCACATCAAACCGTCGACGGTCGAGGGCCTCCATCACCGACGCCGCGGAGACGATCGACACTTCGTGTTCGACCGACCGCCCGCCGAAGACGACGCCGACGCGGATCTTTTTTCGTTTCATGGTGCCTTCACCGTTTCCTTCGTTGCGCGATCGCCCGCAGCTCGCTGACGGCCCCGGGCCCGAGCCGCCGCTCCCCGCCGAGCAGCCTCGACAGCAGGATGATCCGCGCGGCGTGTTCCGCCCGCTCGATCTTCCCGAAGGCCTCCTCCGCGTCCCGCCCCAACGCGACGACCCCGTGGTTCGCCAGGAGGAAGAAATCGGACTTCGCCACGAACGGCGCGATCGCCTTCGAGAGTCTTCCCGTCGAGGGGACCGCGAACGGCACGAGGGGGATCTCCCCGAATTCGACCACGACCTCGGGAATGGCGTCCACGGCCAGCGGCCTCCCGGCGACGGCGAAGGCGGTGCTGTAGGGCGGGTGGGCGTGGACGACGGCCCCGACGTCCTTCCGCTTCGAATAGATGAACGTGTGGAGCCGGGCTTCCGACGACGGCTCCCCCCTTCCGGAGAGTTTCTCCCCCGCCGCGCTGATCCTGACGAGGCCGGCCCGACCGATGGTCCGCTTCCAGACCCTGGTGCCGGTGATGAGGATGTCGCCGGTGTCGAGGCGGACGCTCACGTTTCCCTCCGTCTGGACGACGAACCCCAGTTCGGCGAGGCGCCGGCAAACGACGATGATCGAGGCGGCGGCGCGCTGCTGGGAAGGCATCGGATCTCAGAGAACGGAGAGGAGGTCGTCGACGATATGGTATTTCTGGAACGGCGGCATCAGGTAGAGTCCCGCGACGGCGTCCTTCGCCTCCCTGATGAATTCCCTCGAGATGCGCACCCCCTCCTTCGCGGCGCCGTCGCCCGCCGTCCGGATCGCGTCGCGGACTTTTTCCGGGATCCGCATCCCCGGCACTTCGTTGTGGAGGAAGTCGGCGTGCTTGTGGCTCCGGAGCGGGATGATGCCGAGCATCACGCCGATCTTCAGGTGCCCGATCCGTTTCAGGAATCGCTCGAGCGTCTCCATCTCGAAGACCGGCTGCGTGAAGAAGATGTCCGCCCCGGCCTCGGCCTTCCGCTCGAGCTTCGCCACCTCGCGGTCCAGGTCGTCCGCGGACGGGTTGGCGGCGCAGGCGATGAAGAACGACGTGGGCGTCCCGATCGGGTTGCCCATGATGTCGGTCCCGTTGTTCATCGACTTCACGGCGCGGATCAGGCCGACGGCGTCGACGTCGTAGACCGAGGTGGCGTGGGGATAATCGCCGATGCCGGCCGGATCGCCCGTAATGCAGAGGATGTTCCGGAGCCCGAGGGCGTGCGCCCCGAGGAGCTCGGCCTGGACGCCGATCAGGTTGTGGTCGCGCGCCGTCCGGTGGGTCATCGTTTCGATACCGACCCGCTGCTCGATCTGCGCGGAGATGGCGATCGAGCTCATCCGGAGCCTCGCGCGGGCGCCCTCGGTGATGTTGACGGCGTCGATCTTCCGTTCGTAGCAGAATTGCGCCCCCTCGAGGACGGCGCTCATGTCGAGGCCCCTCGGGATGTCGAGCTCGACCGTGGTGAGGAGTTTTTTCCCGGCGTTGCGCGCGAATTTCGACCACCGGGTGTCGCCGGCGAAATAGCGGCGTTCGGTCCCGGAGCCGTGGTCCGCCGTCGGTTTCGCGGCGGCCGGAGGGGCCGGTTTCCCGACCGCCATCCCGCGGACCGCGCCGGCGATGGCGCGGATGTGCGCGGGCGTCGAGCCGCAGCACGCGCCGATGAGCGTCACCCCCGACCCGACGAGTTCGCGGGCGTAGGCACCGAGGTACTCCGGCGTGGTGTGGTAGATCGACCGCCCGTCCATCATCGTGGGGATGCCCGCCGCCGGCTGGGCCACCAGCACGATCCCGTCCTTGTGGAGGTTGCGGATGATGCCGAACATCCGCTGCGGCCCGACCGTGCAGTTCGCGCCGACGACGTCGGCCCCCTGTTCGATCAGGTGTTCGATGACCTGCACCGGGTAGCTGCCGCTCAGGATGGCCCCGTCCTCGGCGAACGCCTTTTGCGCGACGATCGGGAGGTCGGTGAGGCTGCGCGCCGCCTGGAGAGCCTCGTCGAGCTCCTGCACGCTCACGAACGTCTCGAGCATGATCAGGTCGACCCCGGCCTCAAGCAGGATGCCGATCTGTTCCAGGAACGCCTCGCGGGCCTGCGCGAGCCGGACCTTCCCGATCGGCTCCAGGAGCATGCCGGTGGGCCCGACCGAACCCGCGACGTAGACCTCGCCGCCGGCGGCGCGGCGCGCGATTTCGACCCCCGCGCGGTTGATCTCGCGGGTTTTCTCCTCGAGATGGAACTGGGAGAGGCGGAGGCGGTTGGCGGAAAAGGTGTTCGTTTCGATGAGCTGCGCCCCGGCCGCGATGTACTCGCGGTGGATCCCCTCCACGACCTGCGGGTTCCTGATATTTTCCAACTCGTGGGGGATGCCGGTGTGGCCCTGGAGATCGAGCACGGTCCCCATCGCCCCGTCGCACACGAGCGGCCCTTCGCGGAGCCTCAGTCGGAAATCGGGCTTCATCGCGGGCCCGGAACGGGACGGGAGGCCGCGGCGCGCGCGGCGTGGACCTTACTTCGCGAGGAGGGCATCGATCTCCGTCTTCAATTGTTCGTACGTCCGTTCTCCCACGAGGGTCTTCGACTCCCCCCCGCCGGGCCGCGACAGCACGGTGGCCGGGAGCGCGCCGGACCAGTCAGGGTCGATCGCGCGTATCACGGCCTCCTGGTCGCGCTCGCCGATGATCCAGGTCGGGAAGCTGACCCCCGTCCGCTCGAGAAAGGGCACCACGGCGGAATCCAGTTCCGACAGATCGTCGGCCGACAGGAGGAGCACCTCGAGGTCGTCGCGGGAATACTCCGCCCGGAGCCTGACGATGCCCGGCATCTCGTCGAGGCAGGGCCGGCACCAGGTCGCCCAGACGTTCAGCAGGACCACGCGGGCCTGCGAGGCCCGCCGGAGCGAATCGATGCCGGAGGCCGAGACCGGCCCGACGGTCACGGCGCGCGAGCAGCCGCCGGAGAGCGTCAGGCCCGCGAGCGCGGTCGTGAAGGCGACCGCGAGGACACGCCGGCTCCGTCGGGCCGGGCCCGGGGTCATCAGGGTGCCGCGTCTTCGACGCGCTTGATCGAGCAGCCGAATGCCCGTGGCTGCTCCTTCGGGGCTTCCTTCCCCGCGAGGAGGGCGGCGAGGGTCTCCTCGAGGTCCTTCTTCTTCACCTCGTCCTTGTTCCGGCTGTCGTCGATCCGTCCGTGGTAGAGGATCGTCAGTTTTTTGTCAACGACGAAGATCTCGGGCGTGACGGCCGCGCCGTAGGCGTCGGCGATCACGTTGTTCGGGTCCTTCACCACCGGGAATCCGAACTTGTGCTCCTTCGCGTGCTCCCCGATTTCCTCCACCGGCTCGCTCTTGTTCGAGTTGATCCCGACGAAGGCGACCTCCCTCCCGCCGAACGCGGCGGCGAGCGCCGCCATCCGACCGTTGTAGGCGTTGGAGACGGGGCACCTGGTCGCGACGAACATCACGACCGCGTATGTGTTCCCCTTCAGCAGCGTGTCGAGCGAAACGTCCTTCCCGTCGTGGTTTTTCAGCGTGAACGCGGGGGCCGTGTCCCCCGCCTTGAGCGATTTCATCCCGCCGGCCGTCGAGAGCGTGACGGCGAGCAGGAGCGCGGCGATCAGTGATTTCATCGTGTGTCCCTTCCTGGTTGATGTGATGGTAGATGATCTATCGAACCCTCGTGCCGGGCCCAGAGTTCCGCGATCTGCACGGCGTTGGTGGCCGCCCCCTTCCGGAGGTTGTCGGACACGATCCAGAGGTTGAGGCCGTTCCGGATCGTGGTGTCCCGGCGGATCCGCCCCACGAAAACGTCGTCGAGTCCGTCAGAGAGGATCGGCATCGGGTAGACGCCCCGCCCCGGATCGTCCTGCACCGTGATCCCCGCCGAGGCCGCGAGGAGCGGCGCGACCTCCGCGAGCTCGAACGGGCGTTCCAGCTCGACGTTGACCGACTCGCTGTGCCCGCCGGTCGCGGGTATCCGGACGCAGGTGGCGGTCAGGAGGATCGAATCGTCCCCCATGATCTTCCGCGTTTCATTCGTCATTTTCAGCTCCTCCCGCGTCTGCCCGCCATCCAGGAACACGTCGACCTGCGGAAGGGCGTTGAACGCGATCGGGTGGGGAAATTTCCTCGCGACGGCGGCGCCGTCGCCGCGGAGTTCCCCCCGGAGCTGTCGCACCGCGGCGATCCCCGCCCCGGTCACCGACTGGTAGGTCGAGACCACGACGCGCCTGACCTTCCACCGGTCGTGGAGCGGCTTGAGGACCACCACCAGCTGGATCGTGGAACAGTTCGGGTTGGCGATGATCCCCCGGTGGCCCGCCACCACGGAGGGATTCACCTCCGGGACGGCGAGCGGCACGCCGGGCTCCATCCTGAAGGCGCTGCTGTTGTCGATCACGAGCGCGCCCGCGCGCGCCGCGA
>CAZQSM010000040.1:0-21526 GCA_964596065.1 uncultured Chlorobiaceae bacterium | reverse complement strand
AGGTTCAGCACGATCAGCCAGAGGAGGAGGTCCCGGTAGAGGAAGTTCGGGAAGAAGGGCATTTTCTTCATCGGCGGCGCGGACGCGTCGTGCCCCATCGGTTCGCTCATCCCCTGGCGCTGGACCAGCACCAGGTGGATGCCGAGAAGGACGGTGAAGATCCCCGGGAAGACGGCGACGTGGAACCCGAAGAACCGCGAGAGCGTCGCGCCGGTGACGTCGGGGCCGCCCCGGAGGAACTCGAGGATCGGCTCGCCGACGAACGGTACGACCCCCGCGATGTCGGTGCCCACCTTCGTGGCGAAGAAGGCCAGCTCGTTCCAGGGGAGCAGGTACCCGCTGAACCCGAACCCGAACCCGAGGAAGAGCATCAGCATCCCGGTAAGCCAGGTGACCTCGCGCGGCTTCCGGTAGGTCCGCTCGAAATAGACGCTGAACATGTGGATCATCGCGGCCAGGATGAAGAGGTTCGCCGCCCAGCTGTGGACGGACCGGATGAGCCAGCCGAACTGCACCTTCGACATGATGTATTGGATGCTCTCGAACGCGAGGTCCTCGCTCCCCTTGTAATAGAGGAGGAGCATGATCCCCGTGACGACCTGGATGATGAAGAGGAAGAGCGTCACGCCCCCGAAGTAGTACCAGATGGAATGACGGTGGACGGGCACATATTTCTTCCCCATGAAGTTGACGAGGTCCTCGAGGTGCACCCTCTCGTTGACCCACTCGTAGGCTTTGTTCAGTCTGTCGTTCATGAGTTTTTCGCGATCAGGATATCGTCACCCTGGATGACGACCTTCATCGGCTCGAGCGGCCGCGGTGGCGGGCCGGCGACGTTGCGGCCCGTCAGGTCGTACTTCCCGTTGTGGCAGGCGCACCAGATCATCCCGATGTCCTTGTTGAACTGCACCGTGCAGTCGAGGTGCGTGCAGGTCCCGTCGAACGCCCGGTACTGGTCGTCCGCGGTCCGGACCAGGATGACCGGCTTGTTCCCGAACTTGACGATTTTCCCCGATTCGGCGGGCATCTCCCCGACCTTCCCCGCGTTCACCGACTTTACCTCCACTTCGGTCTGGACCGGCGGCTTCAGGTAGGCCAGGATCGGGTAAAAGATCGAGGCGAAAAAGGCGAGCAGGCCCCCCGAGAGGATGTATTTCAGGAGGTCGCGCTTGCCCGGCTGGAAATTCGGGTCCGTGGGTTGTGTTTTCATCTGTCGGCTTCCGGATGTGGTCGTCATGGGGCGCCCGCCGCGTGGCAGTCGCTGCAGTTCATCTCCATCCACGCGTCGCCGATGTCCACCGGGTGCCGGTACTCGACGCCGCGGAGCGAGATCCTGAGGGTGTCGTGGTCGAACTTCTGCGCGAGGATGGTGTGGCAGGTGTTGCAGTCCTTCGAGAGGACCTTTCCCTGCTCGTTGACGTGCTTCCCGTCGTGGCACCGGAAGCACCCCTGGTAATAGAGGTGTCCGAGATTGTCGGGAAATTTCCTCCAGTCGGTCTTCATCTCGGGGAAATAGTTCCGGCTGTAGATTTTCTGCACCTCGGAAATCGCGCTGTCGAGCGTCGCCCGGCGCGTCTGCAGGACCTCGGGATGGTTGTCGCGGTAGTAGCCCTCCATCGTGAGCCGGATGGTGTCGAGCGCGCCCGGCTTCGTGGAGTATTCCGCCTCGAGCGCTTCGACGCTCACCGACTTGACGGACGGCAGCGAGGGGCTGATCCACCCGAGCGCCATCACGTGGTTCACGGAGCGGGCCGGCGGGTGGTAGATGTGCGTCGGCCGGTTGTGGCAGTCGATGCAGTCCATCCTGCGCGTGAACGCCCGTTCGAGCGAATCCTCCGGGATGTCGATTTCCGTGCTCCGGTAGATCGTTTCGGCACCGTCGGGCGTACGCGACTTGACCCAGGGAATCACCTGCCGCTGCCGGTCGAGCGCCTTGTAGGTGACCTCGTGCGCGATGTTCATGTGCCAGTGGATTCCCGACGTCGGGCCGGCCTCGATGTTCCCCCCGCCGATTTTCATCAGTAGATTGATGTCCCATCGCGTGTTGTTGTCGTCGGCGAGGAAATAGGTGTTGGTCTCCTGTTTTTCGCTGAAGAAGTGCTTCGGCCAGTGGCATTGTTCGCAGGTTTGCTGCGCGGGTCGGAGGTTTTCGATCGGCGTCGGTATCGGTTTCGGGTACTTGTTGAACGCGACGGCGTAGAGCTGGTAACTGCCCGAGATCTTCGCCCTCACGAACCAGTCGGCGCCCGACCCGATGTGGCACTGCACGCAACCGACCTTCGCGTGCGGGGAGAACTGGTACGCGGTGTATTCCGGCTCCATCACCGAGTGGCACGTTTCGCCGCAGAACTCGTCGGAGTCGGTGTATTCGTACGCCTTGAAGCTGCCGAAGGCCGAGAAGAGGAGGAGCGTGATCCCGCCAACCGCGATGCTGACGAACGCCGTCCGGTGCTTCGGGTTGTTGAGGTCGATCTGCGGGAGGTGCAGGCCGTGCGGTTTGCCGAGGCGCTCGCGGCGGTGCTCCCGCATCACCCCGAACGCCATCACGGCGATCCCGAGAAGGAGGAACACGGGCAGGATGACGAACGTGATGATGCCCATGTACGGCTTCGAGCTCTCGGAGAGCGACTCCACGAGGATCAGGAAGAGGATCAACCCGAAGCTGACGCCCGATACGGCCGCCCCGATCAGCGTGGTGAGGTTATAGAACGACGCGGGAAATATTCGCTTCATGCCGGCGTTGTGTGGTGGAATAAGTTGTCAATGTAATGAATCGGTCGGTGATTGCAAATACCGGCCCGGGTCCGCGCCCGGCCGCGCGGCGGGTTCACCGGTACGCAAACAGCATCGCGTAAATGATCCAGAGGACGATGCTGAACCCCAGCGTCAGCGCCGTCCAGCCGAACACCTTCACGGCCCGGATGACGATCGGCTGGTACGGCTCCACCAGCCGGGATTCGAGCCGCCCGCTTTTCACGAGCGCTTCGTGCTCCGCCGGCTTGTCGAGCGCGAACTCGTCGACGTCCATCCGGCCCGTGAAGATCACGATGTCCATCGGGAATTTCTCCGGCCGGAGATGGGTGTTGAAGAAATGGACGGTGAAGATGAACCCGACGGCGAGCAGCGCCTCGTCGCTGTGGATGATGGTGGCGACGTTGATGAGCCACCCCGGCATGAAGTTCGTGAAGAACTCGGGGAACCAGAGCATCAGCCCGGTGGACCCGATCACCGCGACCCCCCAGAAAACGGCGAAGTAGTCGAACTTCTCCCAGTAGGTCCAGCGGCCGAAGCGCGGACGCGGCCCCCTGCCGACGAACCATTTCAGGGATCCGACGAAGTCGGAGAGGTCCTTCCTGTTGAACATCATCGAGTCCTCCCCGAAGACCACCGACCTCCAGGTACGGCCCTCCTTCCGCTTCATCCTGACGATGTCGCCGATGTGGATGAAGAAAATGGCGAACATCAGGACGGCGGCGAAGCGATGGAGGTACCCGGCGATCTCGAATCCTCCGAGCAGGTGGGACAGGACGACCGCCCACCCCGTGTACGAAAACTTGAGCGAGAGCCCGGTCAGCGCGAGGCTCAGGAAGCTGACGATCAGCACGATGTGCAACGCCCGGTTCAACCTGCTGAAGCGGAGGAACTGCCGTTCCCCCGCGGGCGCGGCATTCGTCGGCTCGTCCCGGCCCGGTCTCGGCTCATCCATCGGTCGCCTCGTCGTTGTGTTCGGGTGAATCGAAGGGCCCATCCCCCGGCGGATCTTTCGGCTCATCCGCGGCTTTCCGCGCGTCCGCCGGCGGTTCGGAACGATTCCGGGACCACATCCGCTCCGCGTGTTTCGCCTTGAGCAATTTGCGGTACTGGAACGCCCGCGGGAGCCAGAGCAGCGTATGGACGCCGCCGAAGAGGAACGTCCCGACAAGGAGCGACGTCATCCCCCAGAACGTCCAGAAGAGGAACGGATATTTCTCCGGATCGTGGTGGGTGGCGTGTGTCAGGTACCCGGCGAACCTGCGGGTGGCACCCTCGTGGCACTTCTGGCACGTGCCGACGACGTTGTCGTGGCTCAGGTGCGAGCGCGGGTCGGCCACCGGGAGGATGTCGTGGGCCCCGTGGCAGTCATAGCACTTCGCCGTCTTCGTGTAGCCGAGCTGCGACACCTTGCCGTGGTACGTGTCGAAGTAGGTCTCCGCGATCTTTTCGTGGCACCTGCCGCACTGCTGCATGATCTCGAGTTTGAACCCCTCGCCGTCAGCGCGCCTGATCTTGTGGGCCGTGTGGCAGTCGTCGCAGACCGGGAGCGGCCTGCCGGACGTCGAGACCAGCTCCGAATGGATGCTCCGGGCGAACTGTTCCTCGATGCCGTGGTGGCACGTCCCGCACGTCTTCGGGAGGTTATGCTTATTGACGCTCGAGAGCGTGTCGCTCCCCGGGAGGATGTTGTGGGGCGTATGGCAGTTGCTGCACGTCGCGGTGACGGTCAGGCCGCTCTTCATCAGCCCCTTGCCGTGGATGCTCTCGGTATAGCGCTCGATGATGTCGTGCTCGGCCCCGGTGTAGCGCACCGCGGCCTTCTCCCCCTCGCGGTGGCACCGTGCGCAGAGGTCGGGGATGTTGGTGGGGAACGTCGCCGACGCCGGGTCCTTCCGCCCCTTCACGGCGTGGCGGCCGTGGCACTCCTTGCACGTCGGCGCGTTGGGATCCCTGCCGGCGACGAGCTTTCCGTGGATGCTGGAGCCGAACTGCTGCCCGGCCTCGGCGTGGCACGAGGCGCAGTCGACGGGGCCCGCGATCGTCTCGCAGGGCCGGCGCTTCGAGGCGTTCACCCCGGCGTGGCACTGGCTGCAGGAAATCTTCCGGTGCATCGAACCGCCGACTTCGGACGCGTTCACGAAGAGGGAATGCCCGTCCGCCGACGAGCGCAGGTCCGGCTTCTCGTGGCAGCTCAGGCAATCCCGGTCCGCCATGCCCTGCGCATAGAACACCTTACGGATCTTGTGCGGCTGGTGGCAATCGACGCACGCCGGAAGGATGTTCTGCTCCTTTTCCCAGAGTTCCCCCTTGATCACCTTACGGTGGACCGCCTCGATTTCGGCGTGGCATTTCGTGCAGGTCGACGCGATGTTGGCCCTCGCGATCGATGAACCGGGGTCGGTGTGCGGCAGGATCGAGTGGCCCGTGTGGCAGCTGGCGCAGTTCGGCGCAACGATGAGCCCTTTTTTCAGCAGCCCTTCCCCGTGGATCGATTCGGAGAAATTCTCGAGGATGTTGTCCTGGTGGATCACGCGCTGCCGCTGGACCGGCGAACCCTCCTGGTGGCATTTTCCGCAGAGGTACGGGACCTTCAGCGCCGAGATGGTGGAGTTATGGTCCGATTTCCGCAGGACGTCGTGGGTGCCGTGGCAGTCCTTGCAGAGTGGGGCGAGTTTGTCGCCTCGAGCCGCGGCCCGGCCGTGGAGCGATTTCGCCTCCTCCTCCTGTTCGGCGCCGTGGCAGCTGCCGCAGTCCACGATCGCCGGCTCCTCCTCGTGCGGAAACTCCGCGCCGGCGAGGTCGGCGTGGCAGGAGATGCAGCCGTTCGACCCGTGCACCGACCCGGCGTGAGCGGACGCGTCGACATAGACCGGGATGGCCCTGCCGCCGCGGGTGCCCGTGAGCGACCGGTCCTCGTGGCAGGCGAGGCAGTCGGCGTCCTCCTGGCCGCGCAGGGGGTGCGCCGTAACAAGGAAAAGGAACGTGATCACCGTGAGGAAGGTATTGCTCATCGGGCCGAGTCCTCGTCCCCGGATTTTCCGGGCGGGTCCTCTTTCGGCGGCGGTTCGGAGCGCACCTCGTCTCCGGGAAGCTCCTGTTTCGCCCGTTCGGCGAGGATCCGCCGTAGTTCGAGCGGGTGGTCCTCCTCCATCTCCTCTTCCGTCAGCGTCCCCTTCCAGAACGCCACGTTGAGGGGATAAGAGTCGGGATTGAAGATGACGAAGTAGAAATGCCAGACGACGATCGCCAGCGTCGCGAGCCACGCCTCGTAGTAGTGGATCGTCCGCGCGACGTCGTAACCGAGCTTCGTCAGCAGGCCGATGAAGGTGTTGTCGAACCACATCACGACGCCCGTGACCCCCATGACGAACGTCCCCCAGATGAGGGCCCAGTACTCGGCCTTCTCGATGTAGCTGAACCGGTCGAAGAGCGGCCGTTCGCCCCGGAGGCCGAGGTTGTATCTGACCATCGCCACGGCGTCCTTCGCGTCCTGGAACCGCGGAAGCATGTCGAAGATCAGCGTCCGGCCGGCCGCGGTGAACGACACGTACCAGATGTGGTAAAAGCTCGCGGCGATCATCACCACCCCGGCGACCCGGTGGATCAGGCTCCGGGTCTCGAACACCGAATCGCTCAGCGAGCGGATCCACTCCACCCACCAGGCCTCCGGGAAGCGGAGCATGAAGCCGGTGACGACCAGCGTCATGAAGCTCAAGAGGAGCGCGGCGTGCTGGAGGCGCTGGTTTCTGTCCATCCTCGGGTAGAGCTCGGCGCCCGCGTGCGGACGGGGGATGAGGCCGCGCCGGATCATCAGCTTCCTCCGCGATTTTTTCACGAAATCGATGGCGTTGTGAGCCATCATCCCGCCGATCGTGACCACGATCAGGAGGATGTACGCCGTCGCGATCCAGTAGAGCATCGGATCGTCGGCACGGGAGGACTCGTCGACGTGGACCCGGCCGACCGTGAAGCGCTCGTTGGCCCCCGGGTGGCAGGCGCCGCAGGTTTGCGCCAGGTTCGCCCTGCTGATCGTCGAGGTGGAGTCCCGCGACGATTTGATGTTGTGCGTTCCGTGGCAGCTCGCGCAGTTGGCGACTTCCACCGAGCCCCCGCGGATCGCGAGGCCGTGGTAGCTGTCGGTGAAGGTCTTGAACCTGTCGCTCTCGATCCCGTACTTCGTGGAGAGCGCCACCGAACTGTGGCAGGGAGAACAGACCTGCGCGGAGAGGTTCCCTTTGGAGACGGGCGATTTCGGGTCGTCGTGCTTCAGGATGGCGTGTTCGCCGTGGCAGTCCGTGCATGTCGGCGCGTCCGTGACACCCTTCCGGACCGCGACGCCGTGCGAGCTCCCGTTATAGACGACGGCGATGTCGCCGTGGCATTTGGAGCAGGTTTCGGCGATCTTCATCTTGCTCACCTTCGCCGCGGGATCGTATCCCTTCGCCATCTCGTGGCTCCCGTGGCAGTCGACGCAGTTCGGCGCCCGGTCGTTTCCGCCGAGCAGCGCCCTCCCGTGGACGCTCTGTTCATACGCCGCGATGAATCCCGCGGACGGGGAGGTGCGGTTCCTGACGTCGGGATTGTCGAGGTGGCAGGTGAGGCAGAGCCGCTCCTGCGCCAGCTTCATCCCCACCCCGTTTTCCGGGTGGCTGCCCGGTGTGATGTCCTGGACGTGGCAGCTGAGGCATTCCGGGGCGCCCTTGATGCCGGCGCTGAACGCGCCCCCGTGGGCCGAAGCGCTCCAGGGCCCGACCACGTCGCCGTGGCATTGGCCGCAGCCGTCAGCGATGCGCGCGCGGTTGAACGGCGACGCCGCGTCGGAGGGGGCGACCACGTCGTGGGTCCCGTGGCAATCCTTGCAGGAGACCGACGGCTCCTCTCCCACGGCGATCGCCCGGACCATCCCGGGATGGAACGGGTGCTTCAGCTCGGCACCCTTGTGGCAGGTGAGGCAGTCGATCGGCCGGATGTTCTTCCTGTGGGGCAGCTCGGAAGGATCGAACCCGGTATGGCACGCGATGCAGACTAGTTTTTTATGCGGCGACGCGTCGAGGACTTTCCCGTCCACGTGGAGCGACACCTCCGAACCGTTCCGTTCCGTCGCGAGCGACGCGTCGGAGTGGCAGGCGAGGCAGTCGTCCCGCGTCTGCGCTGCCAGCGGACCGCCCGGCACAGCCGAAGCGGCGGCGAGGAAGACGAGGAAGACGAGCGCGGCGACGATCGCCGGGGCGGGCCCGCGTCGGCCCGACGCGCGTGCGGAGTTTTGTCCGTTGCTGTTCATTGGCTCATTCAGAGTCCCTGTTTCACGTCCTGGATCGCCTCGATCACGAGCGGGAAATACCTGTCGAGCGCGCATTCCACGTCGTCCCGCATGTCGCAGCGGCCGTCGGGCGACTGGTGCTGACAGACGGCGCAAACCGTTTCGCGGAGCTTCGCGACATACACCTCGTTCCCCGCGTCGGGGAGGGCGAGCACGATGTCGATGATCTCGGGGAGGTAGCGGTTGATGGCGCACGCGTCGTACGTCGACGCGACGCAGAGCCCGGACGTCGTCCGGTCGATGCATTTCATGCAGACCCGCTCCCGGATCGCCTGAAGGTACCGTTCGTCGTACTGCATAGTGAACTCCTCCTCCGTCTTCGACGGATTGGTGTCGGTGCGTTTTCTCGCGGGCTGCCCCGGCTTGACGACCATCACCGGGACCCCGGCGTTTCTGATGACCCGGTCTGACGTGCCGCCGACGCGCGGCGGTCCGCCCGCCGGACCGGGATCGACGTGGAGCACGATCACGTCCACGCCTTCCTCCCTGGCGAATTTCAGGATCTCGGGCGCCGGGATGCCGCTCCTGACGATGCAGGCGAACTTCGACGGGGGCTTCGCCCTCTTCAGGAAATATTCCTCCATCGCCCGGTACCCGGATTGTTCCTCCGCCCCGGCGTCCGGGGACCCGGAATCCGGCCCCGGCCGTCCCTCGGCCGGCGCTACCACGTGGAGCAGGTAGATCTGCGATTTTTTTTCCCTCGACAGCGTGACCGCGGCCTCGACGGCACTCAGCGAGGCGTCCGTCAGGTCGACCGGCACGAGGATCTTGTTGATATGTGACAGTTTTTTCAACATCCCTGTATGAAAATTAACCACCGGGAGGGAAAAACGGTATGACGCGGAGAAGGTTAAAATATGATTTATATCAGGTTTCGATCGTAAACCGTCGAAATCGGGATGTTTCTTGGGGAGGAGGACCCGCGGGGAGGAGGGCGGTCAGGTTGACGTCGGCCGGTGAAGGGCCGGGTGGAGGGGGATCGGGGGTTACTCCGGCAATCGGGCCGCCTCCCGGAGCGCGGCGGTGTCGACGATCCTGATCTTCCGTCCGTCGAGGACGATCATCCCCTCCTTCGCGAACTCTGAAAGGTAGCGGATGACGGTCTCGGTCGCGGTGCCGATGTAGTTGGCGATGTCCTCGCGGGAGAGTTTGCTCCGGAGCGTGTGGTGGTCGTCCTCGGTGCCGTAGAACTCCTTCAGCATCAGGAGGGTCTCGGCCAGCCGCTCACGCACCTGTTTCTGCGCGAGCGACACCTGTTTCTGCTCGGCCCTCGCGAGGTCCTGCGTCAGCTGGCGGATGATTTTCCCGGTGAGCGAGGGGTTCCCCGCCATCAGCGAGTGGAATGTCCGGCGGGGGATGAAGCAGACCGAGGCATCCTCGATCACCGTCGCCGTGAGCTCGTAGGGCGTACCGCTCACGAGCGCCCGGTATCCGACGACGTCCCCCTCGCGCGCCAGCCTGACGATCTGTTCCCGGCCGGCCTCGCCAGTCTTCGTCAGCTTTACCTTTCCCCGGTTGATGCAGTAGAGGCCCGACGGGTAGTCGCCCTCGTAGAAGAGGACCTGGCCGCTCCGGTGGAAATTGCACCCCTTGTGGAGCTGGAGCCGGCCCAGCTCCTCCGGCGTGAGGACGCCGAACATCGAATGGAGCCGCGGAAGGCACGATTCGCAGTGGGGTATTTCGAAGAGGTTTTTCATCGCGTGGGGCTCTACGGAACATAAGGTTTTCCCGCCTCGCGTTCAACAGCTCACCGCGAGAGCGGCACCGGCCTGTCGTTGAAGGTCACCCGCGTCAGCATTTCCGATCTGTCGAATTCCATCCTCAGGACGAAGGGAACGTCCCGTTCCCCCAGGCCCACGGCCCTGACGATGCGGGGGTCCACCGAGAACTGCAGGTCGCGGAATTCCACCGTCGTGAAGTCGCCGTCGACCCGGCTGGTGAGGGTGGGGAAGCGGGCGAAGCGGAGGTATTCCCCCGCGTGGCCCGACCTGGCCGCCCTGGCCGCGACCGGGTCGGTCGCGTTCGGGAAGAATTCCTGTTCGGAGACGGCCCGTTCGGGGTAGAGCGTGATGAACTGCCGGATGACGCCGGAGTCGGTCGTCGCGAGGCCCACCCACTCGAAGAGGCTGAGGGGCTGCGGCAGCGCCGACGCGGACAGGGCCGCCCGCCCCGATTTCCCGAGCTCCTCCCTGAACATCCCGAGCGCCTCCGCCTGGAGCCTGCTTTCCGCCGTGACGTAGACGACGGCCGACGCGAGCGATACGAAACCGAGCGCCCTCCGGCCGCGCGGAAATACCTTCCCGGCCGCGAGCATCAGCGCGATCCCGCCCGTGAACCACGGATCGATGATGAACATCCAGTCGAGCGAGAACCGGGTGGAGGAGAACGGGTGGAGGAGCTGCGTCCCGTAGGGCGTGATCAGGTCGAGGAAGAGGTGGAAAAGGACGCCGACGACCGAGGCGATCCACAGGCGCGCGAAGCCGCCGCGGACGGCGAAGAGATAGACCGCGAACGCGGCCACGAGGGCCATCAGGGGGACGGCGACGAGCGAGTGCGTGAAGCTCCGGTGGTAATGGAGCGCCGTGAGCGGGTCCGCGAAGAGGTTCGCCACGACGTCGATGTCGGGGATGTTCGCGGAAACGAGCAGCGCCCAGAAGATGGCCCGGCCCGTTTTCGGGGGGCGCCCGGGGGACGCCTTACCGGACGGGTCGTCGGGATCGTCGGGCAGGACCCTCCCGGCGAGGACGCCGGTGAGCGAGTGGGTGAGATTGTCCATCGGTCAGGACAGCTCCGACACGGCGTGGAGCGTGAACCGGGCGCGCTTCCCCTTCAGCGCGACGTCGTTGAACGTCTCCCGGACGCGGACGCGCCCGAACACCTCCCGGAGCGCGGCGTCGGAGACGAGCATCGACGTCCCCGTCTGTTTGTTCGCGTCCTCGATCCGCTCGGCGACGTTCACCGGATCGCCGACCACCGCCAGCTTTTCCATCCCGGCCATCCCGATCGATCCGGTCACCACCGGGCCGTAGTGGATGCCGATGCGGATCCGGAACTTCCTCCGGTACATCGCCTGGAGGTAGGGGTTGAGCGAATCGACCTCCCAGAGCATCTCGAGCCCGGCGCGGATCGCCCGGTAGACCGGGTCGGGGCGGTCGTCCACCCCGAAGAGGGCCATGATCCCGTCCCCCACGTAGTCGTTGATCCGGCCGCCGTGCGAATCGATCACCCTTCCCATCGTGCTGAAGTAGCGGCGGAGCGCGTGGATGACGTCGTAGGCGGGGAGCGATTCGGCGAACGCCGTATAGTCCCCGATGTCGGCGAAGAGGATGGCGAGATTCTTTTCCTCCCCCACCGATCCGAGCTTGAGTCCCGGGCCGAGCTGGTTGGAGAGCTGGATGTCGAGGGTGTCGAGCACGGTCCGTCGCACGGTCATGTCGCCGCTGACGGTGGTCTGGCAGGCGAGCCGCACCTGGGGCCCGAAGTTGAGTTTCGCGGCGATCTTTTCCTCGGCGCCCTGCCGCGGGGAGCAGTGTTCGAGGCCGGCCATCACCACGACCCGGCAGGTCGAACACCGCGCCTTTCCGCCGCAAACGTGGACGTGGGGGATGCCCGAATCGAGTGAGGCCTCGAGGATGGTGCGCTGCCCCGAGGCCTTCATCTCCTTCTCGTCCGGAAGCATCAGAATGGTGTTCGTTCCCTGTTCCGTCATGCGTTCCCTCCCGTCCCGGGGCCGGCGGATCCCCGGGGTCTGATCATCCCTTGACGTCCTTTTTTTCGGGCTGCACCTTCTTCATCTCCAGCCTGATGGTGAGCCTGACGTCCTTCGACACCACGAGGCCCCCCGAATCGAGCAGCTTGTTCCAGATGACGCCGAAGGCGAAGCGGTCGATGGTCGTCGTCGCCTTCCAGCCCATCCTCACGCCGCCCCTTGCGTCGGTGATGCTGCCGAAATACGTGGCGTCGAGCGTGATCGACCTCGTCGAGTCCCGGATCGTGAGGTCGCCGGTGATCGTGTATCCGCCGTCGGGGCGCTTCTCGAACTTCGTGCTTTTGAACTTCGCTTCGGGATGCTTGGCGGCGTCGAAGAATTCCGCGCCGAGCAGGTCGTTGTCGCGGTATTCGTTGTCGGTGGCGATGCTGGCCGTCTTGATGGTGGCCTCGATGCCCGCGGCGGAGAAATCCTCGCCGGCCGAGGTCATCTTCACGTCGAATTCCCTGAACCGGCCGGTGGCCTCGGCGATCACCATGTGGGTGACGGCGAACTCGATCGAGCTGTGCGAACGGTCGAGCTGCCACGAGTCCTGGCCCGAGGCCGGGACGGCCGCGACGAGGGCGCACAGGGCAACAATGAAGAACGGAGTATGTTTGCGCATGATACGTGTTCCTTTATGGTTGATGAGATTGGCGGTCGATGAAAGCCCGGATCCCTTCCGGGACGGGAGGACAACCTAACAACGGGGGGACTGAGAATCAAGTTCCCCGCGGACGCGTCGCATCCGCGGGGCGTCGGGCGGCGATCGACCCGCCGCGGTCACTTCACGAGGTTCATCCGGCGGACTTCGTCGAAACCCCCGCTGCGCATCCGGTAATAATAGACGCCCGCCGGGAGCGCGGAGGCGTCGAATGTTACGCTGAACCCGCCCGTTCCGGTCGCCCCGTCCACGAGCGTCGCCACTTCCCGGCCGAGGGTGTCGTAGACCCTGATGCTGACCGGTCCGCCCGTCGACGTGAAGGAGATGGTCGTCGCCGGGTTGAAGGGGTTCGGATAGTTCTGCCGGAGCGAAAGGCGGTCCGGGACGTCCCCCGCCGCGGAGACGGGCCCGTCCTGGTTGACGATCGGCAGCGCGGGCCGCGGGAAGGGGCCGACGATCGGGAGCGTCTGGAAGTTCTGGAGAAGCACGGCATCGAGCACGTCCTGGGGGACGCCGAACCACTGCTTCAGCACCGACGCGTACACCTGCCGGAAGTCGTACTGCATCGCGAGGTTGTCCGAGTTCGTCACGGGGTTCGGGATCACCGGGTTCGTCCCGATGATGCCGCGGTTCACCGCCTTGCCGAAGACGATCAGCGGGGCGGACTCGCCGTGGTCGGTCCCGAAGCTGGCGTTCGACTTGATGCGGCGGCCGAACTCCGAGAACGTCATCCCGACGACCCGGTGGTCGGCCCGCAGGACCCTGAGGTCCTCCTGGAACGCGAGGATCGCCTGCGAGAGCTTGCCGAGCAGGTCCGCGTGGTCGCCGTATTCCGTCCCGAGCGTCTGGTCGACCTGCCCGGAGTGGGTGTCGAAGCCCCCGAGGTTGGTGATGTAGATCCTCGTCTTGAGGCCGCCGGCGATCAGCTGCGCCACGATTTTCAGCTGGTCGGCCAGTTTGTTCGTTCCCGGCGACGGGTAGAGCGGGGACTGCGTCTTGACCTTCGCCGCGGCGGCCTTGATCCTGTCGACGTACACCGACGTCTGCTGGGCCACCTGCCGGATGAACGTCAGTTCGTGGCCGGCGGGCGTGTCGGGCGCCTCGTCCACGCCTCCGCTGAGCAGCTGGTAAAACGAGGTCGAACTCGTGATGGCCATCCCCATCGAGCCGGCCGGGCCCTGGAGCCCGGTCGAGACCACCGAACCGATCTGGATCGCGAGCGGGTCGGGGGCGATTTCGTTCGGATAGCCGTTCGGGAAATCCGGGTAGGCCTGGTCCAGGTAGCGGCCGAGCCATCCGGTGCCGAGCGTCTGGTTCGAATCGGACGCGGTAAGCCAGATGTCGGTCCCGCGAAAATGCGACTTGTTGGGGTTCGGATAGGTGACGCCCTGGATGACATTCACCCGTCCGGCCGTGTAGAGGTCGTGGAGGCCCGTCATCGCGGGATGGAGCCCCGTCGCGTCGGTCAGCTTCAGGACCTTGTTCTCGGGGATCACGATGTTCGCCCTGGCGTTCATCAGCTCGGGGTACCGGTCGAGGGGAATCACCATGTTCAGGCCGTCGTTGCCGCCGTTGAGCTGGATCAGGACGAGCACCCGGTCGCTGGCGCTTCCCGCGCCGATCAGGTCTTCGAGGACCTTCGACCGCCCGTACGTCCTGACGCTGAACCCCCCGAGCAGGAAGGGGAGAACGGCGACCGGGACGGAATTCCTGATGAAGTCTCTTCTTCTCATGGTCTCCTCACATCAGCTGAAATTCGGGCATCGCGAGCATCACCGAGAGCAATTCGCGCAATTTGGTCGTGATCGCGGCGGCCTTTCCGGCGTCGTTCGGGTCCGCCACGTAGTCCGACCACTCGATGGTCCACTCGTAGTCGGGCAATCCGGGGAGGAGCGCGTCCTTCAGGAACGTCTTCTGCGCCGGCGTGATGTCGATCGGGTAGAGGAACGACGCCCACTCGTCGATGAGGACGTTCGGGTCCGAGGGGTCGGACGCGAGGTTCGCGAACGCCACCGGGTCGATGATCTGGGTGAAGGAATTCTGCTTGTGCCCGGGCCCCGACAGGACGTCGGTGAATTCGGTCCTGTTCGCGAGCGTGTCGGAGTTGATCCACATCTCGTACCAGAGGGGGTCCTGGTGGTACGCCGGCCAGCCGGCCACGCCCGGGGGGTCGAGCAGTTCCTGCTGCATCGCCGTCGACTGGTTCGCCAGGTACTTCCAGTGGTTGTATTGCGCCGTCAGGTTGGTGCCGTCGGGCTGGGGGACCGGGTAGACGACCGAGAACATCCTCGCGGTGCCGACCGTGAGGTCGACGGGGTTCTTGATCACGCAGCCGAAATTGACCGGGTCGAAAAAATGGGCGCTCTTGAGGAGCGCGGCCAGCGCGGGTTTGACATCGTAGTTGTTGTTCCGGAGGATATCCGCCATCGGAACGATGACGTTCGCCTCGGTAGCCGGGTCGATGATATAATACACGAACCAGCGGTAGAACTTCCGGCAGATGTACTTCGCCGTTTCGTTCTGCGCGAAAATCATCGCCAGGAGATCGTCGACCTCGTTCGCGCCGGCGGCGCCGGCCTGCCCGGCGATCAGCGCGTTCCCGTAGGCGGGGGAAAACTGCTTGTTGCCCGCGTCGTGCCGGCCGGACGTGAAGTAGGAAACGAATGTCGAGTTGCTCTCCCTCCACCCGCTCAGCACCCGGGACGCCTGCTGAACGTCGACCTCGGTGTAATTGGTGTAGTTGCCCGGCCCGATCTCCGGCCCTTTTCCGATGGTGAAGAGCTCCTGCAGTTCCCGGGCGTAATTCTCGTTCGGGTTCGCGGCGGTGTTGGTATTGCCGTTGAGGAACCGGAGCATCGCCCCGTCGAGGGTGATCAGTTTCGTGAGGTCCTTGAAATTGCCCAGCGCGTGTTGCCGGAGCAGGGCGTGGTGCCGGTAGGTGATTCGCGCATCGCCGATCACCGACGATTCCGTCGCGAAATGGTTGTGCCAGAAGAGCGTCATTTTCTCGCGGAGGGACGGCCCCTGCGAGAGCATCAGCCCGACCCACCAGGACCGGATCGAGTTATGGCGGGAGGCGTTCGACGTCGATGTCGGCGCGTTGATCCAGGTAGTCCCGATGACGGACCCGGTGTCGTTGGAGTTGACGTTGAGCGGGGGATCGGGAAGTGCCGGCTCGGTGAGGACGAGGTCCACGAGGTCGTTGACGCTCATCGAAGCGAGCGAAGTGACGTCGGCGGGCTTCGCCGCGAACATCGTCCTGCGCAGCAGGTGCCGGACCTGGACCTGGCCCCACGTTCCCGCGTACGGTTCGAGGCCCGCTGAACTCCTCGGAACGGCCGGGATCGACCTGTTGGCGAAATTGCTCGGTGTCGGAATCCGGCGCTGCCGACGCTGGACAGTGAGAAATTCCCTACGCTTCATACCGTCGTCCTGGTATTTATCAAAAAACCGGCCCGTACCCCACGGAATCCGGGGTATATCCACCGACATCGATTGATGGGGGGATGATCAGGCGAAGCGGGAAGACCCGCATACGAAACATTCATTATATAGAGAAAAACTGACCCCGAATCAAGCCCCCGGTCCCCGGGTGTGTCCTGGATCATGTGACAATGTTGATAAACAGGCGATTTTCGAAAGATCCTCCCGGCCTCCGGCGCTTTACCTTCACTCCGGCACTGATTATATTGGTGGCGAGATATCGACATCCACTCTCTGAAAGGACTGGTTATGAAAAAGGTCATCCTGGCCGGCATCACGGGGGGGATCATCCTCTGGATCTGGGGTTTCATCGCCTGGGTCGTCCTGCCGCTCCACCTGTCGACGGTCACCCCGATACCAAACGAAACGGAGTTCCTCGGGATGCTGAAGCATTCGTTGCCCGCGCCGGGTGTGTACGAGTTTCCAACGATGCCGCGGGAAACGGCCGGACAGACTCCGGCCGACCAGGAGGCTGCGATGGCGGCCTACATGGCGAAATATGAGGCCGGACCCACGGGGATGATATTCTACGACCCGGCGGGGAAGGACCCGTTCATGGTCAACCAGATGATCTCGGGGCTGCTCATCTTCATCCTGTCGGCCGCGATCGTGGCGTGGCTGCTCTCCAGGAGCACGGCTGCCGCCGAATCATATCTCTCCCGCGTGATCTACTGCGGGATGATCGGCACCCTCCTCGCGGTCGCGTGCCACCTCTCCGCCTGGAACTGGATGGGATACCCGGCCGACTGGACCCGCGCGCTGATGATCGACAGCATACTCGCGTGGCTGCTGGCCGGCATGGGCATCTCGGCGATCATTCGGCAGAAGCCGGCTTCACGGGGATAGGCGGTCTTGTTTCCGATTTTTTATTTTTGTACCATCCCGTGCCCGGATGCGGGCGACAACGCACATACCAACAACGAATCGAGGAATGTTATGAAAAAGACGCTGCTATGCATGATGGTGATCATCGCCTGTTTCGCGGGCAGTGCACAGGCGCAGGAGGCATTCACGCCGTCGTGGTCCGCGGGATTTGATTTCCGGGGCGAACTCCCGATGGGTGATTTCGCCGATTTCGTCGACTTCGGCGTGGGGGGCACGGGGTACGTCTCGTACGCAGTCGCCCCGGCGGTCTCCATCACCGGGCGGATCGGTTACCTCTATTTCGGCGGTAAGGAGCTTCCGTTCTCGGCCGGATCGACGACGGGGACGGTGAAAATCAACACGTCGACGATCCCGATCCTCGCCGGAGTCAAGTTCTTTTTCGGCGAGGGCGACATGCGGATGTACGGCGCGGGTGAGGCGGGCATGTACATGAGCTCGGGAAGCGGTGACTTCACCCCCACCGGCGGCGGGGCCGTGACGTCCGTCGATGTCGATAGCGAATCGAAGTTCGGCGTTTCGCCCTCCCTCGGGGCGCAATTCAAGGCGGGCGACAAGATGAACGTCGACGCCCACGCGAACTTTTCGAACATCTTCACCGAAGGCTCCTCGACCAACTGGGTCACCTTCTCGATCGGCTTCGAGTGGATGCTGAACTGACGTAAACCCGGCCTCCGGCTCCGGCCGGGGGGGGCGTTTTCCCGTTGACTGCCCCGGATGGTTCCGGGGCAGTTTTTATTTTGTACCTTACCGGCGATGACCCCCCGGATGAAATCTCTCCTGATCTACGACGGCGGGTGCCCGTTCTGCCGGCTATGGATCGATCGCTGGAAATGGCTCACCGGCGACTCGGTGGAGTACGCGACGGCGGCTGACGCCGCGCCGGACCATCCTTCCATCCCCCCGGGAGCATTCGCCAGGAGCGTTGTCCTCGTCCATCCGGACGGATCGTACGTGACCGGGGCCCTCGCGGCCCTGACCGTGCTGGGATCGTCTTCGGCCGGTCGCGCCCTCCTCATGCTGTACCGGAACCTCCCCGGTTTCCGCGCCGCCGCCGAGGGCCTGTACACGATGGTGGCGGCGCACAGGGACGAGATGCACCTCCTCACGCGGGTGCTCTGGGGACGGTCGACGGTACCTCCAGGCTACGCCGCGACGCGCTGGCTGTTCGTCAGGGGAATGGCCGTCATCTACGGGGTCGCGTTCGGGTCGCTGTCCGCCCAGATCACCGGACTCGTCGGCTCGGACGGGATATCGCCGGTGGAACTGTTCCTCGCGGCGGTCCACGCGCAGATCGGCGACTCGGGCCCGCTCTATTACCCGACATTCGCCTGGATCGACGCGGGCGACGGCCTCCTCACCGGATTGTGCGCCGCCGGAATGATTTCGGCGGGGCTGTTATTCGTCGGGGTCCTCCCGAGGGTGGCCGCCCTCCTCTGCTGGCTCCTCTATTTTTCACTCGTCGTGGCGGGCCAGGTGTTCCTGCAGTTCCAGTGGGACGTCCTCCTGCTCGAGGCCGGGTTCCTGACGATTTTTTTCGCGCCACCGGGGCTCCTCCGCATTCTTCCCGGCGGCCTCCAGCCTCCCCGCGCGCTCCGGTGGCTGCTCTGGTTCCTCGTGTTCAGGCTGATGTTCATGTCGGGCGCGCTCAAGCTCACCGCCGGCGACCCGAACTGGTGGAACCTCACGGCGCTCTCGTTCCACTACCAGACCCAGTGCCTCCCGAACCCGGTGGCCTGGTACGCTCACGGCCTGCCGGTCTGGTTTCACCAATGCTCAGCCTTCGTGATGTTCACCATCGAGATCGGGGCGCCGTTCCTGATCGCGGCACCCAGGCGGCTCCGTCACCTGGGAGCGTTCCTGCTCATCGGGCTCCAGGCGCTGATCATGCTCACCGGCAATTTCGCGTTCTTCAACTGGCTCGCGGTGGTGCTGTGCCTGTCGCTGCTCGATGACGGCGTCACCCGGCGGTTCATGCCGAAGGTGTTCTTCCCCCGGCCGTCACCCCGGCCCTGGTCCGCGGCTTCCCCGGGCGCCGGCGCGGGCCGCCCCGCCCGGTTCCGGGCAGGCGTGGCGCGCGTCATCGGCGTGACGCTGGCGTCGCTGATGGTGGTGCTCAACGCGAACCAGATCGCGGGACTGGCGGTCCCCCGCGCGTGGTGGCCCGGGCCGCTCGCCTCGTTCAGCGGCTGGGCCGCCCACTTCCACATCGTGAACGGGTACGGGCTCTTCCGCGTGATGACGACAAAACGTCCGGAGATCGTCCTCGAGGGGAGTGACGACAGGGTGAACTGGAAGCCGTATGAGTTCCGGTACAAGCCGGGCGACGTCACGCGCCCGCCGCCCTGGGTGGCGCCGCACCAGCCGCGGCTCGACTGGCAGATGTGGTTCGCCGCGCTCGGCGACTACGGGAGCAACGGCTGGGTCGTCAACCTGGCGATCCGCCTGATGGAAGGTTCGCCTCCGGTCCTGGGCCTGTTCGAGGGGAACCCCTTCCCCGGCGCCCCCCCCCGATACGTCCGCGGCCTCCTGTACGAGTACCGTTTCACGACGCCCGCGGAACGGGACAGCACCGGCGCGTACTGGAGAAGGACGCTGAATTCCATCTACCTGCCCCCGTTTTCACTCGACGACCGGTAGGCCTGCGGGCGGGTTGCGCAGGGCCGCGGAATTTTGTAATTTTTCAGGTTCTTGTTCTCCGCCATCATCATTCCCCGTTCATCATCAACCATATTCGAGGACCGTACCATGAAAGCCATCCAATTTCTCGCGGCGATCTGCATTCTCTTCAGCCCGCGCGCCGCGGCGCAGGACACCCCGCCCCCGCCCCCGGCGATGGACGACGCGATGCTGAAGATGATCGAAGCCGCATCGCCCAACGAAAACCACAAGAAGCTCGCCCAGTACCTTGGTACGTGGGACGCCGTATCCTCGTTCTGGATGGAAGGCCCGGAGAAACCCCCCGTCGGCGGGAAGGCGACGGTCAAATTTACCTGGGGCTTCGATGGCCGCTTCCTGAAACAGGAATTCCAGGGCTACTTCATGGGGATGCCCTACACCGGCCTCGGCTTCAACGGGTACGACAACATGAAGAAAACCTTCACGCAATTCTGGATCGACAACACCTCCACCGGGATGTATGTCGCCGAGGGGAATTTCGACGCGACCGGGACCACGCTCACGCTGAACGGAAAAATGGACGATCCGGTGACGGGCGAGATGGGCGTCCCCATCAAATATGTCATCGGCGGCGTTGCCAACGATCGTTTCGTGTTCGAGATGTACCTGGTGCCCCCCGGCGGAGCGCCTGTAAAATCGGGTGAAATCGTCTACACCAGGGCGACGGCGCACAACTAGCCGCCCGCCGGGCCGACGAGGCTGCCCGTGAACTCCGGGCCCATGCCGATGGGATCCTACTCCGCGTCCGAACAAAAATTCGCGATGCGGATCTCCCTCGCGGTGGGTGTGTTGATGCTCGTCGGGAAGACCTACGCATACCTCATCACCAACTCCGCCGCGATCCTCTCGGACGCGGCGGAGTCGGTCGTGCACGTGCTGGCCGTCGGCTTCGCGGCGTTCAGCCTCTGGCTCAGCTTCAAGCCGGCCGACAGCGACCATCCATACGGCCACGACAAGGTGAGTTTCTTTTCGGCGGGGATCGAGGGGGCGCTGATCATCGTCGCCGCGCTCTTCATCATTTTCGAGTCGATGGCCAAGTGGGTGCAGGGCCTGCGGATCGAGAACCTGGACGACGGCACGCTGATCGTCGCCGGGGCGTCGGCGGTGAACGCCGTGCTCGGGCTGTACCTCGTCTGGAAGGGGAAGAAGCACGACTCCCTCATCCTCATCGCGAACGGCAAACACGTCCTCACCGACTCGTGGACGAGCTTCGGCGTGGTGGGCGGCCTGCTCCTGGTGATCTGGACCGACTGGCTTCCCTTCGACCCGATCCTCGCAATCGCGGTGGCGCTGAACATCCTCTGGTCGGGAGGCAAGCTGATCCGGATCTCCGTCGGCGGGCTGATGGACGAGGTCGATCCCGCCGTCGACCGGGACGTCCGGGCCATCCTCGACGACGAAACGGGGAAGAGGTCCCTGGCCTACCACGAGCTGCGGCATCGCAGGAGCGGGAATTCGGTCTGGATCGATTACCACCTCCTCTTTCCATCCGGCACAAGCCTCGAGGAGGCGCACGAACAGAGCACGCAGATCGAGGCGATCATCCACCGGAACCTGAAGACTTCCTGCACCGTCACGACACACATGGAACCGATCGAGGACCACGAAGGCCGTCACCGGATCCTCGAAAACCCCCCGGACGCGGCCCCCTGAGCGTGTCACCGCCGCCGAAACGATGCGACTGGGCCGGCGACGACCCGGTCTGCATCCGATACCACGACGAGGAATGGGGGGTCCCGCTCCACGACGACCGCGCGTTGTTCGAAATGCTCTGCCTCGAGGGCGCGCAGGCCGGCCTCAGCTGGATCACCATCCTCCGGAAGCGGGAACACTACCGGACGGCCTTCGACGGCTTCGATCCGGAATCGATCGCCCGCTACGGCCGCGGGAAGATCGAACGACTCCTCGGGAACGAAGGGATCGTCCGGAACAGGCTGAAGGTGGAGGGGACCGTGAAAAACGCGCGCGCGTTCCTGGCCGTGGCGGAAGAGTTCGG
>CAZQSM010000039.1:18346-21556 GCA_964596065.1 uncultured Chlorobiaceae bacterium | reverse complement strand
TTCCATCGTCATCCGTTGCCACAACGAAGAGCAGCACATCGGCAGGTTGCTCAGCGGGGTGATGCAACAAACGATCAAGGACGTGGAGATCATCGTCGTCGATTCCGGATCGACGGATGCGACGGTGTCGATCGCCTCTCGCTATCCGGTGCGGATGCTAACGATCCCGAAAGCCGATTTCTCGTTCGGTCGATCCCTCAACCTCGGGTGCCGGGCGGCGGGTTCGGAATTCATCGTGATCGCCAGCGCCCACGTCTATCCGCTCACGGTCGACTGGCTCGAGAGGATGCTTGAACCGTTCTCCGACCCGAAGGTAGGCCTGGTGTACGGGAAGCAGCGTGGGAATGAGGTGACGAAATTTTCAGAACATCAGGTCTTCAGGCGATGGTTCCCAGATCGTTCGAATAATCGCCAGACCCACCCATTCTGCAACAATGCCAATGCGGCAATTCGGAAGTCTCTCTGGAGCCAGATACCGTATGATGAAGAATTAACCGGGCTCGAAGATCTGGACTGGGCGAATAAGATCATTCAGGCTGGTTACCACCTGGCCTATGCGGCAGACGCCCCGATAGCCCACGTTCACGACGAGAGCCCGCGGAGGCTCTATAACCGGTACAAGCGGGAGGCGATCGCCTTCAAGCGGATTTTTACGAACGAACATTTCGGTTTCCTGGATTTCCTGCGCCTCTTCATTGCGAATACGATCACTGACTACTATCACGCCATCGAACACGGTCAATTCTGGAAGAACGTTCGATTGATTCCACAGTTCCGGCTCCTTCAATTCTGGGGGACCTACCGTGGCTACGCCCTTCACGGTTCTGTGACGCGGGGCCTCCGTGAAACCTTTTATTATCCCAACGATCTTTTTGGCGGGAGTGTCGATAAAGAAACCACGAACCCCGGATCACTGATCGATTATTCCAAGATGTAGTATGCTCGAAGGCTCAGAATGGACTGATGTCTCATTGCCCCTTGAAACCGGGATGGTCGCCTGGCCCGGAAGCGTCGGGTTCAGGTTGACCGCCACAATGTCGATGGCGGATGGCGAGCCGGCGAACAACTCAAAGATCGAGACTGACGTCCATATCGGAACGCACATTGACGCGCCCAGCCACTCAGTGCCGGATGGAGCAACGATCGACCAGCTCCCCCTTAACGCACTCATCGGCCAGGCATTCATCGTGGGACTGAACGATGTGGAGAGGATCGATGCGGAGACCCTCGAAAAAGCAGCCGTTCCGGTAGGAACGACGAGACTGTTGATCAAGACAAAAAATTCAGACCTGTGGAGAACCAGGCAAACCCGGTTCATCGAAGGGTTCGTGGGGTTGTCACCGAGCGCGGCAACCTGGATCGTGAAGCGGAAAATGGTTCTGGTGGGGATTGATTATCTTTCGATCCAATCGTTCGGCCAGGCCTCGATGCAAACGCACAATATCATGCTGGAAAAAAAAATTGTCATTGTCGAGGGTCTCAGGCTCACCGACGTGCAACCGGGGGAGTGCGATTTCATCTGCCTTCCGCTGAAAATAGTGGGAGCGGAAGGTGCGCCTGCCCGGGCAATCATCAGAAAGAGCAATCACTGAAGATACCCCAATGGGAAACATCCCCGTGAAGAAGATCGCAGCCATCGTTCCGATGCGCCACTTCAGCGAAAGGGTGCCCGGGAAGAATTACCGACCGTTGGCGGGCAAACCGCTCTTCCACCACATCGTCCAGAGTCTTCTCGAAGTCCCCGAGATTACTACCGTGATGATCGATACCGACAGCCCCGTGGTCCTGGAGTATGCCGGCAGGAACTTCCCCACTGTAAAGTTGTACGAACGGCCCGCGCACCTCCGGGACGGTGCGATTCCGATGAACGACATCCTGTTGAATAACGTCAACCAGATCGATGCCGATTTATACCTGCAGACTCACAGCACAAACCCCTTGCTGAGCGGGCAGACCATCCGCAATGCGGTTCAGAAATTCCTCGGATCCGTTCCGAAGCACGACTCACTGTTCAGCGTCACCAGGCTTCAGACGCGATTGTGGGATGATCAATGCAAGGCGATCAATCATAATCCGTCGATTCTCCTCCGGACCCAGGACCTCCCGCCCGTCTACGAAGAAAATTCGTGTTTATACCTCTTCACCAAGGAGATACTCCAGCGGCGCCACAACCGGATCGGTGATCGGCCGTTGATGTTCGAAATCGATAGGATCGAAGCCTGGGATATCGACGAGGAAATTCAGTTTACGATCGCGGAGACACTGTTCCTGAGCCGCGGGAATAAACGATGAGCCACAGGGTCCTGATTTCGTGCATCCATCTCCAGGAAACCATCGACCGCTACAGGTCGATGTTCATCGAGCGCGGTGTCGAAATCGATCTGCCACCAATCCGGCAGCAGCTCTCGGAAGCCGAATTACTCGGGATCATCGATCGATATGACGGCGTCATCGCGGGAGACGATTTCTTCACCGCGAAGGTGATGGAGAAGGCGAAGAAGCTCAAGATCATTTCGAAGTGGGGGGTCGGCACCGATGCCATCGATAAAGAGGCCGCAAAGCGCCTCGGCATCCCGGTGACGAACACCCCAAACGTCTTCGGCGACGAAGTTGCGGATGTGACGATGGGGTATATCATCCTGTTGGCCCGCCGACTCCACGAAATGCATAATTCGGTTGTTGACGGTGGTTGGTTGAAGATACGGGGCCGGTCGCTCGCCGGGAAAGTGCTTGGAATCGTCGGGCTGGGGGACATCGGGAGATCTGTTGCCCGCCGCGCATCGGCCCACGGTATGCAGGTTCGTGGATTCGACATCGTACCTCCGCCCGTCGATGCCCTTCAGGCAGGGGGGATTTCGGTGGTGTCTCTACCGGAGGTCCTGACCGGATCGGATTTCATTGCTCTCTGTTGCAATCTCACTCCTTCAAACCGCCATATGCTCTCGTCCGCACAGTTCGCGCAAATGAAAGCCGGAGTTTTCATCGTGAATACCGCGAGGGGGCCGTTGATCGATGAGGAGGCCCTACTGGGTGCGCTGGAAACCGGAAAAGTGGCGGGCGCGGCCCTGGATGTGTTCGAAACTGAACCACTTCCGCAGACGAGTGGTTTGCGTTCACATAAAAATTGTATTTTCGGAACGCATAACTCCTCCAATACGATTGAAGCGGTGCTCCGCGTGAACGATATTGCCATTCAAAACCTACTGAAAG
>CAZQSM010000039.1:15924-18246 GCA_964596065.1 uncultured Chlorobiaceae bacterium | reverse complement strand
GAAGAGTGGGATGCCGTGTTCAACGTCAATGTGCGCGCTATCTTCAAGTTGACCCAGCTTCTCTTTCCCCTGTTGAAAAATGCCCACGGCTCCGTGGTGAATGTCAGCTCGGTCCACGCGATCGCAACGTCCGCGGGAGTTGCAGCGTATGCCGCCAGCAAGGGCGCGCTGCTTCCCCTCACCCGGGCCCAGGCCCTGGAGTTCAGCAAGTATAAAGTGAGGGTGAATGTCGTACTTCCTGGCGCGGTAAATACCCAAATGCTCCGGAGCGGGCTGGAGCGGGGACACCTGAACGGAGGTACGACGAAATCGCGAATGCGCATTCTTGCGTCAAAACATGCGCTCGGCAGGGTGGGGGAGCCGAGGGACATCGCGCACGCCATCTATTTTCTCTCAGACCCTGAACACTCGTCGTTCATCACCGGGCAGACACTTGTCGCGGACGGCGGGGCAATTGCGAGGTTGAGTACGGAGTAATGATGTTTTCGGATGTCGGGCTCTATCTCAGGAATATCAGCCGGCTGCGTCGATTTCATAACATGCATAATGGAGAACGTTGCTTCATTATTGGCAATGGACCCAGCCTTGCGAGGATGGATCTTTCGTCGTTGAAGCGGGAGAAGACGTTTGGGCTCAACCGGATATACCTGCACTTCGATCGATTGGGATTTACGACCACCTATCTGGTAGCGATAAACCGTTACATCGTAGAACAATTTTCGCGGGATATCCTGGCAGCCCCTTCCGCGAAATTCATCAGTTGGTACCTTCGGAACGAGTTATCACGTTCAGAGGACGTGGTCTACCTCCGGACAAGTTCACGAGAGCGATTTTCCCGCAATCCCGTACTTTCAGAAATTTGGGAGGGCGCGACCGTGACGTTTGTCGCAATGCAACTCGCCTATTATATGGGGTTCACGAAGGTCGTCCTGATCGGCGTCGATCATTCCTTCAAAACAGAAGGACCGGCGCACAAACTCGTCGTCTCGGGTGGCGCCGACGAAAATCATTTCCATCCGGACTATTTCGGGAAAGGGGTCCGCTGGCAGTTACCCGACCTGGAAACCTCTGAACGGGCGTATCGATTGGCGAAGGATGCGTTTGAAGCCGATGGCAGGACAATCGTCGACGCGACGCTGGACGGGAAACTCGGTATCTTTAAAAAGATTTCCTATACTGAGCTATTCTCATAATTCGAAGGATTAAATAATCGTGCATGCGGGCGACTGGAAATTAAAAAAAGTCATCGTCACAGGCGGCGCCGGCTTCCTGGGGCGGGTGGTGGTCGATAAATTGAGGGCTCGGGGGTGTTCCGACGTCTTTATCCCGCGGAAGGCGGAATATGATCTGACCAAGGTCGATCATGTGCTGCGACTCTACGATTCATTTCGACCGGATACTGTCATCCACCTCGCCGCGATCGTCGGGGGAATTGGAGCGAACCGGGAAAATCCGGGGTCATTCTTCTTCGACAATGCCATTATGGGTATACAGTTGATGGAATATGCCCGACGATACGACGTGGCGAAATTCGTCGCTCTCGGCACGATCTGTGCATATCCAAAGTTCGCTCAAATCCCGTTCAAGGAGGATGCAATCTGGGATGGTTATCCCGAAGAGACCAATGCGCCGTACGGCCTGGCCAAGAAGATGATGTTAGTCCAGGCGCAGGCTTACCGGCAACAGTATGGTTATAACGCCATTTATCTCCTGCCGGTGAATCTCTACGGACCGGCTGACAATTTCGATCCGAACTCCTCCCACGTCATCCCCGCGCTCATTAAAAAATGTTTCGACGCGCTGGATAGGGGGGAGAAGGAGATTGTGGTGTGGGGCGACGGTTCGCCGACCCGCGAATTCCTCTATGTCGACGATGCGGCCGAGGGGATCATCCTGGCTGCAGAAAAATATAATGGCTCCGAACCGGTGAACCTCGGCTCGGGAACGGAGATCACCATCAAGTCGTTGGTGTCGATCATCGCCGGCCACGTCGGATTCAATGGGAAAATCATCTGGGACACGACAAAACCCAACGGACAGCCCCGCCGGTGCCTTGACGTGACCAGGGCGGAGAAGGAGTTCGGGTTCCGGGCAAAGGTGACGTTCAATGAGGGACTGAAGCGAACCATCGCATGGTACCGTGAGAACCGGCACACACCCCGGGATGTCCGTTCCTAGGATTTCGATCATTACCGTGTCGCTCAATCAGGCGGCATACGTTGAAGCGAACATCAGGAGTGTAATCGCCCAGCACTACGCCGACTTCGAGCATATCGTGATCGACGGCGGATCGACCGACGGGACGCTCGACATCCTGAAGCG
>CAZQSM010000039.1:0-15824 GCA_964596065.1 uncultured Chlorobiaceae bacterium | reverse complement strand
AGCATATCGTGATCGACGGCGGATCGACCGACGGGACGCTCGACATCCTGAAGCGCCACCCCCACCTCCAGTGGATATCCGAACCCGACAGGGGCCAGTCAAACGCCTTGAATAAAGGGTTCGCGATGGCGACGGGGGAGATCGTCGGCTGGCTTAACTCCGACGACACCTATGAACCTGGCGCCTTCGCAGCGGTTGTCCCGCAGTTTGCTGACCCAGGGGTGAAGGTGGTATATGGGGATGGCCACGAAATCGATATGAACGGTGCCATTACGAGGGAGTATTTTTCGCGAGACGTGAATTTCGACGGGCTGGTGCGGTACTGGCGATGGCGGTATGAGTTCGTCCAGCCGGCGTTTTTCTTCCGTAGATCGGTGTTTACGGAGATTGGGATGCTCGATGAAGCCCTCCACTACGCGATGGACTTCGACCTCCTCATCCGTCTCGCAGCAAAGTACGAGTTTCGTTACATCCCCAAGCCACTGGCGAACCTCCGGCTCCACGTCGAATCGAAGACAGCGAGGAATCGCAGGAAAGCCGTCCCGGCATATATTAAGGAAATGCAGCGGGTATCTTTTCGCAACTGGGGATCACCGGCCGGTCTGGGGTACCTCTCATACGCTTCCTCGTTCGTGGGCGCACTTCTCTGGTCGGTCGTGAAAAACCTCCTCTTTCTCCCGGGGTCGAAATCACGGCAGAAGCTTTCGGGCCGCGGGATCTGACGCGTCCATCAGTCGGAAATCAGGCGGATTTTCCCTATCTTTATCACCGAATTCAATGGCATTCAGCATCGAATCACGACATATCGGCGACATTGTCGTCATCGGTCTTTCCCGTTTCCGGGACAACCGCGGCCTCTTCTCGATGGTCTACCACAAGAAACTGTTCGCGGACTTGGGGCTCACGATGGATTTCGTTCAGGACAACTGGTCACGGTCGCGGAAGGGCGTTGTCCGCGGCCTCCACTTCCAGTGGGACCCCCCGATGGGGAAAATGATGTACGTGGTCCGGGGTAAGGCCTTCCTGGTTGCGGTCGACATCAGGAAGAACTCGCCGACGCTCGGGAGGTATTTCGGTACCACGATTTCGTCCGATGAGCCAAAACTCGTGTGGGCGCCCGCGGGATTTGCACGTGGATTCTGCGCCCTCTCCGACGAGGTGGACCTGCTATATAAGTGTTCCGCGTCGTATAACCCGAAATGCGAATCGGCTATTCGCTGGGACGACCCCGAGATCGGGATCCATTGGCCGGTCAATACGCCCGAGATGTCGGATCGCGACACCGCCGCCGGATCGCTGCGCGATTGGCTTGCGTCCCCCAATTCATCACACTTTCACCTCTGAATCTGCATATGAAACGTGCCCTTATCACCGGCGTCACTGGCCAGGACGGATCGTACCTTGCGGACCTGCTCCTCTCGAAGGGGTACAAAGTCTACGGGATGGTCCGGCGCTCCAGCTCCGAGAATTTCGAGAGGATCGAACACATTCGCGGGAAGATCACGCTCCTGCAAGGCGACCTGCTCGACCAGCTCTCGCTCATCGAGGCGCTCGAAGTATCGAAGCCGACGGAGGTGTACAACCTGGCCGCTCAGTCGTTCGTCCCGACGTCGTGGAACCAGCCCACTCTCACGGGTGAGTTCACGGGGATCGGCGTGACTAGGTTCCTTGACGCCGTCCGGACAGTTGACCCGAAGATCAGGTTCTACCAGGCGAGTTCGAGCGAAATGTTCGGCAAGGTTCAGGAGATCCCGCAGTCGGAGAAGACCCCGTTCTACCCGCGCAGCCCGTACGGTGTCGCGAAGGTTTACGGACACTACATCACGGTAAACTACCGTGAAAGCTATGAACTATTTTGCGTCTCCGGTATACTTTTCAATCACGAATCACCCCGACGGGGGAAGGAATTCGTCACGCGGCGCATCAGTGACGCCGTAGCACGGATTAAGCTCGGGATGCAGCGAGAGCTTCGCCTCGGTAACCTGGACGCACAGCGGGATTGGGGTTTCGCCGGTGACTACGTCAAGGCGATGTGGATGATGCTACAACAAGAGAAACCCCAGGACTTTGTGATCGCGACAGGGAAATCACATACGGTGCGGGAATTTGTGGAGGAAGCGTTCGGGCATGCAGGTCTGAACTGGAAAAAATATGTCGTCGTGGACAAGGCACTGTTCCGGCCGGCCGAAGTGCACCAGCTCCGCGGTAATCCCGCGAAGGCAAGAAGAATTTTAAAATGGACCCCCAGCATTTCCTTCCGGGAGCTTGTCAAAATGATGGTGGACGCCGATCTCGAGAAACTCTCGTCGGCCGCCAATAGTCGATGAGCAACATCCTGATAACGGGCGTCGATGGTTTCGTCGGCTCCCATCTGGCGCGACACCTCCTCGGCATCCCCGATCTGAAGCTCTTCGGTATGGTCCGGGACCGGAGGAACACTCCCTCAATCGACGACCTCCGTGGAAAGGTGACGGTTCTGGAGGCCGATATCAATGACGGCGAGAGAACCCTTGCAACAATCCGGGAATGCAAGCCCGATAAAATATTTCACCTTGCTGGGCAGGCCTACGTCCCCGAGGCCGTAAAAAATCCACTCGAAACTTTTCAAACGAACATTCTCGGGAGCCTCCACGTACTCGATGCCGTCAGGGTACATTTCCCTGAATGCCCCATCCTCGTCGTCAGCAGCGGCGAGGTCTATGGAATCGTCGACCGGGCGCTGATGCCGGTGGACGAATCGTGTCCGATCCAGCCGCATACACCCTATTCTGCGAGCAAGGCCTGTCTCGACCTCCTGACCCAACAATACCGGTCAACGTTTGGCTTGAATGCCATTATTGCCCGGGCGTTCAACCATCTGGGCCCCGGCCAGAGCGAAACCTTTGCCGGTTCCTCCTTTGCCAAACAGATCGTCGAGGCCAAGCTGGGGATGCGGGAAAAGAAAATATTCGTCGGCAATCTGGAGAATCGACGCGACTTCACGGATGTTCGCGACGTCGTGCGGGCGTATGTGGGTCTTCTCGATCGGAAGCACGATCACGGCATCTTCAACGTTTGCACGGGCCGCGCCATTTCGATGAAAGAATTGCTGGAGATGATGATCGCGATCTCCGGGGTCACGATGGAGGTTGAGACCGACCCCCATCGGTTTCGTTCGGTGGACAATCCTTTGATGATCGGCAGTCCCGCCCGACTGACGAGGACAACCGGCTGGACCCCCGCCATCCCCCTCGACCAGACCCTCGCCGACATCCTCGCCTGGTGGGAGTCGCGGCTGAAGCGATAGCGTGAACCCCGACGTCGTCATCGTGGGCGCGGGCGTCGTCGGGCTCGCGTGCGCGGCCGAGAGCTCCTCCCGCGGCCTCCCGACGCTCCTCGTCGAGCGCCACCCCTCCTTCGGGCAGGAAACCAGTTCCCACAACAGCGAAGTCATCCACTCGGGGATTTACTATCCCGCCAATTCGCTCAAGGCCCGCCTCTGCGTCCCCGCGAACCGGAACCTCTACGAACAGTGCGCGCGCGAGGGCATCTGGACGCGCCGCTGCGGCAAGCTGGTCGTGGCCGTCACGCACGATGAGGTTCCGGCGCTCGAGGCGATCCACGCGAAGGGGGTGGCGAACGGGGTGGAGGATCTGCGGATGATCGGCGGCCGGGAGGTCAGCGCCCTCGAGCCGGAGATCTCGTGCGTCGCGGCGCTGAGCGTTCCCTCCACCGGGCTGGTCGATTCCCACGAGCTGATGCGGTCGTACCTCCGCCGCGCGAAGGAGCGGGGCGCCGATGTCGCGTACGGAGTGACGCTCGTCGGCGCGGAGAAGGTCCCGGGGGGATACCGGCTCAGGCTCTCCGAATCCGGATCGGCCCCCGGTTCCGAAACGGAGATCGAATGCCGCCTGGTGGTGAACGCCGCCGGGATTTCGTGCGACACGGTCGCCGCCCTGTTCGGCATCGACGTTGACGCGGCCGGATACCGGATCCACCCGAACCGCGGCCACTATTTCCGGCTCGCCTCCCGCCGCTACCGGCCCGTCTCGCGGCTGATCTACCCGGTCCCCCCGCCGAAGATGACCGGCATCGGGATACACATAACGCTCGACCGCGCGGGCCGGATCAGGCTGGGACCCGACACCGAATACATCGCCGCATCGGTGCCGCGGGGGGAGTGGTACAGGTTCGATGAAGGCAAACGGGACACGTTCTACGAGGCGGTGGTCAAGTATTTTCCCGCGCTGCGGCGGGAGGACCTGTCGCCCGACCAGGTGGGGGTGCGTCCGAAGATCCAGGAGCCGGGGGATGAGCCGAGGGACTTCATCATCGCCGAGGAATCATCCCGCGGCCTGCCGGGGCTGGTGAACCTGATCGGCATCGAATCCCCGGGGCTGACCTGCGCCGCGGAGATCGCGAAGATGGTCTTCAGCGCGCCAGCAGTATCTTCCTGACCGCGAAATAATCCTTCGCGTCGTTCTTCGCCGTCATCCGGACGAAGTAGGGGCCGGATCCGACCGGCGATCCCTTCGCGTCGAGCCCGTCCCAGGCGACCGTGTGGGTTCCTTCGGGAAGGGCCGCCGACACCAGTGTTGCCACCTTCCGTCCGATGCCGTCATAGACCCCGATCTCGGTGAACGACCGCCTCGCGAGCGTGAACGCGATGGATGTCGACGGGTTGAACGGATTGGGATAATTTGCCGAGAGGGAAAACTCCCGCGGCGCCGGGTTGCCGGCGTCGCCGACCCCCGTCGCGGGATCGACGGTGATGGTCCCCTTCATCCCCGATAGGTTGTGCACGTCGCAGACGTAATAATGCACGCCCGTTGAGCCGGGCACCACGATGCCCCCTCCGGGGCCAAGCGAAAATCCGCCCGACGTGGGCGTGCTTCCGTTGCTGTTCCAGGTCGACTGGCTCACCTCGACGACGGTATGGGTGAACCCGATCGAAAACAGCACCGTGTCGCCCAGGTTGATCACGAGCGTCGCGGGGGAGAAGGAGTTGCCGAGGTTGGTGACGGTGTGCGTGGTCGCGCCCAACGGGCAGGCGGCGAGGATGAGAACGGCCGCCGCGATGATGATCTGTTTCATTGGATAAGCCCTCCGTATGATGAGGTATGATACGGGATTATTGCGGCAGTGTCAAATGGGGGCCAGCGCAGGGGAACGGGACGATTCATCCCTCTAAAAATTGATATCCAGGGCAATTTTCATTCCCCTGCTGATTTGTGCCATGCGATGTCTGTCGAGCGTGCCGAGTTTGCCTCCGATTCGTTCCTTGTCGATCGCCCTGATCTGCCCGCAGTGGGCTACGGAGTTTTTGCTGAGCCCGCCCTCATCCTTGGAAATCCCGATATGGATCGGGCTGAATTTGTTGTCGCCGTCGGTGAGGGGGCAGACAATGACGACCGAAGCGCTTCGATTGATCGCATCGCTCGAAACGACGATCGCCGGTCGTTTTTTGCGCATCTCGCTTCCTCTCACCGGCTCGAGGTCTACCTGATACACGTCGCCGCGCAGAATCGTCATAGGTTATATCGGCCCCTCGGCCGCCCGCCACTCTTTGGCGAGTTGTTGGTCTTTTGAACGATAGAATTTACAGGTTTCCTCAACTTCCCTGTCGACGGCGTCTTTCTCGAGTTTAGCAATGAACTCGATGATGGCCTGCCTGAAGAGATCACTTCGTGAGAAGTCGAATTCCTTCTCGGCCCATTTGACCCTTTTACTCAGCGCTTTGGGAATCCAGAAATTCACTCTCTCCTGTGCTTTATCTTCAACAAAAGTATTCATACTCCGTCCCCTGGGGTGGTTGATTGTATGTATAAATATACGTATAAAAATACGTAATTATCAACCATCGCCGATGGTGGAATCGTGGGGGGACCGGCCCACCCTCATCGTTTAAATATCGTGGAATTTCATATTTGGCTCCATACCACCCGTACCCCATCGTTTTTCTGATGGTACGGGGGAAATTGATTCTGATGACAAGAATTGGTATGCTATCTGACGCTGTCAATGGTCAGGACTATGAAACGACGAAAAAACACCGACAGGGTGGTGCGGAAATTCAGCCTGAGATCGAAAGAAGCGGAACGAAGCGACTCCGAATACTGGGCTACGCGGACACCGGACGAAAGGGTAGAGGCGGTCGAGATACTCAGACAACAGTACTTTAAGATGATTGATGGTCGCAAGCAGGGATTACGAAGACCTGTTCGTATTATTAAACGCCGGAAAAGTTAAATATCTGATCGTCGGGGCCCACGCCCTGGCGTTCCACGGAGCGCCGGGATATGCCGGATATTTGGACATTTTTATCCAGGCAGAACCGAGGAACGCCGCCCGCCTGTTGACGGTGCTCGGGAAGTTCGGATTTGCCGGTCTCGCACTCACCGTCGATGATCGTGGAAATCCCGCGTGCGGGGTCGATATGGAAAGGCCGCCGTCCCATACATCTCCGGGAAGGACTTGATCAGGAACAAGAAAGCCGCGGGCAGGCTCCAGGACCGCGCCGACCTCGCGGCGCTCGCAGCCCTTTCAACGACAAGACGTCCACATCAGAAACGATAATGCTCTCCACCCAATGAAAGGCATCATCCTCGCCGGGGGCAGCGGCACCCGGCTCTATCCGCTGACCAGGGCCGTCTGCAAACAGCTCCTGCCGGTCTACGACAAGCCGATGGTCTATTATCCCCTCTCCGTGCTGATGCTGGCCGGGATCCGGGAGATCCTGATCATCTCGACGCCCGCGGACCTGCCGAGGTTCAGGGAGATGTTCGGGTCGGGAGAGCAGTGGGGCCTGAAATTTTCCTACAAGGAGCAGCCCTCCCCGAACGGCCTCGCGGAATCGTTCATCCTCGGGAAGGAGTTTGTCGGGACCGACACGGTGTGTCTCGTCCTGGGGGACAACATCTTTCACGGCCACGGCCTGAGCGAACGCCTGCGGAACGCGGTCGCCACCGTGACGACGACGGGCGGCGCGACCGTGTTCGGTTATTACGTGAACGACCCCGACCGGTACGGTATCGTGGAGTTCGACAGGGACCTGCGGGCGGTGTCCATCGAGGAGAAGCCGAGGGTGCCGAAATCGAACTACGCCGTGACGGGACTGTATTTCTATGACAACGACGTGCTGAAGATCGCCGCGGGGATGAAGCCCTCGGCCCGCGGCGAGCTGGAAATCACCGACGTGAATAACGCCTACCTGCGGCAGGGCAGGCTCAAGGTTGAACTCCTGGGCCGCGGCTACGCCTGGCTCGACACCGGCACGGCCGAAAGCCTCCTGGACGCGGGCGATTTCATCGCCACGATGGAGAAGCGCCAGGGGCTGAAAATCGCCTGCCCCGAGGAGATCGCCTTCCTGCTCGGCTACATCGATGAACGACAACTCCTCGCCCTCGCCGAACCGCTGAAAAAGAACAGCTACGGCGATTATCTCAGAAAGCTCACAAGGCACTAACCCGCGTCAACCCCCGTGCGGAGCGATTCCGAAATCCATCCACATATATCGGTCATCATCCCGGTAAGGAACGGCGCCGCGACCATCGGCAATTGCCTGCGGTCGATCAAGCGCTCATACTTCAAGGATTTCGAGGTGATCGTGGTGGACGACCACTCGACCGATGCCACCCCCGACATCGCCAGGCAGTACCAGTGCAGGCTGGTCGCCGCCGAGGAGGGATCGGGAGCCAACGCCGCGCGGAACCTCGGCGCCGGTCTGGCGAAGGGGGAGATTCTCGTCTTCATCGACTCGGACGTCGTGATCAACCGTGAAACGCTCCTCGGCATCGCCGAACGCCTGGAGGAGGAGGGCGTCGACGCGGTCGTGGGGATCTATACCGCCAAACATCGCCACGAAACCCTCGTGAGCCAGTACAAGAACCTCTGGGTGCGGTACTCCTACATCAAGAGCCCGCCGGCCATCGACTGGCTCTTCGGGGCGATCTCGGGCATCCGGAGGAAGGCGTTCGAAAACCTGGGGGGGTTCGATTCGTCACTGCTCGCCCGACACGGGAATGACGACATCGAGGCGGGGAAACGGCTGGCGAAGCAGAAGGTGAATATCGTCCTCGACATGGACATCGAGGTGGAGCACCTGAAGCACTATACGCTCCGGTCGTTCCTGAAGAACGAATTCAATCGCAGCGCCGGGTTCGCCGAACTGGCGATGAACCTGGGGGAGACGAAAAAATCGCTGAAGGGGGGATTCGTCAATGTCTATCCGCTGTTCGTGATCTCCACCGCCCTTTCCATCCCCCTCGTGGCCATCGTCGTCGGCGTGACCCTGGGTGTCCTGCCCTCCTGGACGCTCCTCGCCGCCTCGCTGCTCTACCTCCTCCTCAACATTCGTTTCCTCAACTATCTCGAGCAGGTGAGGGGGCTGTTCGCGATGATGGTGATGACTCCCTTCCTCATCCTCGATCACGTCACCTGCATGATCGGCAGCGTCGTCGGGATCGTCCGGGCCCTGGTGAAGGGAACGAGCTCAGGTCCCCGCAGAGCGGCGTCTCCCTGACCGGAGGATGCCCGTACCCCGTCACCTGTCCGTAACCGCCACCCCCGCCGCGAACGCCCCGAGTTCGTACCGTTTCACGACGCTCATCGTCGCCAGGTCGATGACCGTGAAGTACCCCGGAACGCGGCTCCCGGTCGTCGGGTGGTGCGGCGGCACCGCGGCGGAGACGTTTTCGCACGAGATGTAGGCGAGGCGCCCGTCGGGGGTGACCGCCGATCCGTGGGGCTGCGGGCCGACGTTCGCGATGGTCGCGACGACCGAATCGATCCCCGTGTCGATCACCGAGAGGTCGTCGCTGTTCCGGTTGGGCACGAGGACGCGGAGGCCGTCGGGCGTGATTGCCGGGATGAGCGGGTTGAGCCCGACCGGGATGGCCTTCACCGGTTCGTACGTCCCGCGGTCCACCACCACGACCGCGTTCCCCCGCTGGCAGGTGACGTACACTTTCCTGTTGTCCGCGGTCATCGCCGTCTGGTAGGGGAGGAGCACCCCCCCCTGGCCCGGGGGCTGGTTGTTCAGCTGGATGAGCCTCGTCGAGAAATCGGAGAGATCGACGACCAGGATGTTGTCGGAGAGGTTCCCGGTGACCCAGAGTTCCTTCCCGTCGGGTGTGATCTCGACGCCGTGCGGCTTGTCGACGTTGCCGGCGGCGATCTCGCCGACCACCTCCATCGGGTCCGTCCTGATGATCCTGATCGCGTTGACGCCGGCCGCGAACTGCGCCACGTACGCCGTGTCGCCGGTCGCGCTCAACGCCACCTGCGTCGGGGAGATGATCCCGCCCACCTCGTCGATTTTTTCATTCGTGTCGAGCCGGTATTTCAGCACCTTTCCCGCCCCGATCAGGTTCACGTAGTAGTATCCTCGCGCTTCGTCGACCGTGACGTTGTGCGGCGCCTCGGGCGCCGTGGAAAAGACGTTTTGCGCGCCGGCCCTGACGTATCGCCCCACCAGGTTGGAGGTGCGGTCGATGACCGCGACCAGGTCTTCCGCCTGGACCGTGATGAGCACCCTGCCCCCGGGATACGCGGAGAAGGGGATCGCGCCCTGGTCGTCCCGGCACCCTTCCGCGATCCAGCGCGCGAGCGTCCGCACCTGGCCGGCGGGGAGCTGGAAGCCGGGGAGCGGCATGTGCGGCGTGGAGACCGGCGCCAGCGTGGTGTCGTCGTTGACGTGGAAGAGGATGTGGCTCTTGGTGGGCGTGAACGGCACGACGACGGAGCCGTGGCTCCCGCCCCTCATCAGGTCCTGCCAGGTCTTGAGTGAAAATTGCCCCCCGGACGCGATGTCGGTCGTCGCCTTGAGGTTCGCGCCCGGATGGCCGTCGTCCCCGTGGTCCGGCCCGGGGCCGACGTGGCACCCCCCGACGGCGCAGCCGCTCGCGAAGATCCGGTCGATATGGTCGGAGTACCGTATGGTCGTGACCGCGTCGTAATCGTACGGTTGTCCGACGGCCGCGGCAGTGGGGGTGCCCATTTTTTCGACGCCGCTTCCGGTGAGGCCGACCGGCACGACCCGGTAATAATGGACGTCGCCGTTCGCGACGGTCGAGTCGGTGTACCGGTTGACGTCCCCCGGGACCGAACCGATCAGCGTGGCCCTCGAGAGCGTGAAGTCGGGGATGTCGCTACGGTAGATCAGCACCCTCGCGGGTACCCCCGCGTCTTCCGGATCGCCCCCGCCGGGGTGGTCGTGGGCCGCCGTCCTGGAGATGAACGGCGGCAAGGGCGGCGTCCATCCGAGCGTCACGCGGCTGCTCCCGTTGACCGCGAAGAGCGAGGCGATCGTCAGCCGGTCCTCGGTCCGCACCACGGTCGCGGTGTCGATGTTGCACGAGATGATCGATGCGAGGAGCGGGAGGAGGATGACTGCGCGTTTCATCGCTGGCGTGGAAACATGGGATTGGGTGGTGATGGAATAGAGTAAGAATACGGGATTATCCGATCATCCGCAATCCCATTGGCATAGGGAGATGGGGGATTCTCCTCGTTGACAATTGGTGATCAACTCCTTATCTTATTCCTATACACGGAGCATCCCGATGACACTCGCAATTAAAAAACGGAAAGTATTGGCTCGTTTTACGCTCGATTATTGGAGGGATGACGGGGGATATGTTGGGAAATTGCGGGAGATTCCGTCGGTGGCGTCACAGGGGGATACCATCGAGGAGCTGGTCGAGAATATCCAGGATGCCTACACGATGATCATTCGGGAGGAACGAAGCGCCATTCCGGTCCGAAATTATCGATCGAAAAAAGTCAGCCTCATCCACTGAAACGGGCCGATTTTTTTAAAGGAAATCCGCCTCAGGGGCTGCCGTCTTAAACGGCATGGGAGAAGGCACGACATCTGGGAGAACCCCCGCAACGGAAAAATCTCGCCTGTCCCCCGCCATCAGGAAATCCGAAATTCCCTCTGCATCCTCATTCGAAAACAACTCGGGATTGAATAGTTGATGAACACTCCCGGCTCCCTCGTCATCAACGAAATATTCCACAGCATCCAGGGCGAATCGAGCCTCGCCGGGATGCCGTGCGTCTTCGTGCGCCTGACCTACTGCAACATCCGCTGCACGTACTGCGACACGGCGTACGCTTTTTACGAGGGAACGCCGATGACGCTCGACGCGATCGTCGCCGCGGTGGAGGCGTACGGCTGCCGCCGCGTCGAGATCACCGGCGGCGAGCCGCTCTTCCAGCCCGAAGTCCTCCCGCTGATGCGCCGCCTCTGCGACGCGGGGTACGAGGTCCTGCTCGAGACGGGGGGAAGCCTCGACGTCGCGCAGGTCGATCCGCGGGTGCGGAGGATCGTGGACTTCAAGTGCCCGTCGAGCGGGATGGAGAAGAAAAACCTCTGGAGCATCGCCGGCACGCTCACCTCCCGCGACGAGGTGAAGTTCGTCATCGGCGACCGTGCGGACTACGAATGGTCGAAGCGGAAAATGGCCGAACACGGCCTCGCCTCGAGGAGCCCGGTGCTGATGTCGGTGGTCTTCGGGAAGCTCGAACCGGTCGCCCTCTCCGAATGGATCCTCGCCGACCGGCTCGACGTCCGGTTCCAGCTCCAGATGCACAAATACATCTGGCACCCTGAGCGAAAGGGGGTCTGATGGACCGGGAACTCGCCGTTGTGCTGGTGAGCGGCGGAATGGACAGCCTCGTCACCGCGGCCATCGCCGCCGAATCGCACGAGCCGGCCTTCCTGCACCTGAACTACGGCCAGCGGACCGCCGGGAGGGAGCTCTCCTGTTTCCGCGCGCTGGCCGACCACTACCGCGTCACCCGCCGTCTCGAAGCCGACCTCACCCACCTGTCGGCCATCGGCGGGTCGAGCCTGACCGACCCGTCGATTCCCGTCGAGCCGGCGGACCTCTCGAGGAAGGGGGTCCCGACGTCGTACGTTCCGTTTCGCAACGCCAACTTCCTCTCGGTCGCGGTCAGCTGGGCCGAGGTCCTTGGAGCGAAGAAGATTTTCATCGGGGCGGTCGAGGAAGACTCCTCCGGGTATCCCGACTGCCGCGCCGCCTTTTACGAGGCGTTCAACCGCGTGATCGCCCTGGGGACCCGTCCCGCGACCCGCGTCGAAATCCTCACCCCCGTCATCCATATGAGGAAGGCGGATATCGTCAAAAAGGGACTTGAACTCGAAGCCCCCTTCGGCCTGACCTGGTCCTGTTACCGGGACGGGGAGAAGGCCTGCGGCGCCTGCGACAGCTGCGCCCTGCGGCTGCGCGGTTTCCGGGAGGCGGGTGTCGCCGATCCGCTCCCGTATGAGCGATAAAGATTTCCCGCCCGGATCCGTCCTCCACAAACCCCTCCACCCGAAAGATTCCTGATCCGAATCGGCCTTCCCGCGCGGAATTGCGTGATTTCAGTCACGCGATCCGTTCCACGAAAACCGTTAAAATCAAGCCTGGTCGGCCAATTATCCCAAGGGGGGGTCGCGGCACACGATTAACGGGGGGTCCCTGTGATGCCGGGTACATCGCCTGAGGCGATCGTCTCGTATTTTGCATACAATCATTCACCCGCAATGGATTATAAAAAGGGGATTTCGTCATGGGCGTCAACATTATGTTAGCACTCGGTTCGATGATCATGTTCTCGACCTTTCTCGGGTCGTCGAACAAGGTGATCATGGGGAACAGCCAGATCGCGTCGCAGAACGAGTATTACATCGCGGCGCTGTCGTACGGCCAGTCGGTCATCGAGGAGGCCAAGACCAAGGCGTTCCAGGGGACGATCGGCGTCGGGCCGGCCAAGGTCAAATCGCTCCTCCTCGGCTACGAGTCGACATCCGAAAAAATATCGTACGTGGATACGCTGACCCCCCTCGGGTTCGCTTCCGAAGTGAAGTTCGACGACGTGGACGATTATAACGGCTACCTTCGCAGGGTCAACAGCCCCCGCGCCGAAGGGTATATGATGGTCACGACCGTGAACTGGGTCGACGAGACCACTCCGAAGGTCGTCTCGGCCACGCCGACGAATTTCAAGTTGATGACGGTGAGCATCACCAGCCCGTTTTTCCCGAAAATCGAGAAGGGCGGGGTGTCCTACCAGGACACGCTCAAGCTCTCGTACGTCTTCGCCAACTGAGGATACGCCATGCAGGTCATCTACGACATCATCGGCTCCATCATCATCGGGGGGATCATCCTCCTGATGCTGCTGAGCTTCAATTCCACCGTGATGGAGGGGTCGGCGGTCCAGACCTTCAACTCCATCGTGCAGTCGAACATGACTTCGGTCACCGACATGATCGAGTACGACTTCCGGAAGATGGGATACCGGGTCGGGTCGGTGTTCGACAGCGGCATCGTCTACGCCGACACGGTGAAGATCCTGATGCGGGGCGACATCGACAATAACGGGACGGTCGAGAATGTTTCCTATTTCCTCGACCACTCGAAGAAGTCGGGGCACGTCAACCCGCGGAGCAGGATCCTCCACCGCCAGATCAACGGCAACCCCGCGCAGGCGATCAACATCGGTATCACCCGGTTCCGGCTCGCCTATTACGACGCCGCCGACCTGCTGATCAACGAAAACCCGGTCAAATCGCCCTCGAAGATCCGCACGATCCGGCTCGCGCTGAACGTCGAGAGCACGAGTCCGTACGATACGACGTACGCGGGCGGGACCTGGGAACGGACCATCACACCGAAAAACCTGAAATAAGGGGGCCATCAATGAGCGGAAAAGCGATCATCGTCCTCGTCACCGGCGTCATCATCATCACCGGGACGATCATGTTCAACATCGAGGCGGCCAGCACCCGCATCGTGAAGAACTTCAGCGACTATTACATGCGCCAGAACACGCAGAACATCGCGCAGTCGGGCGTGAACCTGGCCTACACCCAGCTGGCGAAGGACCGCAACTGGCGGGCCGGATACTCCAACCTGGCCCTCATGGACGGCATCGTGAACGTCAGGGTGTACGACACCAAATTCGATTCGATCCCGGCCGTGGCCGTGCAGTCGATCGCCGAAACCGATTACGGGAACAACCAGAAACGGCGGGACACGTCCACCGCCTACCTCTTCTGGTCGAAGAAACAATACCCGATCAACATCAAGGCGTTGTTGACGTTGAACGCGAACTCGGGCGTCAACGGCAACATCACCATTGACGGCCGGAACTACGATATGAACGGGAACCTCCTGCCCGGATCGGGCGTGCCGGGGGTGTGGTCGACAGGCTCGTCGTTTACGCTCTCCTCGGCGGCCGCGAAACTCGGGGGCACGGATGTGGTCGTCGATTACGCCCCGTCGAACCCGTACAACCCGCTCTCGGTGAAGCTGAACCAGGTGTTCCCGGGTGGCTTCCCCCAGACGCCCGACAGCGTGTTCGGCGGGATGGGAGCCACCTTCCCGGAAGGCACACTCAAGGCGATTGCCAAGAGCGGATACGCGGGAAGTCAATACGTTACGGATCCTGCCCAATTGAAATACCCGTTGACGGGAGTCACCTATGTCGAGATGCCTACGACATCACCCAAGAACAGCTGGAACTCGGCGAACATCCCCGGATCGGGCATTCTGATCGTCCATAATTCGGCGGGGAACGCGGTGCTCAATAACGCGAGCGCGATGTTCAAGGGCCTGATCATCGCCGACGACGTGATGCACCTCCACGGCAACATCCTCGGCGGTCTCATCGCCTTCAGGAATTCCCTTTCGGGCAATGTCGTCGGCAACGGCAACGCGAATCTCAGGTTTTCGCAGGAAGCGATCATCGAAGCGTCGAAATTCCTCGACGCGAACGGCCGTCCGAGCATCATCGCCTGGTGGGAGTGAGTACGGGAGGTCAGTCGGTATGATGCCCGCGTAGCGCACGCTCGCCGGCCGTGCCGAATGGGGATGTCGTCGAACGACGGCATCCCTTTTTTGTGAGTCACGACACGCCCCTGTTGAATATCCCTCCCCTTTTTCTGAATTTTCACTCGTGGCGGGAGCGCAACGCAATTCGACGCGTGTCCGGTAGTGCCACGGATGGAAGGTGGTGGGCGGTAATAATTGCTTTCGGCCCGGAAGTTTTTACCGGAAACTCTGCGCGGCGGATCACGGGTTCGGCGAAAATGTGGGAAAACAGTTCATTATTGTCGATTATCTCAAGATCACCCGCAGGTACAACGGTTGGCACGACAGTTGAAACACTAATAGAGAGAAACGCAGAACGGGAAAATAAAATCAACACCTGATTAATTAACTACCATCAACACAACCCGATAGGAGATCTACAATGGGTCAACAGCAGCTCTTACTAATCATCCTTGGCGTTATCATCGTCGGTATCGCCATTGCCGTCGGTATCTCGATGTTCAGCTCGGGCACGGTCCAGGCGAACAAGGATGCCATCATCAACGACCTGAACAACCTGGCCGCGAACGGCTACCAGTACCGCATTCGCCCGACCACGATGGGCGGCGGCGGCGGCGGGTACACCGGTTACACGATTCCGACCAAGCTGGCCTCGAACGAGAACGCGGCGTACACCGTCGGTTCGATCTCGGCCACGTCGATGACCTTCACGGGCACGTCGACCCAGGGGTACGGGACCGTCATCGCGGTGCTCGACAGCACGGGCAAGCTCGGTACCTTCAGCGGCACGCTCTATACGCAGTAAGCCGGCGACAGCGACGAACGACTGCATTGCCAGTAACATGACGCTCCCGCACCCATGTTATTGGCAATGCGCGTTTTATCAGGGCGCGGCGATCGTCCGACACTGAACAGGGACACGACAGAATAAAAAGGATCAGCGGCCATGGGAACTCAGCAGATACTGCTCGTCATCCTCGGCGTCATTATGGTCGG
>CAZQSM010000038.1:19660-22056 GCA_964596065.1 uncultured Chlorobiaceae bacterium | reverse complement strand
GGCGACGGCGACACCGACGATCTGCGCGCCGCGGTCGGGGACTTCCTGGAACAGGGCATCCGCCGCGCGGTGATCGACCTCCACAAGGTGAATTATCTCAACAGCACGGGGATCGGCGCCATCATCTCGGCCCATACCACGTTCAGGAAAAACGGCGGGGACCTCAGGCTCACGGGGCTTTCGGACAACGTGCAGAGCCTGCTCGTCATCACGCGCCTCATCGACGTCTTCGAAGTGTACGACACGGTCCGGGAGGCGATCGCGGGATTTGAAATGAAAGTCAGTGAATGATCACATCCATCCATCAACCCCCTCATTATTGAAGGAGTCACAGCAATGAAACAGTCCACCTTCGTCACGATCGTCATCTTTGCGGCGATTCTGATCTCGCTCGGCATCTACATGTTCATCCTCGGCGACCCGTCGAACTTCAAGGACGGCGAAAACCGCCAGCGCCCCGAGAACCTGATGGGCACGGTCTACACGGGCGGCTACGTCGTCCCCGCGCTGATCTCGCTCTCGATGATGGTCTTCACGTTCATCATCGAACGCATTTTCTCCCTCAAGAAGGCCCAGGGCAAGGGTTCCCTCGCGACCTTCCTGAAGAACGTCCAGCGCGCGCTGGCGACCGGCAAGATCGACGAAGCCGTTGAACACTGCGACAAGCAGCGGGGGTCGATGGCGAACATCCTCCGCGCGGGCCTCGAACGCTACTCGAGCTTCGCGAAGGACGGGAAGGCCGTCGACGCCGAGAAGCAGATGGCGGAGGTCCAGCGGGCGATCGAGGAAGCCACCTCCCTCGAGATGCCCATCCTGGAAAAAAACCTGATCGCGATGTCGACCATCGCGTCGGTGGCCACGATGCTCGGGCTGTTCGGGACGGTCATCGGGATGATCCGCGCGTTCGCCGCGCTCGCCCAGGCGGGCGCCCCCGACGCGGTCCAGCTCTCGATCGGCATCTCCGAGGCGCTGATCAACACGGCCCTCGGCATCTTCGCCGCCATCATCGGCATCGTCGCCTACAACTTCTTCGTGAACAAGGTGGACAACTTCACCTACATGATCGACGAGGCCAGCTACGACATCCTCCAGACGCTCAAGGTCAAATAAGCCGAAAGGTCCTCAGCCATGCCAAAATTCCATAAGAAGAGGATCGGCGTCTCCATCGACAACACGCCCCTGGTCGACGTGGGGTTCCTGTTGCTGACGTTCTTCATGCTGACGACGCAGTTCCGTCCGCCCGAAGAAGTCCAGATCGTCCTTCCCTCGTCCCACTCGGCTTTCAAGCTGCCCGACTCCGACGTCATGACGATCACGATCAGCGAGGACAACCGGCTCTTCCTGGGGTTCGACTCCCAGAAGCTGACCGGCCGCCTCTTCGGCGAGGAGAACAAGCTCCGCGCCGGGATCGAAGTGACCAAGGAGGAACTCGGCGACCTTCTCGTGAAGGCCCGCATCGCGAACCCTCGTCTGAGGACCGTGGTGAAGGGAGACCAGAAGGCCGAATACGGGATCGCGGAGGACGTGATGGACATCCTCCAGAAAACCAACATCACGAGGTTCAACCTCGTGACTGACCTGGAAACCGATTAGGAGAAAACCATGGGCGCAGTTGACTCACCCGGCCCCCGCGGGGGGCACGGAAAGAAAAAAGGGAAGAAGAAGAAACGGCGGCTCGGCATACGCATCGACAACACCCCGATGGTGGACATCGCGTTCCTGCTGCTGACGTTCTTCATGCTCACGACGACGATGAACAAGCCCCAGACGATGGAGATCAACCTCCCGCCGAGCAACGACGTCACGGTCGAGGTGGCGATGAGCAACCTGATGACGCTGCTCGTGAAGGAGGACGGTTCCATTTACTGGAACATCGGGGTCGATCCGCCGGAAAAGGTGGCGTTCAAGGGGCTCCGCGGCCTGATGAACGAGCGGAACCAGGCGAACCCGAAGCTGATCACGCTGATCAAGATCGACCGGAAGGGGAAGTACCAGATGATGGTGGACATCATGGATGAACTGAACCTCGCCAACGTCACGCGATTCAGCCTCGCCCCGATGGGCGACAATGACAAGAAAATCCTCTCAAAGGTATTATAGGAGGATGAAATCATGACAACGCAGACAGCGGCAGCGTTAACATCGCACGAGGGGATGCAGGAGATCGCGGGGGTCTACAAGAAGAACCTCCTCCGCGCGATCATCATCGCCACGGCGATCCACCTCGGGTTCATCGGCACGTACTATCTGGCCGGCTGGCTCGGCGAGGAGGACGAACCGGTGATGACGGTCCGGATCATGAAATACACGGACCTCGGGCCGCCCCCCTCGATCACGAACAGCGAGGCGGCGCCGCAGGTGGCGGTGAGCGTCCCGGTCACGAAGCCGAGCGTCGG
>CAZQSM010000038.1:0-19560 GCA_964596065.1 uncultured Chlorobiaceae bacterium | reverse complement strand
GCGAGGCGGCGCCGCAGGTGGCGGTGAGCGTCCCGGTCACGAAGCCGAGCGTCGGTGTGCCGGTCCCGGTCCCCGACGCGGAGGTGAACCCGGAACAGACCATCGCCACCCAGCAGGAACTCTCCGACATCCAGAGCCCCGCGGTCAGCACGGGTGACGGGGGCGGAGACGTGACGATCGAGCAGGACATCAGCATCGACGAGGACCCGCCCGATTTCGTGCCGGTGGAGCAGAGCCCCGTTCCGGTGAAACAGATCAATCCCGATTACCCGGAGATCGCCCGGCGCGCCGGGGTCGAGGGGACAGTGTGGGTGAAAATCCTCGTAGACAAGGAAGGGAAAGCCAAGAAGGCCGTGGTCATGAAGAGCGACAACGAGATCTTCAATGAAAACGCCATCAAGGCGGCCCTGGGATGGGTCTTCACGCCCGCGATGATGAACAACGGGCCCGTCGCGGTCTGGGCGGCGGTGCCGTTCCGCTTCAAACTGAACAAATAACAACGGTGTTCCCGGTCTCCCGCCGCGTCCCGACGCGGCGGGGGAACGCGGGGCCACGACAGGCAGGCCCGATGAACCTCCAGTCCGTCCTGACGATCCTGAGCATCGTAACCGCCTCGCTCATCCTCCTCATCGGCGTCGTGCTGCTCACCGGATTTTTCCTCCCGGGACAGATCCCCGACAATTACCGCTACACGCTGGGCGGCATCATGACGGTCTACGCCCTCTACAGGATTTCCATGGCGGTGCGAAAATACAGGAGCGGGCCGGACGCCGGCCCGGAACGCGATGAACAGGAGTAACCGGATCGCCGCGGGGATCCTCGCCGCGCTGCTCCCGGCGCTGCTGCTTTCGGGCTGCGACGCGAAGAAGACCGACACGCCGACGAGCGGACAGGTCAGCGTCGCGGTGTGCGAGGAAGTGCTGCCGCTCATACGGGAGGAGGAGGCGCGGTTCGAGGAGCTCTATCCCGAGGCCCGCGTCGACCTGCGCCCCGGCTCCGCCCGGGAAGTGATCTCGGAACTGTTCAACGACAGCGTCAAAATGATCATTTCCGCCCGCGCCCTCAATGACGAGGAGCGCGCCGCTCAGCAATCCCTGGGCCTCGAGGTGAGGGAGATCGCGGTCGCGATGGACGGCCTCGCGGTGATCGTCAACGCGCAGAACGACGTCACCCGTCTCACCCTGCCCCAGCTCGACAGCATCTTCACCGGCCGCATCATGGATTGGGGCCTCCTCGGCTGGAGGGGGTCGCACGGAAAAATATCGACGTGCGTCCCGGAGAGGAACAGCGCCGCGCACGAAATATTCTCGGCGAAGGTCCTGAACGGGCGTAGCTTCCCCGCCCCGGCGCGTGTCACGGCCTCGAGCCCGGAGATGATCTCCGCGGTCGGGGCGGACCCTTCGGCGGTGGGGATCGTCGGCCTGAACTGGATGCGGAACCCGCCGGCCGGCGTCCGGATCGTCGACCTCTCCGATCCGTCCGCCCCCGACTCGCTCGGGATCGCGGGGAAATACTTTTCCCCCCACCAGGCCTATCTTTACAAGCAATTTTACCCGCTTGTCCGGATTGTGTATATTTACGTCACCCCCGACAGTTACGGGGTTTCGACCGGATTTACCTCGTTCATCACCAGCGTCGCGGGCCAGAAAATCGTCCAGAATCAGGGCCTGGTCCCCGCGACGATGCCGGTGCGGCTGGTGGAACTGAGGAACGACATTCTCTGAGACCTTGCGAAATCGGATCGATTTCGGGACCCATCCGGCGGCAGGAACATTATGTCGGCAATCAGGGTATATATATTAGGCGCAGGCGATCCGGAGAGTATTGACGACAACACCATCAATCAGGAAAGAACGCAATGAACCGATCATTACAACAGGCCCTCCTTCTTCTTATCCTCGCGGCGTTCGCCGCGGGCGCCGCGCCTGCCCAGGAGGACCTCGAAAAGGGAAAAAAAGAACTCCAGGCGGGGAACGTCGAAAAGGCGATCGACCTCCTGAAGGATTTCATCTCCGACCACGAGACGAACCCGAAGGGTTACGTGTGGCTCGCCAGGGCCTACCTCTCGAAGGATTCGTTGCAGAAGGCGGAAACCGAGCTGATCAAGGGCCGTGCGCTTGCCGACCCGGACGCCGAAATCTACCTGATGCTCGGCGACATCTATCTGCTGAAGAAACAGTACGTGGCTGCCGAGCAGCAGTACGCCAGGGCCACCGATTTCGACAGCACGGACGTCGCACTCTACCTGAAACTGGCCGACGCCCAGATGAAGGCGCGCCAGTACAACCCGGTGGCGAAGACGTACGATACCATCCTGAAACTCGAACCGTCGAACCTGATCGCCCTGCGCGGGCTCAGCTCGCTCTACATGAAGGCCAAGCAGTATTCCAACGCGCTGCCGGTGCTGGAACGGCTCTATCCCTTCGAGCCGGATTCGATCGAGACCCAGTATAACTACGTCAAGGCCCTCTTCGAGACCCGCAACTACGAACGGATGATCCCGGTCGCGGAGACCCTGTTCCAGAAGGACGCCTCGCTCTCCGACGTGCAGTCGATGCTGGGCGAGGCCTACAAGGCCACGAAGGCGTTCGACCGCGTCGTCGAGATCTACTCGGCCCGGCCGGCCGGGTCCCTGAGCGCGGACGAGATGGTGAGCCTCGCGAAGGCGTACCGGTCCCTCGACCAGTTCGACAAGGCGGTCGCCGCGTACGAAAGCGTCCTCCTGAAGGAGCCGGACCGCTGCGACATCCTGTACGACATGGGCACCACCTACATGAAGGTGAAGGATTACCAGAGGGCGATCGAGATGTTCGAAAAAAAGGTCGCCTGCGATACCTCGTCCGGATACCGGTTCGCGTCGCACCTGAACTCCGCGATGTCGTACATGCAGGTCAAGGACTTCAAGAGCGCGGAGGAGCAGACGCTCCGGAGCCTCGAACTCCGCCCCGGGAACGTGCAGGGGTGGGTGACGCTCGCTCAGAACTATGTGCAGATGGGGAACCTCGCCAAACAGCGCGCGGCCTACAAAAAGGTGATCGACCTGGGGACCGCCGACACGACGGTGAACGGAAAATACGACAGGGCGCTCGAGGAAGCGTACCGGATGGAAGGCGTACAGGACCTCCTGGAGAAGAAATACGCTTCCGCGGTCGACCTGCTCAAGAAATCGATCCAGCTCAACCCGAGGCACTGCAACACGCTCCTCCTGACGGCCCAGGCGTACCACAACTCCAACAACAAGGAGGAGGCGACGAGGTACTACTGCCGCGTCCTGAGCGTCTGTTCGAAGGGAGAGGACGCCGAGATCGCGAAAAAGGGGCTGGAGATCCTCGGGACGGGGTGCGGAGCGGGCGCAAAATAGGGTTCGATCACCTCGACACGAACACAAAAGCCCTTCGATGAAGGGCTTTTCTGTTTCCGGGTGCGCGCGGGACATCGCGACGGACGATCGCTGGCCCGGCCGGGGAAGGCCTCCCGCGACGGTCCGTCAGATCTCGTGGCCGGAAAAGCGCCCCGGGAACCTGACCGGAAACGCCCCCTTCTCGATGTCGGCGGCGTACCGGAGGATCGTGTCGAGCTGTCCCTTCCCGTGGATCCCCGCCTCCTCGAGTACCTTGGCGGCGGAGCCGCTGCCGAGGTAATGCCCCCCCCGGAACGTGTGGAGCGAGCGCCGCGCGCCCTCGTTGCTGCGGACCCACTGGTGGAGCGTGGGCATCGTGAAGTCGGTGATGCCGATCGATTCGAACGTCAGTTCCTCCGGGAGGATCGTCTCCTGCTCCGCCCGGGAGAGGAGCTTGAAGAGTTCGACGCTCGCGACATAGAAGATGTTCAGGTTCAGGCCGTGTCGTTCGAGCTCGGGGAGCACCTCGGCCGCGAAGATCGAGGCGACGCCGTTCCCCTGCAGGACGATGGTTCCGTTATACTGCCGGGAGGCGGTATCCGCCCGGCGCATCGCGTAGACGCCGTTGGCCGCGTGGTGCGGCGGCGGGAGGCGGAGCGCCTCCCGGTCCGCGACGACGTCGGCCGGACGCGTCACGAACGGCGCGATGATCGCGGGTCTGTGCCGGAGCGCAGCCACCATCATCGGCCAGATCTCCCGCGGGTCCCAGGGGGTCATCGTGATCATCACGCGGTCGGGGAAGCACTCCTGCAACAGCTGCAGCGCCTGCGGGTCCGCGTGCGTGGGGCCGTCCTCACCCGTTTTCACGCCCGCGTGGGCGTTCACCATGATCCAGGTGTTGTACGGGAGCCCGAGCTCCGCCTCCCGCGTCTGCTGGCCGATCCCGTGCAATCGCGCCGGCACGTGCTCGAGCGCCGCGAGGAACGCGCCGTACGAGGAGGTCACGCCGATGTGCCGTCCGAAACTCGACACCCCCGACATCAGCGCCCCCATCGCGTCCTCGCAGATGCCGCCGACCGGGATGAGGCGGGAGCCGGGGTTGTCCGCGGCGTCATAGAATCCCGCGGGGAAACCCGCGTTGATGAGACTGACGCTCGTCGACCCGAGCAGGTCCGCCGAGGCCACGAGGAATGCGCCCCCCGTCCGGGTGTTGAGGTGGGAGAGCGTTTTTCCGAGCGCCTCCCTGAGGGTGACGGAGGCCCCGGGTTCGAGGACGAGTTCCTTTGGAACGATCTTCCCGTCGATATTCGGCGGAGAAAACAACCGCCCGAGCTCCGGACCGTCCGGTCTCCGCGAGCGCGCGCGGCCGGCGAGGCGGTCCTTCGACCGGGCAATCCTCGCCGCAGCCCATTCGGCCGTACGGGGAGACCGGGCGATCGTCGAACGAATGACCATGAGCGTGTCGAAGTAGAGCCGTTCGACTGAAGCGGCGTCGGAGGGGCCGTCCTTCGGGAGCCGGGGGAACGTCACACCGAAATGTTCCTCGAACGCCGAGAGCGAAGCGTAATATCCCTCCGAACAGAACTTATGGCCGGCGCCGTGGGAGTCGCGCCCCTGCACGCCGTATTTCCATCCCTTGGTGGTGCGGTAGACGATCGCGGTCGGCTGCCCCGTCCCGATCCGGAGCGCCAGGCGCTGGGCGGCGGCGATCCCGTTGAAGTCGTGCCCGTCGGGAACGAAGATGACGTTCCAGTCGTGGAGGAGGCAGAGCTCGACGGGATTCCACTGGACGTACTCCCCGGGTGCGCCGTCTTCCCTGCAGACGCGGTTCGAGTCGATGGAGGCCTGGTTCCAGTCCACGTGCAGGAACACGTTTCGCAACCGGGTGGTCGCGGCGGCCGCGAGCGCCTCGTGGACCCGGCCCGGCGTCATTCCCCCTTCACCCTCCACGATGTGGACGTTCGGACAATCCGGACCGTAGGCGTCCATCGCGCCGAGCGCCAGCCCGATCGACGCGGGTACTCCGACGCCGCTCGCCCCGGTCGCGATCCTGACGAAGGGGGTCGCGCAGGTGGGGTGGCCATCGAGCGCCCTCGCGCGGAATTTCTTGAAAAGTGGGGTGTCGTTGGTGGGGTTCCGCCGGAATCCGAGCAGGTCCTCCAGCCTCACCTGCCGCCGTTCGGGAGCGATGAGGTCGGAGCGCTTCACCAGGGGGGCACCGGCCAGGACCAGCTCGTTGCGCAGCGCCCACATCGCGTAGAGGCCCATCGCCTTGTGGCCCGCGGCGTACGAGATGATGTCGGCGGTTTCGTCCTCCGGGTCCTGAAAATTGTAGTCCATCGTATTGTAGATGAGGCCCTCCACGAATCGTCCCGACGAAATGCTCCCGCCCGGGTGCCCCGACGTGGGGACGAAATTGTAGAGGATGCCGCACAGCGTCCTGTAGATCAGGTCGATCTCCCCGAGGATCGACGTTTCGGAAGGGGAAAATTCGGCCGTCGTTCCCGGCTCCAGGTCCCGGATGTCAAAGTATTGTCCCCGCCTCGCGAGGGGCGGGAGCTGAGACGGCGTGAATGTCGGAGCGGTCATGGGCGACTCCCTGTCTGCTGTGTGAACGTCAGTGTCGATGTCGGGCGCGGGCTGCCGTATGCGGATCGGCCCACGCGTATAAAACAGCAAGATTCATTCCATTTCCCCCTCCCGGGGCCCGGGCGGGTAATCGTCGAAAAGGGTTGAATTTGGGGAGTCGGGAGAGCGCGGTGCCCGGGAGAATTCGCCGGACCGCTCCTCCTTTTTCATTCCTGAAAATGCCGGTTTTTGATATCTTGGGTGGACGCCGACCGATGCCCGCCAGACCCGACATATCGCCCCGCCGAACCGACGTTCACCTCCGCGTCTGGCAGGCCGTCCGGAAGATCCCCCGCGGGCGGGTCTCAACCTACGGCGCGATCGCGCGGCTCGCGGGGATGCCCGGTCAGGCGAGGCTTGTCGGGTACGCGCTGCACCACCTCCCCGACGGCGCCGAAGTTCCCTGGCACCGCGTCGTGAACGCGCAGGGGAACATTTCCCTTCCGGCCGCTGGCGGTCGCGCCGCGCGGCAGCGGCGCCTGCTCGAGGCCGAGGGGGTCCGCTTCGCCGCCGGGAAGATCAGGCTCGCCGCCCACGGCTGGCCCCGGAGTGCGTTCCGCTCCTGACCGCGGTTGATTGTCCCGGGTCCGTTTCGTATATTGGGGCTGTATTTCCGCAATTCCACACTCCCAACAACCTCGAAACCGGAACCGACCATGGACTACAGGACCGAAAAAGACTCCCTGGGCGAGAGGCAGATACCGGCCGACGCCTATTACGGCATCCAGACATTCCGCGCGCTTGAAAACTTCCCGATCAGCGGCATCAGGCCGAAAAAGGCCTACGTCGAGGCGACCGTGCACATCAAACGGGCGGCGGCGGCCGTCAACCGCGACCTGAAGCTCCTCGACGCCTCCAAGGCGGACGCGATCATCGGGGCCTGCGACGAAATCCTCTCCGGGAAATACCGGGACTCCTTCGTCGTCGACGTCTACCAGGCAGGGGCCGGGACGTCGCACAACATGAATTGCAACGAGGTGATCGCCAACCGCGCCATCGAAATCCTGGGGGGGAAGCGGGGCGATTACAAGCTCCTCAGCCCCAACGACGACGTGAACATGGCGCAGTCCACGAACGACGTCTGCCCCACGGCGATCAGGATCGGGGCGCTGATGGAGGCGAAGAACCTCGATGTGACGCTCGGGAAACTTGAAGCGTCATTCCTGAAGAAGGGAAAAGAGTTCGATCCGATCGTCAAATCGGGCCGCACGCACCTGATGGACGCCGTCCCGGTCAGGCTCGGGCAGGAATTCACCGCGTACGGCGTCAACGTCGGGAAGCACCGGGCGGCGATCGCCCGCGCCGCGGACTCCTGCCGCGAGATCGGGATCGGGGGGACGGCCGCGGGCACCGGGCTCAACGCCCACCCGGAGTTCCGGAAGCGGATGGTCGACCAGCTGAAGAAGCAGACCGGGATCGAAATGCGGATGGCCGACGATTATTTTGAAGCGATGCAAAGCCTCCGGCCGATGGTGGAGCTGTCGGGGGCGGTCCGGAACTTCGCGCAGGACCTCTCGCGCATCGCGAGCGACATCCGGTTGATGGGATCGGGCCCGAAGACGGGCCTCTTCGAGATCAACCTCCCGGCCGTTCAGCCCGGATCGTCGATCATGCCGGGGAAGGTCAACCCCTCGATGGCCGAGATGGTGAACATGGTCTGTTTCCAGGCGATCGGATGCGATACCACGATCCTCCTGTCGGCCCAGGCCGGCCAGCTCGAGCTGAACGTGATGATGCCGGTGGTGGCGTTCAACCTCCTCCACGAACTCGAAATCCTGACGACCTCGGGCGACGTGTTCGTCCGTTTCTGCGTCGACGGACTCACCGCCAATGCCGACCGCTGCCAGGCGTACGCCGAGGGAAGCACGAGCGTCGTCACTGTGCTCAACCCCCACATCGGCTACCTCAAGGGCGCCGAGATCGCGAAGGAATACGTCGCCTCAGGCAAGCCGCTCAGGCAGATCGTCATCGATCGCGGCCTGCTCACCGCCGAACAGCTCGACAAGATTTTCGACCTGAGGAAGATGACCGAGCCGGGCATCCACAAGTAGGTGGGGCGGCCCGGGGGATCGGCTGGCGGGGGGTCCGGCGGGACTATTTGGTTCCTGCTGAAAAATTAATTTTATTGGTGATCATCATTTCGTTCTGACCCATATGGCGGAAGAAAACGTTCCGGCGACGCCGAAAGCGGCCGCCCCCGCCCGGAAGAAGCGTCCCCGGGAACTGGCCGTCATCAACCAGGAGGGGTGCACCGGCTGCGAGGTGTGCCTCGAAGTCTGCCCGGTCGACTGCATGTACGTCGTGGCGGGACCGGAATACGACGTCCACAAGAAGCTGGTGGAAATAGACCTTGACGTCTGCATCGGCTGCAAATTGTGCGTCAAGTACTGCCCCTGGGAGACGATCGAAATGATCGCCGCCGACCAGTCGTTCGCGGTGGCGAAGGAATGGACCCAACGTACCGTCCTCCCCCGTAAGGAATGGATGAAGGGCTCCGGGGCCGAGGTGGGGGAGTTCTTCCCGACCGTGTTCTACGGGGAGCGGCCGGAGGGAATTTGAGCGGGGCGGCCCCTGCCACCATCGATCCCGCCAGGGTTGACAATATTTTTTTCAAGCTGAAGTAGCTCAGCTGGTAGAGCAGCTGATTCGTAATCAGCAGGTCGTCGGTTCAAATCCGACCTTCAGCTCCAATGTGGCCGGTGTGGTCCCCGTGACCAGGAATTAATTTTCAAACCCGCCAACTTTTCCCCGCTTTACCTGTATTATGTGTGGTGGAACACAGTAGAGAAGGAACCCCCTGTCTTTCCCGGGCGGGGGGTTTTTTTTATTCCGTCATCGAAGGAGGAGCATCCTCCGGGTCATCGTGACGCCCTCCGAGGAGAGGCGGTACGTATACACTCCCGACGGGAATCCACCCCCGTCGAAATGCACGCTGTTCACGCCCGCGCGCCCGATCCCCTCCAGAAGCCGCATCACTTCCTCGCCGAGGACATTGTACACTGCCAGCCTCACGGACGATTCCTCCGGCAGGGAGAATTCGATCCGTGTCGTCGGGTTGAACGGGTTGGGGTAATTCTGCGAGAGCGAGTATGCCGCCGGGAAGGTGCCTCCCCCGTGGGGGGCTTCGGATCCGGGTGGCGGAGGGGGGAGTTCGCCCGTCGGAATGATCCTGATCGCCGCGGCGGGGGCCGCGACCGAGTCCTCGGTGAAGACGAGCTTGCCGGCCCCGCTGCTCTTCACCCAGTACCCGCGCGCTGGTTCGATGGTGGAACTGAGCGCGTAGGAGCCGCCGTAAGCGAAGAAACCGGAACTGACCAGTCCGCCGGGAATGGTCGAGACTGCCGTGACCGGGATCGGGGAGCTGATCGAGCCGACGATGTTCCATCCCTCCGCGACATCCACGGTGTCCGAGGTCCTGGCGAATCCGGCCATGGGGACCGTATCGCCCGCGGGGAACTTCATCCAGTACCCGGTCGCGTTCGTGAGCGTGTCGTGCGCGACGTAGGCGCCAGCGTACGCATACGCGGCGCCGATGGCCGACGGATAGAGCGCCGCCATCGAATAATCGGGCATCGTGAGGGGCACCGAAACCAGGTTCCACCGCTCGCCGACGGGATATGCCGCCTCGACGTAACGCTGGTCGGTAAACGTCGCGAAAATCGCGTGGTCGGCCGTCACGTTGTCGAACGTGTATCCGGCGGCCGAGTCGACCGGGTTGCCGTCCACGAAGAGGGTGTCAGGGTAGAAACCGGCGTCGGGGGTCAGGAGGAACGCCTGCGATCCCCCCGGGACGACGCTCACCTGGCCTGACGGTGAGATCGAACCGCCCGGGCCGGCGGTCGCCGTGATCGTGTACGCGTCGATGGAAAAAGAGGCCGCGATGTCATGGTCGGCGGTCACATTCACGAACGTAAAGGAACCGGTCGAATCGACGGGGACACCGTCGATCAGCAGGCTGTCGAGATGGTAGCCGGAATCGGGATCGACCAGGAACGTCCGGCCGGCGCCGTGTGTCACGACGACGGGCCCCGCCGGGGTGATCGCTCCGTTCGGGCCGGCGGTCGCCGTGATCGTGTACCGGAGCGTGTCGAAGACCGCATCGATGGTGTGGTTGGCGTTCACGCCGGTGAAGGTCCAGGTGCCCGTCACCCCCACCGACACGGAATCGACGAGCACGTCGTCGATCCCGAAACCGACGTCGGGCGTGATCGTGAAGGAGGTGTCGGCACCGGGGTCGACCGGCACGTCACCGGTCGGGGTAATCGATCCGCCTGCTCCCGCGGAGGCGCTGATCAGGTAGGGGATGGGCCCAAGCATGAAATTGTCGAGCTTGACCGAATCCGCGAAGACCACGGCCTGGAGCCAGGCGTACCACGACGCGGGGTTGTGGACGGTATCGACGACGCTGATCGAATCCCTCGAACCCGAGGCGGCGTACCTGACCGCGGTCTTCCTGCCGTCCTCGAAAAACTTGAACATCAGCGTGTCGCCCTCGGCAAACTCGGTGTTGAACGTGGCCAGCAGCGATACGAACGGCGTGTCCGTGCCCGAGCCGGTGAGCCGCTGGATGTCGAACCGGTCGGTGCCGGAGTTTTCCTGGAACCGCAGGCCGTAGCCGTCCCCGGTGTACCAGCTGCTGTCGTTCATCAGGTGGATGTGGAACACCGGGTGGTTGTTCCCGCCGCTTTTATGCCTCAGGATGATCCCGACCTGGAACCGGCCGGAGAGCGTCGAATCCCAGTAGACCGCGCCCCGTTTGAGCGCCCCCAGAGGATTGTACGGAGAGATGGTGGAGTCGGCATTGATCTGCATCGAGGCGGAGGGATGCGGGAGGTCGAGGACCCTTCGCCACCGTTCGGAGCCTGCGAGGTCGGTTGTGGCCGGCCGGTTGAAGTCGTCGCGGAGGGCCTGCGGGTGGACGGCTGCGAAGGCAAATATCGACAGCAGGAAGAACAGGATTCGTTTCATTGCGCCGTCCGGGAATGATGAAGGTGACGGGGCGCCGGCCCCGGGGGATCCGTGTCATTAAATATAAGGAAAAATGGAGGAAGGCAATGGTCCACCCCGTCGCCCGGGTTTGGACATTCCCGAAATTCGTGATATACTTGTGGCGGAACGTCAATCTACCCCGTACAACGGGAAATATATCACCGGACCATCTCAAGGAAACGCAATGAACATCACGCAGGCAATTCTCGTCGTTCTCGCCGCTCTCATCATCACCGGATGCGGCGGCAAGGAAGAAACCCCCGGAACGGCCGCGCAAAAACCCTCCCTGTCGCAGGGTGGCGGGACAGCGGCGGCGGCGGGCGGCGTCACGTGGAACGTGCCGTCGAGGTGGAAGAACGCCGGCGAGCGTCCGATGCGCGTCGCCACATACATCATCCCGTCGGCCGACGACTCCCACGCCGAGTGCGCGGTGTTCTACTTCGGCAGCGACCAGGGCGGCGATGTCCGGTCGAACATCGACCGCTGGCTGGCGCAGTTCGAGAACCCGTCGACGCCGGTGGAGGCCACGAGGGAGATCAACGGGATGCGGCTGACCACGGTCACCACGACCGGTACCTTCCTCGCGCCCTCCGGCCCGATGATGGAGTCGCAGGGGAAGAAGGAGAATTACACGCTCCTGGCCGCCATCGTGGGGGCCCCGGAAGGCTCGGTCTTCTTCAAGCTGACCGGTCCGGCGGCCACCGTCAGTGCCGCGAAGGGCGAGTTCGACGCGCTTCTCGCCTCGCTGAAATAGTCGGTGGGGGATCGGTGTGACATCCTCGTGGTCGGGGCCGGCCCTGCCGGCCTCGCGACGGGGATCGCGGCCCGCGCCGCCGGGCTGTCCTGCATCCTCCTTGAACAGGGGAGCGTCGCGCACAACATCTCCCTCTTCCAGCGCGGGATGCCGTTTTTCTCCACCCCCGGGCTCCTGGGCATCGGCGGCGTTCCCTTCATCGTCCCCACCCCCCGGCCGACATCCCTCGATTGCGTGATCTATTACCGGGCCGTGGCGGAGCACTACGGGCTCGATTGCCGGACCGGTCGACGCGTCGTGTCGGTGACGCGGGATGGGACGGCCTTCAGCGTCGTGGTCTCGGGCGGGTCGTCGTACCCCGCGGCCAATGTCGTGATCGCCGCCGGATATTACGGCACGCCGAAACGGCTCGGCGTTCCCGGGGAACGGCTGGCGCACGTGAGCTCCTACTACCGCGACCCGGTGCCCTTCCACCGGCGGAACGTGGTGATCGTCGGCGGAAAGAATTCCGCGGTCGAAGCGGCGCTCGACCTCTGGAGGCACGGGGCCCGCGTGACGGTCGTCCACCGGGGCCCCGCCCTGAGCGGCGGGGTAAAATACTGGATCCTTCCCGATTTCGAGAACCGCGTCGCCGACGGGTCGATCGAGCTGCTTACGGGGACGACCGTGGCGGAGTTCAGGGAGGGGACCACCGTGGTGCGGGACGCGGCGGGGGCACGCCGCGACCTTCCCACGGACGCCGCGTTCACGCTCATCGGCTACGAGGCCGACGTGCCGTTCCTCCGCGGCTGCGGGATCGGCATCGATCCGGAGAGCGGGGCGCCGATCCACGACCCGGCCACGATGGAGACCGGCGTCCACGGACTCTTCGTCGCCGGCGGGCTCGTCGGGGGAAGGTTCAACAACACGGTGTTCATCGAGAACGGGCGGGAGCACGGTGCGAAAATTGTCGCCGCGATCGCCGCCCGGTCGGAAACGGCGTCCCTCCCCGGCCATTGAAATTCCCGGCGGCCACGGGCTTCGTCGGCTGTGCGATGAACCTCCTCCCGTCGGGGTTCGGCGGGGATGTCGTATCCATCCCGACAGGATACACATTGCATCTGATGCCCGGAATCCCTATATTATCACCGCATTTCCGGTTTTCCCCCTTGATGTCAACCGTTTAAGGAAATTCATGAACGAAGGCAAGATCATACAGGTTATCGGTCCGGTCGTCGACGTCGACTTCGCGGGGGGAAAACTCCCCTCCATCCTCAACGCGGTCCGCATCCCCCGGAAGAACATCGAGGGCGTGGACGAAGAACTCGTCTGCGAGGTGCAGCAGCACCTTGGCGAGGAACGCGTCAGAACCGTAGCGATGGACTCCACCGACGGCCTGGTGCGCGGAATGAAGGTCATCGACACCGGATCGCCGATCATGGTCCCGGTCGGGCCGAACACGCTGGGCCGGCTGATCAACGTGATCGGGAAGGGGATCGACGCGCTTCCCCCGGTCGAGAGCAAGACGATGTACCCGATCCACCGCTCCGCCCCCGCGTTCGACACCCTCAGCACGAAGAAGGAGATGTTCGAGACCGGCATCAAGGTCATCGACCTCCTCGAGCCCTATTCGAAGGGGGGGAAAACCGGTCTCTTCGGCGGCGCCGGCGTCGGCAAGACGGTCGTCATCATGGAGTTGATCCACAACATCGCGACGCACCACGGCGGATACTCGGTCTTCGGCGGCGTCGGCGAACGTACGCGCGAGGGGAACGACCTCTGGGTCGAGATGAAGGAGTCGGGGGTGCTCGACAAGACTGCGCTCGTCTTCGGACAGATGAACGAGCCGCCGGGCGCGCGGCAGCGTGTCGCGCTCACGGCGCTCACGATGGCGGAATATTTCCGCGACGACGAGGGGAAGGACGTGCTCCTGTTCATCGACAACATTTTCCGGTTCGTCCAGGCCGGCTCGGAAGTCTCCGCGCTCCTCGGGCGCATGCCGTCGGCCGTCGGATACCAGCCGACGCTCGGGACGGAGATGGGCGAGCTCCAGGAGCGGATCACCTCCACCAACAAGGGCTCGATCACCTCGGTGCAGGCCATCTACGTGCCCGCCGACGACCTGACGGACCCCGCGCCCGCGACGACCTTCAGCCATCTCGACGCCACCACCGTGCTCAGCCGGCAGATCGCCGAACTCGGCATCTACCCGGCGGTGGATCCGCTCGATTCCACCTCCAGGATCCTCGAACCCGAGACGCTCGGCGAGGAGCACTACGGCGTCGCCAAGCGCGTGAAGGAGATCCTGCAGACGTACAAGGACCTCCAGGACATCATCAACATCCTCGGGATGGACGAGCTCTCCGATGACGACAAGCGGACCGTTTCCCGGGCGCGGAAGATCCAGAAGTTCCTTTCCCAGCCGTTCTTCGTCGCGGAACAGTTCACCGGGATCCCCGGAAAGTACGTCAAGCTCGAGGAGACGATCCGCGGCTTCAAGGCGATCATCGACGGCGAGTGCGACCACATCCCCGAGAACTACTTCTACATGATGGGGACCATCGACGAGGTGGTCGAGCGCCACAAGAAAGAGGCGGCCTGAGCGCGCGATGCCCGGCAAATCGTTCAAGCTGGAGATCGTCACGCCGAAGCGGGTCGTGTTCAACGGCGAGGCGGTGAGTTTCAGCGCCCCGGGCGTCGAGGGGGGATTTCAGGTCCTGGTCGACCACGCCCCGCTGCTGGCGGGCATCGGCGTCGGCGAGGTGGCCGTCCGGGACCCGCAGGGGAGCGAGACGCTCTACGCGACCTCCGGCGGCGTCGTGCAGGTCAGGGAGAACCGCGTGACCCTGATGGCGGAATCGGCGGAGCGGCGCGACGAGATCGACGCGGCGCGCGCCGCGGCCGCGCGCGACAGGGCGAAACAGCGGCTCGCGGAACGCGACCCCGGGCTCGACGTGGAACGGGCGCGGCTCGCCCTCGCGAGGGCGCTGAACCGCCTGAACGTTTCCTCCCGGAATTGAACGCCGGGACCCCGGCGTCCGCCCACCCGATCCGCCAGGTCGGGTGGGTTTTTTGTTTCCGGCTCGCGCCGTTGGATTTGTTGGCAATTGAAAGTATATTCAATCCGAAAAATCCGGGGTGGAGCAGGACGTTGAGATGCGGGTGACGAGGGCCGAGATCGACCTGAGGGCGCTCAGGTTCAATTACGAAGGCGTGCGGAAGCGCGTGGGCCCCGACGTGAGGATCATGGGGATCGTCAAGGCGAACGCCTACGGCCACGGCATCATCGAGGTCGCGAAGGCGCTGGTCCGGTTCGGGATCGACTATCTCGGCGTCGGGTTCGCTGAGGAGGGGATCGCGCTCCGCAAGGCGGGGATCACCCGCCCCATCCTCGTCCTCGGCGGCGTGCTCGGCCGCCAGGTCAGCGACTTCCTGCAACACCGGCTCGACGTCACCGTATCGTCCGTGGAGATCGCCCGGCGGATCGACGAGGCCGTCGCGGCCGCCGGGGGCGGGGCGAAGGCCGACGTCCACCTGAAGATCGACACCGGGATGGAGAGGATCGGCGTCAAACCGGCGAACGCCGCCCGGTTCATCGACGAGGTCGCCGGACTGAAGGGCATCGCCGTCAAGGGGCTCTACAGCCATCTCGCGACGGCCGACGAGGCCGACAAGTCGTTCGCGTTCGAACAGCTGCGGCGATTCGACTCGGTCGTCGCGGGCGCCCGGAGGGCCGGACATGACATTCCCTATATCCATATCGCGAACAGCGGCGCCCTGCTCGACATCCCCGGGTCGTACCACACCATGGTCCGGCCGGGCATCATGCTCTACGGGGTGTACCCCTCGAAGGAAACGCAACGGAGCGTTCCCCTGCGGCCCGTCCTCTCCCTCCGGTCAAACATCGTCTTCATGAAGGAGGTGGGGGCCGGGACATCCGTGAGCTACGGGCGAAAATACGTCACCCCGCGCGCGACGAGGATCGCCACGGTCCCGGTCGGCTACGGCGACGGATACCCGAGGCGGCTCGGCAACGCCGCGAACGTCCTCATCGGCGGCAAGCCGTACCCCGTCGTGGGGACGGTGTGCATGGACCAGCTGATGATCGATGTCGGGATGGACGCCGCCCTCCACGTCGGCGACGACGTGACGCTCATCGGGGCGGACGGCGGCGCGCAGATCTCGGCGTGGGACCTTTCCGATGCGGTCGGAACGATACCGTACGAAATTCTCACCGGCATCGCGGCCAGGGTGCCCAGGATCGTCCACTCAACAGAAGGGAATTGAACACCATGCCGAATGTCTACGCGGTGATCATGGCGGGCGGGGTGGGGTCGAGATTCTGGCCCAGGAGCACGGAGAAAACGCCCAAGCAGCTCCTGGAAATCGTCAACAAGGGGACGATGATCCAGAATACGGTCGCCAGGGTCTCCAACGTCATCGAACCCTCGAAGATCCTCATCGTCACGAGCAAGCTCCAGAAACCGACGGTCGCCAAACAGCTCCCGCAGCTCCCGTCCGAGAACATCATCGTGGAGCCGATCGGCAGGAACACCGCGCCCTGCATCGGCCTCGCCGCGCTCTTCATCAGGAGGAGGGACCCCGACGCGGTGATGGTCGTCCTCCCGGCCGACCACCTGATGAGGGACGAGGACGAATTCCGGAGGGTGCTGAGCCTCGCTATCTGGGTGGCCTACGAATCGTCGAAGCTGATCACGATCGGCATCCACCCCTCCCGGCCGGAAACCGGCTACGGCTACATCCAGGTGGTGGACGAGGACGACGGTTCCAACCCCTATTTCGCGCGCGGCGTCCACAAGGTCAAGACCTTCGCCGAAAAGCCGAACCGGGAAGCCGCGCAGAAGTTCCTCGAGAGCGGCGATTTCCTCTGGAACAGCGGGATGTTCATCTGGAAGGTGGACGTCATTCTCCGCGAGATCCGGAAGTCGCTCCCGGAGCTCGCCGACGAGCTCGACAAGATCGACGCCACCATCGGCACCGACATGCTGGACCAGGCGGTGGAGACAGGGTACCGGATGATCAGGGGGATCTCCATCGATTACGGGGTGATGGAAAAGGCGAGCGAGGTCTTCGTGCTCCGGGGCCAGTTCGGGTGGAGCGATGTCGGTTCCTGGGACGAGGTCTACCGGATCTCCGGAAAGGACCCCGACGGGAATTCGGTCTCGGGCAAGGCGGTCCTCCATAATTCGAAAAACACCCTTATCCACTCCGGCGACAAGATCGTCGCGGCGGTCGACGTGGAGGACCTGATCATCATCGCGTCGGACAACGCCATCCTCGTCTGCCGGCGCGGGGAGTCACAGAACGTGAAGGAGGTCGTCGATTACCTGCGGCGCAAACAGATGACGGATTTCCTGTGACGCGAGGCTTCGCGGTCGGGGCGGCGGCCCTCGCGGCGGCGCTGGGCCTCTCGGCCTGCACCGGCTCCTCGCCGAGGTTCACCGCCTCGCCCGTCGTCCGCGTGGTGACCGGTGGGCCCTATTTCGCCCGCGAGGAAGGATACGCGTCGTATTACGCGGACGAGTTCCACGGCAGGAAGACGTCCAACGGGGAAACGTTCGACATGAACGCGCTGACCGCGGCCCACAAGGCGCTGCCGTTCAATACCAGGCTGAAGGTCACCAACCTGGACAACGGCTCCTCCGTGGTTGTGCGCGTCAACGATCGGGGTCCGTTCGTCGAAGGACGGATCATCGACCTCTCCCTCGCCGGAGCGAAGGCGATCGGGATGCTCGGCCCCGGCACCGCCCGCGTCCTCCTTGAAGTCATCGAATTCGGGCCGGATACGACGGGTCCGGCGACCAATCCCCGCAAACCTTGAAGATTCTGGCACCTCTGCTGTGACCGGCTTCCTTGCCGGTCTCCCTCCGGTTCCATATATTCATCTACTTACCATTCGTAATCTGCGTATTTTAGCCCACTTTCCCGCGTGGGTAGGTGTACGCCTTGAGGCATTCTGAAGGAGATTCACGATTTACTCATTATTTAAATATTCCAGGAGCGTCAAGGGCCGTATCGCGATTCTCCTCCTCGCGTCGGTATTGATGATTCCACTCTCCTCCCACAGGTTTTTTGAATATTCGGTGATCGCCTCCGCGCCGAGGCCCGAGGCGCGTGCGGCCGAGCCGGCCGTCCCGGGTGAACTCCACACTGACGACTACCGGTCGGTGAGGGAATATTCAGGCCTCTACGACGTCGACTACCGTCTCGTCCTGGCTATCGCCGAAAACGAATCGCGGTTCAACCGGTCGGCGTTGAGTCCCCGCGGGGCCCTCGGCCTCCTCCAGATCATGCCGGCCACCGGCAGGCAGCTCGTGGCCGAGTTGAACCTGTCCGACCTCTCGCATCCCGCGGAGCACCTCCGCGCGGGGATCTACTACTTCTCGAAACTCTCCGACCTCTTCCGGGCGGCCGAACCCGGATCGCGGCGCAGCCTCGCGCTTGCCGCGTACAACGCCGGCCCCTCGCGCATCTATGACGCCCAGGAACTCGCCGCCTACCTCGGCGAGGACCCCGAAGCGTGGTCATCGGTCCGGCACGTGCTTCCGCTCCTCTCCCGGCGGTACGCCTCGCTGCACGCTCACGTCTGGCCGGAGGGCCGTCCCCCGCACGGATACTTCGGGGGGTGGAAGGAAACCATCCGCTACGTCGACAGGGTGATGGCCACCTACTCCTCGTATCACGCCCCCGCCAACTGACCGGCACCGCCGTTCGCGCCGGATCCGTTCCGGCCGCCCGCCCCACCTCCGTACCATCCGACCATTCGACCCCGAAGCCGGGGATTACCCCATTGAATACGCGCGGGCGGGATCGTACATTGATGACGTGTTCACCTTGAAGCGGGGGTGGCACGGGTGAAGAGTGGATCAGCGTCGAAGGGGTTGGGGGGTGGGGGGCCGAATATCGGGAGGCGGTTCTTCCGCCGCTCGATTCCTTCGACGAATTTATCCGGCGCGGCGCCGGGCGGACTTCAGGGGAGAAGGATCGCGCTCGCGATGACGGTCGTCCAGAGGCCGTTCTTGTCCCCCTCGGCCGACTGCGTGATGTTGTACGTCTTGACGATCTTCCCGCTCATCTTGTACTGCTTCTCGCGTTCGTCCCAGGCGACGGTCGGGTCGAACTCCACGCCGAGCGTCGTGGCCAGCATGGTCGCGGCCAGGTCTTCCGCGTATTCGCCAGCCTTCTCATCGGTCTCCCCGAACGGGTGGTGTTCGGAGAGGTATCCGTACTGCGTGGTGTCGGCCGGCGTCGCGACGCCGATCGACGCGGCGATGAGCCGGTTGGGCTCGTTCGTCGCGTTCCGGGCCATGACCGCGAAGGTGATCTGCCCCGGCTGCAGGACTTTCAGCCCGTCCTCGGTCGGGATCCGCCGGCAGGCGGGGGGGTAGATGCTCGAGACCGTGACCAGGTTGCATTTTTCGATCTTCGCGTCTCTGAGCGCCAGCTCGAACGACTGCAGGTAGTCCTTGTGACGACCGACGCCTTTGGTGAAAAACATTCGCTGGGGGACGTACACTGGCGTATTCCTCAAGATAATGGCTGATTCGGTGATGCCCTGACCGGCGGTGCCTACCGGGTCGTCAGGACCGGGCGAAATCGCGGCGGATCTGGCGTTCGACGTCCCGCTTCTTGATCGTTTCCCGCTTGTCGAACGCTTTCTTACCCCGGCAAAGTCCGATTTCCACTTTCGCGATGTTCCGCTTGAAGTAGATCCTGAGGGGGATCAGGGCCAGGCCCTTTTCGCCCAGCTTGGCGATCAACTTCCTGATTTCCTTCCGGTGAAGGAGGAGCTTGCGGTCGCGCACCGGATCGTGGTTGTTGATGTTCCCCTTCTCGAACGGGCTGACGT
>CAZQSM010000037.1:0-22855 GCA_964596065.1 uncultured Chlorobiaceae bacterium | reverse complement strand
TCACAGTACCCCTGATGGTTGGTTCGTTATGCTGGAAATATAATGAAAAAGGGGGAAGAAAGACCGGTCTGGAGCTATTTCCGGCTCAGGCAGGCGTTGCCGCGGAGATAAAACCGCCACAATTTTCCCCTCCCGGCGCTGATGCCGATTCGCCGGGAAACGCCGATATCCTTGTCAGGCGGCGTGCGGCCCCGGACGATGAATATTCGGGGGCCCTGGAGGTCCTCGCCGTTTTCCTCCCTGCCGATCCGCAACGCCTGGCAGAGGCGGGCGGGGCCGCCGGCCAGCAACCGCGGGTCACTGGGAATGCCCCGGAGTTTCCGGTTCGATGCCATCCGCGCAAACCCAGCCACAGGCTCGAGCGCGCGGATCAGGACGGCCGAGGCGCTCCCCTCGCGACCCGTGACGACGTTCGCACAATAGTGCATCCCGTATGTGAAATACACGTAGAGGGAGCCCCCGCGACGGAACATCGCCTCGTTGCGGGGTGAGCGGCCACGATAGGCGTGGCTCGCCGGGTCGGCGGCGCCCAGGTACGCCTCCACTTCGATAATGCGGCCGGCGAGCAGTGACCTGCCGTCGACGCGGACGAGATAATGGCCGAGGAGTTCGGGGGCGACGATGAGCGCGTCCCTGCCGTAGAATCGACGTGAAAGCTTGCGGCCCAGCCTGACGGACGCGTTCAGGAAGCCCCCGCCGTCAGGAGTCTGCCGCGCCGCCGGGAGGGGGCGGCTGGATCGTCAGCTGAGGTAACCGGTCTTCCACAGGTGGAGCCCCGTCCGCCCCTCCTGTTGCCGTTCGAGCGGGGGGCCTTCGAGGACGTCGATGAATATTTCGCAGGCGTAGAGCTTCGTCCCGGGAAGGACGTGGCCGCCGAAAATCCTGCCTTCGGCGTCGCCGAGGAGGATGTGGATGTGCACGAACGGTTCCCCGTCGCGCAGCGAGACGTTGCCGTGGACGTTCAGGATCTCCATCCCCCCGGGGAACTCGATCGGGTTGTAGGTCTTCGTGCCCTGGTCGTAGTAGGCGACGCGGGCGTGCGTCGTGGCGCCGAGCGCCTGCACGCGGCCGAGCGTGATCTTCTCGCGCCGGACGATGGCGGTGAGCTCCTCGTACAGGTCGGAGCCGTGGGGGAGCTGGCCGAGGATCGTGCGGGTGACGCGGTAATCGTTCACGGTAAGAGGTCGAGTTGTTCCTGCGTGCGGTGTGATTTCGGGCGTTGGATGCCGAAATGGCTGTAGACGAGGTCGGTGACCTCGCGCCCCCTCGGGGTCCGCTTGAGAAAGCCCTCCTGGATGAGGAACGGTTCGTAGACTTCCTCGAGCGTCCCCGGTTCCTCCCCGACCGCGACGGCGATGGTCCCGAGGCCGACGGGCCCTCCGCGGTATTTCTCCGTGATGGTCAGGAGGATCCGCTTGTCCATCTCGTCGAGGCCGTGCTCATCCACCTCGAGTTTCCGCAGGGCGTATTCGGCGACTTCGGCGGTGATGCGCCCCCCCGAATGGCGCAGCGATTCGTCGGCCTGGGCGAAATCGCGGCAGCGCCTCAGGAGCCGGTTCGCGATCCTGGGCGTCCCCCGGGAACGGCCGGCGATGACGGCGCAGCCGGGCGGGTCGGCCTGTTCGTTCAGGATCTTCGCGGAGCGCGCGAGGATCCGTTCAATCTCCGCCGGAGGGTAATAGTCGAGCCGGTTGGTCACGCCGAAGCGGGACCGCAGCGGAGAGGAGAGGAGGCCGGCGCGGGTGGTGGCCCCCACGAGCGTGAAGCGCGGGACGTTCAGCTGGACGCTGCGGGCGTTGGGCCCGCTGTCGATGACGATGTCGATCCTGAAATCCTCCATCGCCGAATAGAGGTATTCCTCCACGACGGCGTTCAACCGGTGGATTTCGTCGATGAACAGGACGTCGCCCTCGTTCAGGTTGGTGAGGATGCCGGCGAGGTTGTACGGCTTGTCGAGCGCGGGCCCGGAGGTGAGCTTCAGCTGGACGCCCATCTCGTTGGCGATGATGAACGCCAGCGTGGTCTTGCCGAGGCCGGGAGGGCCGGTGAGGAGGACGTGGTCGAGCGAGTCTCCCCGGTTCCTGGCGGCGGTGATGAAGACGTTCAGGTTCTCGACGATCTTTCCCTGCCCCACGAAATCCCTGAAATACAACGGGCGGAGCGTCTGGTCGAATTCTTTTTCGCTGTCGAGCTGGACGGGGGAGGTGGGATCGGTTCGTTTTGCCATGACGTGGACAATGTACCCACAATCGGTGGAAATATCAACAGGGGGGCACGCGCCCGCGGGGCGTTGGATGCTTACCGGCTCGTGTGCGCGAGCGCCTTCCGCACCAGCTCTTCCACGGTGAATTCCGCGCCGGGGGTTTCGGTGACGGCGGAGCGCACCGCTTTCTCCGCGCTCGCGCGGTGGTGGCCGAGCGACATCAGCGCGACGATCGCCTCCGAGCGGACCTTCAGCTGGGCGCTCGACGAGGGAACGAGGTGGGCGGAGGGAGCGTCGTCGGTCACCTTCGAGCGGAGTTCCACGACCAGCCGCTCGGCCGTTTTCCTGCCGACGCCGGCGATGGAGCTCAGGATGGCCGTGTTCCCCCGGGCGATCGCCGAACGGAGTTCCGCCACCCTGATCCCGGAGAGGATGCCCAGCGCCAGTTTCGGGCCGACGCCGTTGACGCCGAGCAGGAGCCTGAACGTTTCCCTCTCGGCGTCGGTGGCGAACCCGTAGAGCTGAAGCGTATCCTCGCGGACGTGAAGGTGGGTGAGGAGGACGGTTTCTCCACGGACGCCCTCGAGGAGTTCCGACGTGGAGAGCGGCACGCTCAGCTGGTAGCCGACCCCGCCGACGTCGATAACGACCTCCGACGGGGTCCTCGAGACGAGCGTTCCCCTGAGCCGGGAGATCATCCGACGGCCCCCGCGCGCCCGACGTTCGCCGGGTGGTCGCGAACGAACGACTTCCAGTCGGAGTACCGTTTCGCGGCGCCCGCGCCGCGATGACCGTGGCAGATGGCGACGGCGAGGGCGTCGGTCACGTCGAACGAGGGGGGTTTGTCCCTGAGGGAGAGGAACGACCGGACCATGAACTGGACCTGCTGCTTCGATGCCGAGCCGTTGCCCACCACCGCCTTTTTTATCTCCCGCGGGGAGTATTCCGCCAGGGGGGTGCCCCCCGAAACGGCGGCGAGGATCGCGACGCCCCGGGCCTGTCCGAGCTTGAGGGCCGACTGCGCGTTCTTCCCGTAGAACGCCGTTTCGACGGCGACCTCGTCGGGCCGGTATTTCCTGATGATGTCGAGGAGGGAGGCGTGGATGAGCGTCAGCCTGGCGGGCATGGCGGCGTCGGCCCGGTTCCTGATCATCCCGGAGGCCACGAACGTCAACCGGTCGCCGCGGATCCCGATCACGCCATACCCGGTGACGAGCGATCCCGGGTCGATGCCGAGGATCACCCTCCGCACTCCCGGACGCGCCTCCGCCGGTGCCCCGGCCGCGGGCGCGGGCGGGGGCTCAGGCGTTGAACGACGCGAGGACCTGGTCGTCGATGTCGAAATTCGCATAGACGTGCTGGACGTCGTCGTGCTCTTCGAGGAGTTCCATCAGCTTGAGGACCTGTTCGGCGTCCTTCTCCCCGACCTTGACGGTGTTTTCCGGAATCATCTGGATTTCCGCCGAGTCCGGGGCGAGCCCCTTCGCCTCCATCGCCTCCTTCACGGCGATGAAGGCGTCGGTCGGTGTGGTGATTTCGTACGTTTCCTCTTCGGTCCGCATGTCCTCGGCGCCGGCCTCGAGCACGAGCTCCATCAGGGCGTCCTCCCCGTACCTGGACTTTGCGATGGAGATGGCCCCCTTCCGGTGGAACATCCACGCGACGCTGTTCGACGCCCCCAGCTTGCCGCCGTGGCGTTCGAGGAGGAACCGGAGGTCCGAGACGGTCCGGTTCCGGTTGTCGGTGACCGACTCGATGATGAGCGCGACGCCGCCCGGGCCGTAGCCCTCGTACGTCACGTCCTCATAGGCGACGCCGGGCAATTCGCCCGTCCCCTTCTGAATGCCCCGCTTGATGTTGTCCGCGGGCATGTTCGAGGCCTTCGCCTTGTCGACGGCCAGCCTCAGCCGGGGGTTCGCCTTGATGTCCCCGCCGCCCATCCGGGCGGCGATGGTGATTTCCTTGATGATCTGCGTGAAGAGCCTGCCTCGCTTCGAATCGGTGACGGCCTTCTTACGCTTGATCGTGGCCCACTTGGAATGTCCGGACATGGTTACGCTTCCTTCGAATGTTTCCGTAAATCCTTGATCTTGAGCTGCGGGGTCGTCGCGCCCTGCGGGTCCTGCGCGGCGCGGGCCGGCCACTCGTGTTCGTCGACCGAATAGACGATGTCGATCGTCCCGTTGCCGGCGGGCATTTCCTTCAGGAGCCGGCCGAGGTTGAAACCGATGGCGTCGATCGCCGTGCCGTGCTGTTTCACCCGGAACCGCAGGTGGTCCTTCCCCACGATCCGGGCGGGACCGACAACCTCCACGTCACTCGTGAGGAAGACCGGCCGCATGTTCCCCGGTCCGTACGGCGCGAATTCCTTCAGGATCCTGAAAAACCGCGGGGTGAGCTCGGTGAAGTCGATGCGCGCGTCGATTTTCAGTTCGGGGGTCCTGATCTCGTCGGTCATCAGTTCGCGGACCACGTCGTTGAACGCGTCCCGGAACTCGTCGATCCGGTCGATGTCCACCGAGACGCCCGCGGCGTACTTGTGCCCGCCGAACTGGATGAGCGTGTGCTCGACCCGCTTCAGCGCTGTGTGGATGTCGAAGCCCATGATGCTCCGGGCGGAACCCTTCGCCACGCCGTCGACCCGCGTGAGCATGATCGAGGGACGATAGTATTTTTCGGTGAGCCTCGACGCCACGATCCCGATCACGCCGGGGTGCCACTGTTCGTTGTACAGGACGATGGCGGGCTGGGGTGTGCCGCCCGCGGCGGCGTCGACGCACTCCTGGGCCTGCTGGAACGTCGTCTCGTCGACCTTGCGGCGGTTCCGGTTCTCCTCCTCGAGCACCTGGGAGAGGCCGTCCGCGGCTAGGTCGTCGGTACACGTCAGCAGGTCGACCGCCCGCGTCGCGTCGCCCATGCGCCCCACGGCGTTGATTCGCGGGGCCAGCACGAACACGATCTGGCCCGTGGTGATCTTGCCCTGATCCACGCCCGAACTCTTCAGGAGGGCCTTCATCCCCGGGCGCGGGGCGGCGTTCACCTGCGCGAGGCCGATCTTGGTGATCACGCGGTTCTCGCCCACCAGGGGGACAATGTCGGCGGTCGTGGCCAGCGTGGCGAAATCGAGGTACCGGTACGCCATATCGAGCCTTCCCAGCCGGAAGGCGATTCCCTGGACGAGCTTGAACCCCACGCCGCACCCGCACAGGTTTTTGAACGGATAAGCGCAGCCGGGTTTCAGGGGGTCGAGCACCGCGCGGGCCGCCGGGAGCACATCGGCGGGTTCGTGGTGGTCGCAGATGATGACCTCGAGTCCGCGCGACCGCGCGTACTCGACCTGGTCCACCGCGGTGATGCCGCAGTCGATCGAGATCAGGAGCGTGGCGCCGTACTCCGCGCCCCGGTCGATCCCGCACCGGGAGAGGCCGTATCCTTCCTTCACCCGGTCGGGGATGTGGAAGATCGCGTCCGCGCCGAGTTCCTTCAGGAAGAGGTACATCATCGCGGCGCTGTTCGTGCCGTCGACGTCGTAGTCGCCGAAGATCAGGACTTTCTCCCGCGCCTCGAGCGCGGCGAGGACGCGGTTGACGGCGCTCTCCATCCCGTCCATCAGGAAGGGATCGTGGAGGTCGGTGAGCGCGGGCTTGAAGAATTCGCGCGCCTTGCCGTAGGAATCGATCCCGCGGTTGATGAGGATCCTGGTGATGGTCTCCGGGACGTTCATCTCCGCGGTGAGTTTCGCCAGCAGCGCGGGGTCACCGGGGGTGGTAATCGTCCAGCGGTACGTTTTCTTCATCGATGGGTGTCGTGAGAGTAAAAAAAATAATGGTCGCGCGCCTGTAAGCCGAATTCTGTCTTCCCGCGAGGGAAGCGCAATCATTTATCTGGATCCCTCCTCACGGGGGGATTCTAGCGACCTACCCGTCCCGCAGTCCTTTCGGGACTAGAGCGGACGACTCTCGAACGGCGGCGCCGCCCTCTCGGGCGGATGCCCCGTCCGCGGGACATGTTTAGTCTTGCTCCGGGCAGGGTTTGTCGCTCCCGGCATCGCTGACGGGAGGGTGAGCTCTTACCTCGCCTTTTCACCCTTACCAGGCCCGGTCCCCTGGGGGAACCGGGCCTGGCGGTATGTTTTCTGTGACACTTTCCGTTGCCGCCGGCTTGCGCCGGAAGCACCCTCCCGTTAGGAGGTGCCCTGTCCTGTGGAGTTCGGACTTTCCTCCCCGCCGGTGCCGCCTTCGCGGTCCCGGCGGAGCGATTGCGCGGTGCGCGACCGTGTCATGGTGTCAGCCGTTCACGCCGGGCACGGGATCTTCCCGTCGATGCCGGCGTTCGCGAGCATGTCCGCTTCCTGGTTCGACTCACGGTCGACGTGAACCAGCCGGACGCTGAAGGGGAGGCCCTTCAACAGTGTGAGCGCTTCGGTATGCAGCAGCGCGAGTTTCTTGTCCCTGACCTTGTATTCGCCGAGCATCTGGCGGACCATCAGCTGGCTGTCCGAGTGGACGATCATTCCGTCGCAGGGGATCTTTGCGGCCGCCTTCAGGCAGTGGAGCAGGGCCCGGTATTCGGCCACGTTGTTCGTCGTCACGCCGACGTACCCACCGAAGGAGTAGAGGGTCGAGCCGTCTTCGCCGCGGATGATCACCCCGATGCCGCCCTCGCCGGGGTTGCCGCGGGCGGCGCCGTCGGTGTACGCCCTGGCGGTCATTCCGCGGGCTGCGCCTGCTCGATCAGGTTTTCGGAGACCAGGATCCTGCCGCAGGCCTCGCAGAGATAAATTTCAGAGTAGCGGCGCAGCTCGAGTATCTTCTGCGGGGGGACGCGGTTGTAGCAGCCGCCGCACGCGCTTCGTTTAACCGCCACGACGGCCTTGCCGCCCTTCGCCTTCGCGATCCTGTCGTACCGCTCCAGGTCTTCCTTCTCCAGTCGGACCGTGAGCTTTTCCCGCCGGTGGACGAGCGCGAGCTCCGCCTTTTCGTGTTCCCTGTTGACTTCCTTGAGTTCCTTCTGGCGCTCCTTGAGTTCGAGCCCCAGGACGTCGATCTCCGCCTTGAGGGCGTCGGCGTCCTTCTTCGACGTCTCCAGCCGGTTTTCCGCGTCGATCATCCCTTTCTGGAGCTGGAGGGATTTCTGCTCGGCGATTTCGATCTCGCGCGTGAGCGCGTCGTACTGCCGGTTGGACTTGACGCTCATCTGCTGCCCCTTGTACTTCGCGACCTTCGCCGCGATGTCCACGATCTCGTTGTCGGCCCTCTCCCGGGTGAGCTTGGATTCCTTGACGGCGGCCATCAGCGCGTCGTATTTCGCCTTCATGTCGTCGAACCGGGCCTGGAGGTCGCGGACGATGTGCGGCAGGTCGCCCTTGAGCTCCTGGATCTCCTGGAGTTCGATGTCGACCGTTTGCAGAGCGAATAAAAGTTTGAGCCTGTTTTCCACCGTTGTCTCCTTCTTCATCGGAAATAATTTATCGGATTGACACTCTGTTTCGACCCGAGGACCGCGATCCGTTCCCGCCTGACCTGCGGCCTGTTCCGGAGGTACAGGGCGAGGGCGCCGATGCCCGGCTGTTCCGTTTCGTAATGGCCGGCGTCGATGAGTACGATGTCCCGCTCATGTTCCTGGAAGGCGTGGTAGCGGACATCGGCGGTCACGAAGGCGTCGGCGCCGGCGCGGACGGCGTCGGGGAGGAGTTCGCTCCCGCTCCCGCCGCAGAGCGCGACGGTCCTGATCCGCCGGTCGCCGGGTCCGGAGTAGCGGAGGCCCACGGCCCGGAGCCGCGTCTTCACCGATCGGAGGAACGTCCTCAGCGTGACGGCCGCGGGAAGCCGGCCGACCGCCCCGAGGCCCGAGTCTTCCGTGTCGTTTTCGAGCGCGTACACGTCGAACGCCACTTCGTCGTAGGGATGGGCCGAGCGCATCGCACGCAGGACGGCCGGGAGCTTCCACGACGGACACACCATTTCGAGGCGGAGTTCCCTCACCCGTTCGAGCGTGCCGCGAGTTCCCGCGAACGGATCCGCGCCGGCGCCCGGGAGGAACGATCCCGCTCCCTCCGCGGTGAAGGAACACGAGGTGTATTCGCCGATCGTCCCCGCGCCCGCCCCGGCCATCGCCTGCATCACCCCGCCTCCGTGCGAGGGCGGGACAAACACGACGACCTTACGCCGGTGGCCGGCGAGACGGGAGAGGGGGGTACAGTCCAGGACGCCGAGCCGGTCGGCGAGGGCCCGGCTCACTCCGCCCGGGGCCGCGTCGAGATTCGTGTGCGCGGCGTAGAGTCCGATCTTCCGCCGTACCAGCGTTTCGATCATTCCCCCGACCCTCGTCCCGGGGTCGATCCGACGCAGCGGCGTGAAGATCAGCGGGTGGTGGCTCACGATCAGCCCGGCCCCGAGCGAGACGGCTTCATCGATCACGGCGGGGGTGGCGTCGAGGCAGACCAGTACTTTCCTGATCGTCGCACCGGGTGAACCCGTGAGGAGGCCGACATTGTCCTTCTCCCACGCGGCCGCCGGTGGGGCCCACGTTTCGATCAGTGCCGCGATATCCCGTATCTGCATTCGGGCAGGCTATAAAAAAAATGTCCCGGGGGGAGGCCGGGACAAACTCTGTGCGTTATGGCGCTTTCAGGATTAACCTCTTGTTCACCGGGGTGGTTTTCCGGGGGCACTCCGCGGAATGCCGGTCATCGATCGAGAAAGCGTTGAATTTGATCATTCAGTGAATAATATAGGGCTAATTATTGAAATAATCAAGAATTTACTTGCCGTCGTGAAAGAACCGGCGCGAGGGCGTGCCTGGATGGGTGGGGATGGGCCCGAAGCACGCCCCCGGGAGGGGCGCGTGGGGAGGGTGACACGCGGGTGCTAGGCCTGGACGGGCGGGGGAGGGTTCAGGTCGCGCAGTTTGATGATCTGCTTTTCGAGGCTGGAGATGCTCCTGTTGAGTTCCGTCAGGATCGCCTTGACATCCTGGTTTTTACACTGCCGGGTGAGGATATCGGAACTGATCTTGATGGCCGCGAGCGGGTTGTTGAATTCGTGGCACATCGTCACGACCAGTTCCTGAATGGCTTCCGTCTTCTTCTGCGAAATCAGCCTGTTTTTTTCGGCGGTGCTCACCTGGTTCCTGAGCACGTGTTTCTCCACGGCGTTGAGGATCGACCGCGGGAAGAGGGAATCGATGGCCTCCTCTTTCACGAGGTAGTCGGAGACGCCGTATTTCATCGCCTCGACCGCGATCCGGAAGTCCTTGCCACCGGTCAGCATGATGACCGGGAGGTCGATGCCGGCGTCGCGCAGTTCGGCCAGGATTTCCAGCCCGTTCCGGGTCTGGAGGTAATAATCCATCAGGATCAGGTGGATATCGTTCGGGGATTTCAGGTAAGCGAGGACCTTGTCGCCGCTGTCGAACCATATGAGGTTGAACGCCGTCCCGTTGAACGACTGCAGGTACCGCTTCGCGATGGTCGCGTATTCCGCGTCGTCATCGACAAGGAGGACGTTTATCGCACGATTCGGGACGGACATGATCCGATCATAATAATTGTACAGTATAACGCTTGGCCGGGAGATTTGCAACCGCTCGCAGTAGTTCGGCTGCCGATTGCCTTGATTTTTGTCGTAATTTAGGCGAACTTTCCCCGGAAATGACCAACCATCCGTTGCCCGGCGACTTTCTCGCCGCCCTCGCGGAGAGGGCGCGACCGCTCTCGAGGACCGTGGCGTTCCCAGACGCGCTCGATCCCCGAACCCTCAGGGCCGCGGAACGTCTCGCCCGGGAGGGGATCGTCCGGCCGCTGCTCGTCGGCCCGGCGGGGCGGATCCTCGCGCTGGCGTCGGAGCAGGGGGTGGCCCTCGGGGGTGTGGCCATCGAGGACCCCTCGGACTCGGCCCGTCGACCTGAGGTCGGGCGCGAATTTGCCGCGGCGGGAATGTCCGCTCTCTCCCGGTCGGGGGTTCCGCAGCCGGGAACGGACGATCCGCTCATCTTCGCGGGAATGCTGGTCCGGATGGGGCACGCCCACGGTACCGTCGCGGGGTCCGTCTCACCGACCGCGGGGGTCATCCGGGCCGCGATCAGGACGATCGGGCTCCGCCCAGGGGTGACGAAGGTTTCGAGCTATTTCCTGATGGTCTTTCCCGACCGGGTTCTGACGTTCGCCGATTGCGCCGTCCTCCCCGATCCGACGGACGTCGAGCTGTCCGAAATCGCCGGCCTCGCGGCGGACAACCACCGGCTCGCCACCGGGGAGGATCCCGTCGTGGCATTCCTGTCGTTTTCCACGAAGGGGAGCGCCGCCCATCCGAAGGTGGAGAAGGTGCGGCGGGCCGCAGAGGCCTTCCGGGCGGCGCGGCCGGACATCGCGAGCGACGGCGAGCTGCAGCTCGACGCGGCCGTCGTCCCGGAGGTCGCCCGGTTAAAAGCGCCCGGCGGGGCGATCGGGGGGAGGGCCAACGTGCTGGTCTTCCCCGACCTCGACGCGGGAAACATCGGCTATAAAATCGCCCAGCGTCTCGGGGGGGCGGCGGCGATCGGACCGATCCTGCAGGGACTGGCGAGGCCGGCGTTCGACCTCTCCCGCGGTTGCAGCGTCGATGATATCGTGCTCGTCGCGACGATCAACGCGCTGACGCCGGCGGGAGCGGCCTGAGGATGCGTGCGCCGGCGCCCCCGACGCAGGGCCGCTACCTCTTCATCGACCTCTTCCGGACGCTGATCATCGTGGTGATGCTCGAAGGCCACGTCCTGCGGCAATTCCTGCCGGCGGACATCCAGTCCACGTTCGCATTTTTCCTGCACGAGGTGTTTCACGGGATCACCGCCCCCGCGTTTCTCTTCGGCGCCGGCCTGACGTTCGTCATCTCCTCCCACCGCCGGTGGACCGCGTACCACCATTGGACTGCCGAGCTCGAGCGGCGGGTCCGCCGCATCGTCCTGATCTTTTTCGTGGGGATCTTCCTGCATCTCCCCTATTTTTCATTCAGGAAGACGCTCCTCGAGGCGACTCCCAGGGACATCCTCGCCCTCTTCCAGTCCGACGTGCTCACCTGCATCTCGGCGGGCCTGCTCATCCTGCACCTCGTCCTCTATTGCTTCAAGAGAGAGGAGCGGTTCCACGCCGCGGTGATCACACTCCTGGCGGCGACCGTGTTCCTGACGCCGATTGTCTGGGAGATCGATTTCCTGCACTTCACGCCGGTCCTCATCGCGCAGCTGTCGAACAGCCTTCACGGATCTCCCTTCCCGCTCTTCCCCTTTCTGGCGTACCTCTTCGCGGGCGTCGCGGTATCGGGGAAGTTCATCGTCGCGGTGGAAGCAGGGACGGTCCCCCGGTTCATGGGCCGGCTCGCTCTCTGGGGTGCGGCGGGGGTCGCCGGGGGCCTCCTCCTGACGACCATTCCCTACACGCCCTACGCGACGTACGATTTCTGGTACACCAGCCCGTCCTATTTCATCATCCGGCTCGGGATCCTCTTCCTCCTGGCGCCCGCCGTCTGGAGGGCCGGGGAATGGATCGGCCCGCGGCTCCGTCCGCTCCTCATCCTCGGCACGGAATCACTCTTTGTCTATGTCCTGCATCTCCTGGCGCTCTACGGGTCGGTCGTCAACGCCCGGTTCAACCTGTCGGCGCTCCTGCCCGCGTCGCTCGGCCCGGCGGCGTCGGTCGGTGTCTTCGCGGGGTTGACGGCGGCGATGTGGGTGTCGGCGCTCGGCTGGCAGGGGTTGAAAAAAAACCATCCCGCCGCTTACCGCTGGGTTCAGGCGGCGCTGGGGATGCTCGTCCTGTTCCTCTTCTTCACGCGGGATTACTGATCAGGGAGGGCAGATGACCCCGAGGACCGATGGGCGGCTGGCCCCCGTGACCCCGGGAATGTTGCCGGGCCGGCCGCGGAGCGTGCGCCAGGCGAGGAGGGCGAAGCAGATCGCCTCCTTCGCGTCGGACGGGACCCCGGACTCGTCCGACGTCATCACGCGCGACGGGTGAAAATACCGCCGCAGCGCGCCGAGCAGGTACGCGTTGCGCGCTCCGCCGCCGCTCACGATCAGCTCCTCCGGGAAGTTCCGCTTCGGCACGTGGAGGAGGTGACCGAGGTACACGCTCAGCGCGGTGAATTCCGTCACGGTGGCGACCAGGTCCTCCGGCGTTTCCCGCCCGAACTCCTTCAGCAACCGGGAGAGGTACCCGTCCCCGAACTCCTCCCGGCCGGTCGATTTCGGCGGCAGCATCTTCAGGTAGGGGTGGAGGCTCATCCGCTTCAGGAGCGCCGGAACGATCGACCCCCGCCGGGCGATGGCGCCCTCCGCGTCGAACGGTTTCGAATAGAACCGCTCCGTCAGCCGGTCGATCAGCATGTTCCCGGGTCCCGTATCGAAGGCGACGATCTTCCCGGGGGCTCCCCCGCGGGGAAGGACGGTGACATTCGCGATGCCCCCGATGTTCAGGGCGACCCGGTTGAGCGCGGTGGACCCGTGGAGGAGGTGATCGCACAGGGGAACGAGCGGCGCGCCCGACCCGCCCAGCGCAACGTCGGCGATCCGGAAGTCACCGACGGTGGTCACGCCGGTCCGTTTGGCGATGACCGAAGGATGGCCGAGCTGCAATGTCGACCGGACCTCGTGGCCGAACAGTGTTCGCCTGGCAGGGAAATGGCCCACGGTCTGCCCGTGGCTCCCGATGAAGCCCAGGTCCCGGCTGGATAACCGGAGCGAAGAGAGGAGACGGAGGATGGCGTCGCTGAAGAGTTCGGCCGTGAGGATGTTCAGCGTGGAGAGCTCGGCGAGCGTGGCGCTCGCCGGATCGGAATTCCGCAGCAGGAGGCGGCGGAAGCCGCGGGGATAGGGGTAGGTTTTAAATCCCAGGAGCTCGACGCGGTGGCCGTCCCGGAGGCGGGTGAAGCGTACCACTGCCGCGTCGACGCCGTCGGCGGATGTGCCGGACATCAGTCCGGCCCCGATCACGGATCTTTCCCGCGGAAGCGAAACAACCGGGGCGTGCCGTGGACTCTGAGCGCTCTTTCTCATATATTCAGGAATGAAGAAGACCGGTATATGGTGATGGGACGCGGGTCCCCGGGGGACATCCTGCTCGGCGCGCACGAATCGATCGCGGGCGGAGTCTACCGCGCGGTCGAACGGGCCGAATCGATCGGCGCGACCGCGCTGCAGGTTTTCACGAAGAATTCCAACCGGTGGGTGGCGCCGCCCCTGACCGCCGGAGACGCCGCAAACTACAAAACGGCCCTTTCGAAATCAAGCATCCGATCGGTCATCTCGCACGACTCGTATCTCATCAATCTCTGCGCGGCCGACCCGGCCATCCTCGAAAAGTCGCGCCGTGCCCTGGTCGATGAAATCAGGCGGTGCGAAACCCTCGGGATCGGATTGTTGAATTTTCACCCCGGAGCCCACATGGGGGCCGGTGACGAGGCGGGGATCACCCTGATCGCCGAGTCGCTCGACATCGTGCATCGGGAAACCAGGGGATCAGGCGTCCTGTCGGTGGTGGAGACGACCGCCGGGCAGGGCTCCGCGTTGGGGCACCGCTTCGAGCATCTTGCGGCCATCATCAGCGCCGTCGCCGACCGAGACCGGATGGCCGTCTGCATCGACACCTGCCACATCTTCGCCGCCGGCTACGACTTACGCGACGGGGAATCGTACGAACGGACGATGGCCGAATTCGGCGAGATCGTGGGGTTCGACCGGCTCCGGGCGATCCACGTCAACGATTCGAAGACCCCGCTCGGCTCACGCGTCGACCGGCACGCCCATATCGGCGAAGGTCACATCGGTACTGAGGGGTTCGGCCACCTGATGAACGACGCCCGGCTGAAGGACGTGCCGAAAATTCTCGAAACCCCGAAGGGAGACGACCTCGCCGAGGACAGGACGAACATGGAGACGCTGAGGAAACTGTTCCGGCCGTGAAAGGGGAGAGGCAGGGCTTGATTTCGGGAAAAAATCTGTTCACTATTCAACTATGATCGACACCGAAATCCTGAACCTCCGGCGTGAGCTGAAATCGTTTTCCGTCCCCGGTCTTCTCAGCAGGGACCTGGGTGACGGGAGACTCGAATGCCACGCCTGCGGACACCGCTGCTCCATCGGGCCGGGAAAGGAAGGCATCTGCAGGGTACGGTACAACGAGGGGGGCACGCTCTTCGTCCCCTGGGGATACGTGGGAAGCGCCCAGGTGGACCCTGTCGAAAAAAAACCGTTCTTCCACGTCCTCCCCGGGAGCCGGGCGCTCAGTTTCGGCATGCTCGGCTGCGATTACCATTGCGGATACTGCCAGAACTGGCTCACCTCGCAGGCCCTGCGGGATCCGGCCGCGCTCTCCGCCCCCGACCCGGTCTCCCCCGAAGACCTCGTCAAGGTCGCGATCGACTACCGCGCGTCCGTCATCACCAGCACGTACAACGAGCCGCTCATCACCAGCGAGTGGGCGGTGGGAATATTCAGGGTCGCGCGACGGCAGAAGCTGGTGACGTCGTACGTCTCCAACGGGAACGCGACCCCGGAGGTGCTCGACTACCTGGAGCCCTGGGTCGACGCATACAAGGTCGACCTGAAATGTTTCGACGACAGGCGTTACCGCAGGCTCGGCGGTGTCCTGGAGAGGGTGCTCGAAACGATCCGGGCGCTGCACCAAAGAAAGTTCTGGGTTGAAATCGTGACCCTCGTGGTCCCCGGGTTCAATGATTCGGAGTCCGAGCTGCGCGACATCGCGCAGTTCATCGCCTCGGTCTCGCGGGACATCCCGTGGCACGTCACCGCGTTCCACCCCGACTACAAAATGGCCGACGCGGCTTCGACCCCGGTCCGTTCGCTGCTGCGCGCCGCCGCGATCGGGGGGGAGGCGGGCCTGCGGTTCGTCTACGCGGGCAACCTCCCGGGGCTCGTCGGGTCCTTCGAGGACACCCGCTGCCCCGGGTGCGGCGCCGTCGTGGTCGCGCGGACGGGGTACCGGATCATCGCCGACAACATGAACGACGGGTCGTGCGGCGGCTGCGGCGCGGCGATTCCGGGCATCTGGAAGCGGCCGCGATGAACCGGCGGCCGGCGAAGAAGAGGCCGGGGGAGATCCGGACGGATCCGGTGAGGCCGCTCGACCTCCCGACCGAGGACTGGCACGAGGTCGAGCACGGCATCGAGCTCTTCAACGCCGGAAAATTCTGGCACGCGCACGAGGCCTGGGAGCTCGTATGGCAGCGCCGGGCCGAGGACGAACGGCTCTTCTTCCAGGGGATCATCCAGCTCGCGGCCGCGTACCACCACCTGGTGAAGGGGCGTCGCACCGGGTACGTCAACAACCTCCGGAAGGCGGACGCCATCCTCAGGGTTTTCGCCCCGGAGTATCTTGGCATCGCGGTATCGCCGCTCCTGGCGACGATCGCCGAGGGGATCTCGGCCTCGGACGGAAGCGGGGGGCTCCCGCCCGGCGAACGGGAATACCGCCTGATCCCGAAGATGCAGTTCCGCCTCCCCTACGATCCCGACATCTCGGTCGCCGTCCGGACCGCCATCGCCAGCGGCGAATTCGGGGAGGGGGTGGCCCTCTTCAACAGCGGATACCACTGGGAAGCCCATGAACGCTGGGAGGTGACAATGCGGGACGCGGCGGGCGAAGCGAAGGGTTTCCTGGAAGGGTTCGTCCAGGCGGCCGCCGGGATCAATTTCCTGAAATCGGGGAAATACGACATGGCCGGATACCTGTTCCGGAAATCGATCGACAACCTCCGGAAGTTCGGGGGGGTGGAGTGCGGCGTCGAGTTCCAGCAGCTGGTCGAGTGGATGGAACGCTCGGTCAATTCACCGGGGCACGCGGCCGTGCCGGCCGGGCCGAGCGGGGCCGCTCCACCGTGGATCGGGTTGATCGGGAACGGGAACGGGAGCGGGGCACCTACCTTGTAACCGCGGCCCGGTCGGGCCCGATGTCACCCACCGAGAGCTCCCTCGCGAGAACTTCGAGGAACGCCTTCGCCTCGGCGTCGGGTTCCCCCTCCTTGTACGCCTCCCTCATCGCCAGCGTCATGATCTCCCTCTGGATGGGGGAGAGCAGCCGTTTCTCCTCCTCGGGGGTTACGCCGAGCCGGGCCCGGGCCGCGCCCAGGAGCCCGGCCTGGATTTCGTTCGGCTTCCCTTCGCCCCACGCGGAGCGGAGAAATTTCCCGTACCACTCCAGGGCCGCTTCCCTCGATGGCCCGGCGGGCCCGCTCCCCGCGGCGTCGTGAGCCGACCGGGTCGCGGCATCGAGGGAGCGCGTCATCTCCCCCAGCGCGGGATGAGAGGGGGCGATGAGCCTGATGGCGGCGAGTTCACGGAACGCCCCTTCGGTGTCTCCCCCGGAGAGCGCCTTCGCGAACCTGTCCCCCGCCCTCGTGGCGAGTTCGGCGATGGCCCCGTCGCGCGCCTCCGCCATCGCGGCCGCGATCGCGGCCTGTTCGGCGGCCTTCAGCCGGTCGGTTTCACCCCGCTGACGCAGCTCGTCTTCGAGGGCCTTCCGTGCGAATTCTTCCGCCTGCCGTATGGCCGCGTCTTCGTTGGTGGCCCTGTCGCGGGCGATCTGGTCCTTGAGTGCTTTCAGGTCGCGGTGTTCCGCGGCATCGGTCTCCCCGGGGGGGATCTCCTCGATGCGCGCGCCGGTGATCTCGGTGAGCCCGGGATCGGGCGGTCGGGGAGAGTACGCCGGGGGGGCCGGGGCGGGATGGGGTTGGGCGGGTCCCGGTGCCGTAGCGTGTCCCGGTTCAGGGCGGGCGTGCTTTTCGCGGAGCGCGGTGATCCTGTCCCGGTATGCCTGGGCGTAAAAGTTGCCCGGTTCGAGTTCGAGGCCCTTCTCGACTTCGGCGAGGGCCCGTTCGTACTCCCCCTCCTTCAGCAGCTTGTCGGCGCTCCTGAGAAAATCTCCGACGAGCTTCTTCCGCATCGAATCGGGATGGTCGGATCCTTTTTTCACCGGTTCCCCACCTCCTCCATTCCGAGCGCCTGGCGGATGCCGGACTGGTAATAAATGTTGTAAAGGTCCGCGCTGCAGACCTCCGCGTCGATGAACCGTTCGTTGACAGCGTCCCTGAGCAGCCCGACCGAGCGGGCCTCCTTGGCGCTGTCGACCGATTTTGTCTGCGGGGAGTACATCTGGAGCGCGTAGATCCGCGCCAGGAGATATTTCGCCCCGGTGTCGTTCGGGTCCGAGGCGAGCGCGGCCTCGCCGAGCGCGACCGCGTCGGCGTACCGGCCGAGGCGTGTGAGGGTCAGGCCGAGGGACATCCGCGGCAGGACGCCGCCGGGATTCCGGCGGATCTCCGCACGGAGGATCGCCTCGAGCCGGGCGAAATACTTCTGGGATTCTTCAATGTCGCCCGATGTCTGGAGGATCCTCGCGATGCTGTAGAGCACGAGGGGATCGTCCGGGTTCCGCGCGAGCAGCCGGAGGCAGGCGGATATCACCCGTTGCCCCTGGTTGAGCCTGAGCATCGGGTCGAGCATCACCACGTCGGCGAACGGCCCCGAGAGGTAGCGGAGCGTGTCGTCGGAGAAAAACATCGCCGTTTCGTGGTGCCAGAGCGCCTTGTCGAACGCCATGTTCACCTGGTTCACGGTCGCGATCAGGCCGAGCAGTTCGACGTTGCGGGGATCAAGGCGGTACGCGCGCTGCAGGATGGCGAGCGCCTGGTCGGGACGCCCCGATCGGAAGAACGCGAGCCCGCGAAAATAGGGGATGGATGTTTCGCCCGGTGCCCGGAGGGCGGCGGAGTCGAGCATTTCAAGCGCCTCGACGTACCTGCGGCGCTCGATCAGCGCGCGGCTCATCGCGACGTATCCGTCGGCGGAACGGGGGGCGAGCGCGATCGCGGCGGCGGCTTCCCTGAGGGCCTCCTCCAGCACATCGGCCCCGCCCGGGGCGGCGATGGCCCGTTTCGCCAGGAGCGCCATCGACAGCCCGGCCCTCGATTCCGCGAGGGTCGAATCGAGCCCGACCGACCGGTTGAGGGCGCCGATCGCTTCGTCGAGGCCGCGGCCCCCGGGTTCGCGAGCCGCCTTGAGCCCCGCGAGGTAGAGGAGGTACGCTTCGGCGTTACCCACCTGGACGCCGCTCACGCCCCCGGCGGAAGGTTCCCGGAAAAACCCGCGCAGCCCAAGCGCGATCTCGTGCGGAACCAGCAGCAGTCCCGACGTGTCACGCTGGTAATCGGCGGACCAAAGCGCGCCGCCGCCCGAGTCGGAGAGTTCGATGTGCACCGTGAAGGTGGGACCGTTCCGCGAGAGCGTCCCGCGGAGGAAATGCGAATATCCGAGCCGGATGAGCGGAGCCGTGGGGTTGCCCCCGAGGGCGCTCATCGTCGACGTCGTTGAATACCCGAGCAGGTTGACCGTTTGCGGGGCGGTGGACAAGAGCCGGACGACCACCTCCGGGAGCGCGCGCGTAAAGACGTCAAGGCCCGATTCACCGTCGGCGGAGGTCCAGGGGAGGACAGCGAGCGTCATCCCGTCGTCGACCCGGTGCGGCATGTATTCCACGTAGGCGATCACCGCGGCGACCGCGATCAGGAGTGCGGCGAGGGCGCTGAGAACCCAGGAGGGGATCTTGCGGGGGCCGCCGGCAGTCGGGGCGCTCCCGGCGGCTCCGGGCATCGCTGCCCCCTGCGCGACGGGTTTCGCCGGTTTCGGTTTCTGAGCCTTGGACTTGCCTTTTTCCTTCCCCTTCTTCGACGGCTGTGCCTGCGGCGGGGTGGCCGTAAAAAGATCGCCGGAGACGGCTTCCCGGATTTTCGCGTCCATGTCGAGCAATTCGGCGTTGAAGCCGTCAATTTCGAGCGCCTCCCCGACGATTTTCCCGGCAAGTTCCATGTCGCCCCGCTCCATATGGCTCCGGGCGCGTTTCACGAGGGCCTTCACCTGCGTCGAAGTGTCAGCGGGGGCGGCGGCTTTGTTCGCCGCGGCCTCCTCTTCAAGTTTCTTCCGCGTTTCCAGGGCTTTTTCCGCCTGGATCCGTTCATCCCTTCTTCGGCTCTCGTCGCGCACGCGGACGGAGCGGCGTTTGACCAGCTCGGCGTCGAGCCGGTTGAGCGTCTCCTGACCGAACGATTCCAGCTCGCGGAGGGACCCGGCCGCGGCGCTGCGGGCCTCTTCCTTCCGGGCGTTGGCGAGGCGTTCGAGGGTCGCCCGTCGTTCGGCGATGGGCTGGTCGATCCCGGAGGCGATCATTTCCTCCAGGGCCTGCATTTCCTGGACGAACGCCTCGCGTTTCTTCTCCTCAACACGGTCGAGTATTTCCCGCGGCAGGATTACTCCCTCACCCATCATCCTTTTCTTCCCAAAATCGTCATAAACTTTGGAAAAATATAGAGAAATACGCGTGGAATGTCAACAGAGCCTTGTCGCGCGTCAGATTGATTCCATCCCGGATTATTCGTAAATTTTCCCCACTTTCTCACACAGAATTCAGGTGGAACGATGGGCGTGTATCTTGTCTTGGGTCTGCTGGTTGCCGTCGCGATCTGGGTGGTGGCGAAGTACAATTCGCTCGTGACGCTGCGGAACCAGGTGGAGAACGGTTGGAAGCAGATCGACATCCAGCTGAAGCGGCGTCACGACCTGATCCCGAACCTCGTGAGCACGGTGAAGGGATACATGGAGTTCGAACAGGACACGCTGCGGCAGGTGGTGGAGGCGAGGAACGCCGCGGTCAACGCGCGGGGGGTCGCGGACACCGCCGCGCGCGAGGGGGAGCTGACCGGCGTGCTGACGAAACTCTTCGCCCTCATGGAAAACTATCCGAACCTGAAGGCCAACGAGAACGTCAAACAACTGCAGGAAGAGCTGACGAGCACCGAGAACAAGGTCGGATTCGCGAGGCAGTTCTATAACGACATCGCCATGCGATTCAACATCTCCCAGGAAGTGTTCCCCGGCAACATCATCGCGTCGATGTTCGGGTTCAGCAGGGCGGAACTGTTCGCCGTCTCGACCGACGCCGAGCGGGCGGTCCCGCGCGTCGACATCTCGTTACGATAACGGCGTGGTCCGGGCCCCGTTCGCGTCCTTTCCCGACCTCTACGAACAGCAGCGGCGCAACAGGCGGAGGACGGCCGCGGTCGTCCTCGTCTTCATCCTCTTCCTGGGTTTTCTCGGCGTCGGGTTCGACCTTTTTTTCCTCGGAAACGACCCTCTGGGATTTTTCGCGGCGCCCTACGGTTATCCTGTGGCGACGATGGTGGCGCTTGGCGTCGGCGGGGCCTCCGCCGCCTGGGGATTGAACGGGGGAGCGCGGGCCGTGCTCGCCTCCGCGCACGCGTACCCCGCGGCCGCCGGCGACGAGCGGTTCCGCGTCCTGAACAACGTCGTGGACGAAATGGTGATCGCGGCGGGGATACCCCGGCCGGCGGTGTTCGTCATTCCCGATCCCGATCCGAACGCCTTCGCCACCGGGAAGGATCCGGGCCACAGCGCCATCGCCGTCACCGAGGGACTTCTCGCGCGCCTGAACAGGGACGAGCTCCAGGGCGTGATCGCCCACGAGATCGGCCACATCAAGAATTACGATATCCGGCTGACGACGGTGGTCGCCGCGCTCGTCGGCGCGGCGTTCCTGCTTTCGGACTGGGGGCGGGCGGGGATGCGGTTCCGGGCGATGGGAATGGGGGGCGGCCGGAGCAGGTCCAGGTCGAAGGACGGCCCGGGGGGGACCCTTGGCGCGGCGATGATGGTGTTCTGGCTGGTGACCCTCATCCTCGCACCGGTCATCGCGCGCCTCCTGGCGATGTCGGTGTCACGGCAGCGGGAATACCTGGCCGACGCTTCGGGGGCCGAACTGACGCGCAATCCCCTCGGCCTCGCCGCGGCGCTGACGAAGATCCAGGACGCCGCCGAACCCACGGCGTCGATCAAGCGCGGGTCGGCCCACCTCTGCATCGTCGATCCGCTCGGCCTGAGGATGAACCTGAAGGAAGGGGCCGTGGCGGAATTGTTCGCGACGCATCCGCCACTGGAAAAACGGATCACGATCCTCAAGGCGATGGCGTACGCGCGCGAACCGGCGGGCGGGGGCGGATGACGCGGGCGCGGCGCCCGGGCGCGGGACGCCCCAACGGAAAAATATCTATATTCCATCAGATGAAAAAGAGCAGGCGACAACCAGTGCGCGGCCTCACCGGCCTCGACAGGAGGTACGACACCGATCCGGTGGAGACGGTCGACGTTGGCGTGCTCGAAACGTTCCCCTACGAATATCCGGGCGAGCCGGAAGTCGTCAGGATCGACACGAACGAATTCACCGCCGTCTGCCCGTATTCCGGGCTCCCCGACTTCGGGACTATCAGGATCGAGTACATCCCCGGCCGGAGCATCGTCGAGCTCCGCTCGCTGAAGTATTACCTCTTCTCCTACCGGAACGTCGGGATCTACCAGGAACACCTGGTGAACCGGGTCCTGAAGGACCTGGTCAGCTGCTGCCGCCCGAAATGGATGCGCGTCGAGGCGGACTATAACATCAGGGGCGGGGTGCACACGACCGTGGTGAGGGAAACGGGGATCAGGCCCGTGAAGGGGAGGGGCGTCCGGTGAAGGACGCGAAGCTGTTCCTCGTGGCGGCCGCCATTCTCGGGTTCGCGGCGGTGGGCCTCGGCGCATTCGGGGCGCACGCGTTGAAGGAAAAGCTTTCGCCCGAACAGCTCGCACGGTTCGAGACCGCCGTGCGGTACCAGTTCTACCACGTCTTCGCCCTGCTCGGGGTGTCGCTTCTGTCTCGGGTCTGGCCGGAACTCAATTTCGCCCCCGCGGGCTGGGCCTTCATCGCGGGGGTGATTATTTTTTCCGGGACCCTCTACCTGATCGATCTGACCGGCATCCGGGCGTTCGGGGCAGTGACACCGATCGGCGGAGCGTTGCTCCTGGCCGGGTGGCTGCTCCTGGCGTGGGAGGCGCGGAAGATCGTCTAGCGGCCGCCCCTCCTGCGGCGCTGCCTGAAGGGGGAAACGGGCCCCGGCGCGGACGTCCGATTTTGGTCCTTCCGCCCGTCGCCTCCACCCGATTTTCTCCCGCCGTCCCCGCGTGATGCACCGCCTCCCGGCTTACCCTCACTCCGACGACGACCGCCGCCCTCGCCCGACTTCTGTCCACCATGAGGACGGCCCTCACCCCCGCCGGCGCCGTCGCCTGTTTTCCGACCGCCCCCGCCGGCCGCGTCGCCTGTTTTCCGACCGCCCCTGCCGTGGCGACCGCCGCCTGACTTCCGTTCTCCCCGGCCCCTGCCGGATCCCGCCTGTCGCTCCGCCGGTTTCCCGCTCTCCTGGCGAGCCTTCCCTTCGCCGCCTCCGTCGCGGCCCCGCCGGCCCTTCGAGCGGCCCTCCCGTTCGTTCCCCTCGTCGTCGACGATGACGAAGTCCATCTGACGCTCCTCCGGGTCGACCCTGACGACCCTGACGGTCACCTTGTCGCCGAGGCGATAGATCTGTTTCGTCCTCCTGCCCACGAGCTGATGGAATTTCTCGTCGAAGACGTAGAAATCGTCGCGCAGGTCACGAAGCCGTATCATTCCCTCGACAAGCAGATCGCTGATCTCGACAAAGAGGCCGAAGTTCGTCACGCCCGAAACGAGTGCGGGGAAGACGTCCCCGACGTGGCGTTTCATGTACTCGACCTGCATCA
>CAZQSM010000036.1:0-23030 GCA_964596065.1 uncultured Chlorobiaceae bacterium | reverse complement strand
GCTGCCGAAAAGCCGCACCATAGCGCGGATCGTGGCGCATCCGACCGACACGAACATCGTCTGGGTGGCCGCCATGGGCGACCTCTGGAACCCGGGCGGGGAACGCGGGCTGTATAAGACCACCGACGGCGGAACGACCTGGAAGGCGGTCCTCACCGCGCCGTCCCCGCACGATAAGATCACCGGGTGCGGAGACGTCGTCGTCGACCCGAAGAACCCCTCGACCGTGTACGCCGCGCTCTACGCGAGGCGGAGGACCCCCTGGTCGTTCGAATCGGGCGACGACCTGACCGGCGGCGCGCCGGTCGGCGGAATCTTCCGGAGCACCGATGGCGGCGGCAGCTGGAAGAAGCTCGGAGGCGGCCTCCCCTCCTCGACCGGAAGGATAGGACTCGCCATCTACGCGGCCAACCCCCGCATACTCTTCGCGGTGGTGCAGAGCGAGGAGGGCGGCCCGACGGGCGACGTCACCAGCAAGACCGGCGGCATCTTCAGGAGTTCGAACGGCGGGGACGCGTGGGAGCGTGTGAACCCGCTCAATCCGCGCCCCTTCTACTTCAGCCAGATCCGTGTCGACCCCTCCGACAGCTCGAAGGTGTACGTCCTCGGGTTCGGGTTGCACGTGTCGCTGGACGGCGGGAAATCGTTCCGTGAGGATTACTTCAAGAAAGTGCACCCCGACCTCCACGACCTGGTCATCGACCCGCGCAACACCAAACGGATCCTCCTCGGGACCGACGGCGGGGCCTACCAGAGTTATACCGGCGGAAAAAGCTGGGACCACCTGAACCGGATGGCGGCCGGGGAGTTTTACCGTATCGCGGTCGATATGCGTTCGCCCTACCGCATCGCGGGCGGCCTCCAGGACAACCTGAACTGGATCGGACCCTCCCGCACACGCTCTTCCGAGGGGATCATCAATTCGGACTGGTCGCAGATCGGCGGGGGCGACGGATTCTATTGCGTCTTCGATCCGGCCGACTCGAACATCGTCTACGCCGAGGCGCAACAGGGGTACATTTACCGCCTCCATCTCGGAAGCGGACAATTCAAGGGCCTCAGGCCCGAACCGCCCGAGGGGCAGACCGCGTTCCGGTTCCACTGGAACGCGCCGTTCATCCCGGCGATCCACGACCCGGGGGCGATGTACCTCGCGGGAAACCGGGTTTTCAAACTGACCCGTCAGGGTGAACACTGGGAAACGATCAGCCCCGACCTCTCGGCCAGGGACCCGGAGAAAATCATGTCGGTCGGCAGCGGCGCCGAGAACTACGGGGTGGTCTACGCTCTCTGTGAATCCCCCCTGAAGGCCGGGATGCTCTGGGCAGGGACCGATGACGGGAAGCTCTGGGTGACAAGCGACGGCGGCAAAAGCTGGCAGGACCTCACGCGCAACCTCCCCGGCGAGGCCAGGAATCAGTGGATCAGCAGGATCGAGGCCGGTCATTTTTCCGCGGACGACGCCTACCTGGTCGTGGACGCGCACCGGAGCGGCAACTTCGCGCCCCTCGCCTACCGGACCGGGGACGGCGGCAGGAGCTGGACGAAGATCTCGGCAGGCATTCCCGCCACGGAACCCGCCAAGGTAATCCGCGAAGATCTCTCAAACCGCAACCTCCTCTTCCTCGGGACCGAATTTCAATTATATATGTCCCTCGACCGGGGAAAGCAATGGATGAAATTCGCCGGCCTCCCCACGGTGGCAGTCGACGATCTCGTCATCCACCCGCGCGAACGGGACCTGGTGATCGCCACCCACGGGCGGAGCCTGTACATCGTCGACGACATCCGGCCGCTCGAGGAGTTTCACGATTCGGTCCGGTCGAAGGAGGCCCACTTCTTCACGCCAGCGAACGCCGAGGCGTTCGAACTCCTCCCCGGATTCTCGGATTGGGCCGGATCCGGCATTTTCCGGGGTGCGAACCCGCCGTCAGGCGCGGTCCTGACGTATTGGATACGGGGATATAACGGCGACGGCGTGAGCTTCACGATGAAAAACCCGGCGGGCCAGACGGTCGCGACGCTGAGCGGCCCGGGGACCTCGGGATTCAACCGCGTGACGTGGGACCTGAAAATGTCGCGCGATTTACTGAGTGACTACGGAGGCGAGGGTCAAAAATTCGTCGCCCCGGGAGAATATACCATCTCATTCAGTTATGGGAAGATCTCACAGGAACGGAAGATTGTGATCAGCGCCGCCCCGGGCCTCGAAACCCGCTGAGGAGGGCGGCCCGTGGAACTCGATACCGCGATGCTGCCGTACTGGTCGCTCCTGTTCGCCGTGGGGATCGTTTCGGGATACCTCAACGTGCTGGCGGGCGGCGGATCGGTGCTGACGCTCCCGGTCCTGATCTTCCTCGGCCTCGACGGCGCCCTCGCCAATGGCACGAACCGTGTCGCCATCCTGATCCAGAACGTGGCCTCGGCCTCGGAATTCCAGCGGTCCCGCGGATACCCGGTGCGGACGGTCCTTACGTATTCCCTCTGGACGCTGCCAGGGGCGGTCGCGGGCGCGTTCTACGCGACCTCGATCAGCAGCGAACTCTTTCAGACGATCCTCGGGTTCGTCATCCTCGGGGTCGTGGTCACGCTCCTCATTCCCCGCACGGCGATCTTCACCCCGGGCGCGGGCGCAGGACTGCCCCGCTCGCGGTGGATCTACCCCGCGCTGCTCGCGATCGGGTTCTACGGCGGCTTCATGCAGGTGGGGGTGGGGTTCCTCTTCATGGCGGCGCTGTTCCACCTCCTGAAACTCGACCTCGTCGACGTCAATATGTACAAGGTCCTCATCGTCCTCGTCTACACCGTCCCGGCGCTGATGATCTTCGTCTGGAGCGGCGACGTGGACTGGGTGCTCGGCTGGATCCTCGCGGCCGGCAGCGCGCTCGGCGGCTGGCTCGCCGTCAAGGCCTCGATTCGCGGAGGCGAAAAGATCATCCGGATCGCGCTCGTCGCCGCGCTGCTGGTGATGGGCGCCAGGCTGCTCAACATTTTTTGACACCAACCAGAGGAGACACGACAATGACAACCAGCGTTCCCACGTTCACCCGGACCCTTTCGGGACCGGTCCGGATCCTCTCCCTGATCCTCCTCTGCCTCTTCCCGCGCACCGGAGCGGAAGCCGACGAGGGGATGTACCCCCTCAGCGAACTGTCGCGCCTGGACCTGGCCGCGGCCGGGCTGAAGGTCACGGCCGCCGACATCTTCGACCCGGCGCGGGGGGGCCTCGTCGACGCCATCGTGAAAATCGGGGGTTGCACCGGATCGTTCGTCTCGGCGGAGGGGCTCGTCATCACCAACCACCACTGCGCGTTCGGCGTGGTCCAGCAGGCCAGCACCCCGGGAAAAGACTACATCACTGACGGTTTCCTCGCCGGCTCACGGTCGACGGAACTGCCCGCCCCCGGCCTGACCATCCGGATCACCGAATCGTACGCCGACGTCTCCGCCGATGTCCTGGGCGTCGTCTCGGACACGATGATGTTCGACGCGCGTTCGAAGGCCGTCAGCAGGAGGATCAAGGAGCTGGTGGCGAAGGCCGAGGCCGAACATCCCGGCAAGCGGGCCGAAGTGGCGGAGATGTTCCCGGGAAAATCGTACGTGCTGTTCATCTACGTCTTCCTGCGCGACGTCCGCGCCGTCTATGTCCCCCCCCGTTCGGTCGGCGAGTTCGGCGGGGAGTTTGACAACTGGGTCTGGCCGCGTCACACCGGCGATTTCGCCTTCATGCGCGCCTACGTCGCGCCCGACGGTTCACCCGCAGACTACTCCCCGTCGAACGTTCCCTACGCCCCGAAACGCTTCCTCCGGGTGAATCCCGCGGGCGTGGAGGAGGACGACAAGGTGTTCATCCTCGGATACCCGGGGAGGACATTCCGCCACCGTTCGTCTCATTTCCTCTCCTTCGAGGAGGACATCCGGATGCCGTATATCGCCGACCTCTACCAGTGGGAAATTTCGACGATGGAGGCCGCCGGCGCGGAGGACCCCGGCGCGGCCATCAAATCCGCCGCCAGGATCAAGAGTCTCTCGAACGTGCTGAAAAATTACCGCTCGAAACTTGAAGGAATGGCGAGAATGGATCTCGTCGGCGCGCGCGCGGGGGACGACCTCGAGCTCCAGAAATTCATCGACGCCGACCCCGCCCTCTCCTCCCGGTACGGGGGAATGTTGCGGGAACTGGAATCGCTCTACAACGGGATGCGGGAGACGGCCGATTACGAACTGACCCTCCGATATCTTCGCTCATCCGTGACGATGCTCTCGACGGCGCTCACGCTTCTCGACGGGGCCGAGGAGCTGGCCAAGCCCGACCTTGAGCGCGAATCGGCGTTCATGGAACGGAACCTCTCCGCCACGAAGACCGGTCTCGCCCAGTCCCTCGCCAATTACGTCGAGGGCGTGGACCAGGTGTTCCTGCGGGAATTTTTCCTGGACGCGTCCGAACTCGGCGACGCGCACCGGATCGCTCCCATCGACGCCCTGACCGGGCCATCCAGCGTCGAATCGAAGATCGATGAATTCGTCGCCGAGGCCTACCGCACGTCGCGGCTTTCCGATTCGGCCTTCGTGATGTCGCTGTTCGGCCTCTCTTCCGACTCCCTCGGCGCGATCGACGATCCCTTCCTTGGCCTGGCCCGGAGCCTTCGCCCGCTCTATCGGGCGATGAAGGAAACCGATGAAAGCCGCAGCGGCGCCCTCCAGAAACTCGACGGCGAATACGCCGACGCGCGGAGCCGTTTCCTCCGCAGGGAATTCATCCCCGACGCCAACGGGACGTTCCGGATGACGTACGGCTCCATCCGCGGATACTCCCCCGCAGACGCCCTCCACGCGAGTCCGATCACCACCATCAGGGGCGTCATCGACAAGACAACCGGGCGCGAACCATTCAACACCCCCGCGAAAGTCATCCAACTGTATGGTAAACGCGATTTCGGCAGGCTCGCCAGCAGAACATTGAACAGTCTCCCGGTCTGCCTCCTCTATAATCTCGACACGACGGGGGGCAATTCGGGGAGCCCGCTGATGAACGCCGCGGGAGAGCTCGTCGGCGTGAATTTCGACAGGGCTTACGGCGCGACGATCAACGATTTCGCCTGGGACGAGTCGTACAGCCGTTCGATCGCGGTCGACATCCGGTACGTGCTCTGGATGACCGCGAAAGTCGCCGGCGCGACCCACCTCACAAAGGAGATGGGTGTGGAAGCGATCGATTGACCGGCGGACCCGTTGCCCCGTATCCGCCAAATTCGTAAATTGCACGGATGAAACCCTGGACGTTCCTGGTCGCGGCCCTCCTTGTGACGCTCAGTTCGTGCACACGGGAGTCGCCCCGGGTGATGACGGGCGCCGACAGCCTCCGCGCCGTCAACGAATCGATGAATTACCGCCGGATGGCGGAGGATTTCTTCCGGAACCACCCGGACTCGCCTTTCATGACGACGCCCCCCATCCCCTTCGAGGGGCTCCGCTGGTATCCTCCGGATCCAGGCTTCTACTTCACTTCGAAGCTCACCCGGTACGAGCGGCCCGATACCGTCATCGTTTCGGGCACCAAAGGTGAACCGAGGAAGCAGATCCGCTACGGCTATTTCACGCTGCGGATCGGCGGGGCTGACCACCGGCTGAACGCCTATAAATTCTCCGCTGAGGACGTCCGGAGGCATCCCCAGCTCGCCGCCAACCTCTCCGTCTGGTTCACGGACGAGACAACCGGGGGTGAAACCTACGGCGTGGGACGTTACGTCGAAGTCGAGCCCGAGTCCGACGATCCGGACCACCTGTACGTCGTGAACCTCAACAACGCGCACAACCCGTATTGCGCCTACAACCCGTCCTACTCCTGCGCGATCCCGACGCGCGAGGACAGACTCCCGCTCGCGGTCCGGGCCGGGGAGATGACATACCACGTCGAGTGACCGGTTGCATTTCAGGGCCATTCCGGCTACATTGCGACATCTGATTATATTTTAACGACCGGATGCACGTCCGAAAGCTGTACCGCACGATCGAAACCATCGGTTCAAAGAAGTTCGACCGCGAGGAGGACCTCCTGCGCGACGTCCTGGCCGAGGTCGTCCAGAACGAAGAGATCATGATCAAGGGCGGCCGCATCTGGAAGCTGAACCAGCGTGACGGATATTACGACCTGATCGCCCAGATCGGCGAAGTCCAGCAGATCAAAACCCCCTACCGCATCCTGGTCAGCGATTACCCGGTGTTCCTCGAGCTGCCGAAACTGCGCACCATCATCAGCGACGAGCATGACAAGTACCTCCGCGACCGGGGCATCACGCACTATTCGGCCACTGGCATCGGACCCAGGGTCTGCGTCAACGACAACACGCTGTTTCAGTACGTCATGGCGTTCAACGCCGACGAGCTGAGCGACAAATTCACCGCCACGCTCAACATCATCGGCTCGGCTGTCACGGCCGCGCTCGCCACGCAGAAGCTCGACCGGCGGCGCAAGATCCTCGAGCAGGACATCGACAAGGCACGGGAGATCCAGCGCAGCATCCTTCCCGAACACGAAAAACGGTTCCACAACTACGACCTGTACGGGGTGTCGGTGGCGGACCGGATCGTCGGGGGGGACTTCTTCGACTACCTGGAAATCGAGGGGGACCAGGAGCGGCTCGGGTTCGTCATCGGGGACGCCGCGAGCAAGGGCCTCTCGGCCGCGGCGCAGGCGCTCTACACCTCCGGCGCGCTCCGAATGGGGTTCGAATACCAGACGAAGATCAGTTCGCTCCTCTCACGGGTAAACAAGCTGCTGAACAAGACCTTTTCCGAGGAACAATTCGTGACGCTCTTCTACGGGGAGCTCACCGACGACCGCAACGGCCTGGTGTTGTTCGCCAATTGCGGCCACAACAACCCGGTGCTCTACCGCGCCGCGGACGGGAGCATGGACTTCGTCGAGACCACCGGCCAGATCATGGGGCCGTTCCCGAACGAGGTCTTCAAGACGGAGAATTTCCTGATGCAGCCCGGCGACGTGCTGTTCCTCTACACGGACGGGGTGTCCGAGGCGATGGACCAGAACGAACAATTCTACGGCGAGGAGAGGATCAAGGCCCAGCTCGGGCTCCACCACGGGCTGACGGCGAAGGCGATCACGCACACGGTGCTCGACGACGTTCAAAAATTCAGCACGCAGGGCCCGAACTCAGACGACATGACCATTTTAACCATCAAACGGACTCGTTGAAACTCCCGGGAGGCCAGCCATGACCGACGCTTTAAAAATCCTCGCCACCGTCACCTCGGTGAGCAGCAGTTCGGTGTCAGCCGTGATGGAACAGGGAACGAACGGGCACCGTGAGGGGGCGGGCATGTTGGGCAGGATCGGGACGTTCGTGACGATACCGGACGGCGCCTCCTCGATCGTCGGCATGGTGTCCGCCGTCAGGACCGACGCCAACCTGAGCGAAACAGGCATCGACCAGGTGATTTCGGGTCACCGGATCATGGAGATCCAGCTGATCGGCACCGTCCACGGGGGCACCTTCACGCGCGGGCTGGCGAGCTATCCGCATATCGGGGCGTCGGTGATCGGCGCCGACGGGACGAACCTCAAATCGATCTTTTCGGCCCACCGGGGGATGGATTTTTCCTTCGGCGTCCTCCCACAGATCGAAAAGGAACGGCTCTACCTCGACCCGAATAAATTTTTCTCGAAACACATCGCCCTCTTCGGATCGACGGGCTCGGGAAAATCGTGCACGACCGCCTCGATCCTCCAGAAGGTCACATCGCTCGAAAATACCCACGTGGTCCTGCTCGACCTGCACGGCGAGTACGGCCCGGCCTTCGCCGAGACCGGGAACCTGATCAACATCACCGACATCGAGCTCCCCTACTGGCTGATGAACTTCGACGAACTCGTCGAAACCCTGATCGACGAGACCGAGTCATCGGCGACGAACCAGATGATGGTGATGAAGGAGGCGATCCTCGACTCCAAGCGGGGGAAGAACCTGAGCCTCAAGGACTACCTCACCGTCGACACGCCGGTCTTCTTCGACTTCCTGGACGTCAGCGCCAGGATGCGGTCGCTCGACACCGAGCGCACGCTCAGCGGCAAGGAAGGGCCGTTCTACGGCCAGTTCACCAGGTTCCTGGTCAGGCTCGAGAGCAAGCTCACCGACCGCAGGTACGAGTTCCTCTTCAAGCCCAAAAATTACCGGTCTTCCGACACCTTCCCGAGCCTGCTCACGAAGCTCTTCGCGCTCGATTCGAACAAGCGTGTCACCATCATCGACCTCAGCCGCGTCCCGTTCGACGTGATCAACGTGCTCGTCTCGCTGCTCGGCCGGATCATCTATGATTTCAACGTCTGGAACGAGTCGCGACAGGATTTCCCGATCCTCGTGGTCTTCGAGGAGGCGCACGCCTACCTGTCGGTCAGCGGGAAATCGCACGCTGCGCGGAAAACGGTGGAACGGATCGCGAAGGAGGGGCGGAAATACGGCGTGAGCTGCATGATCATCAGCCAGCGGCCCGCGGAGATCTCGGAGACCATCACGGCGCAGTGCAACAATTTCATCGCGATGCGCCTGCTCAACCCGAACGACCAGGCCTACGTGCGGAAACTCCTCCCCGACGCGCTTTCGAACCTGATGGACGTCCTCCCGACGCTGCAGCAGGGCGAGGCCTACATCATCGGTGACGCCGTGCCGGTGCCGTCGAGGATCCTGATCGACCTCCCGGTCCCCGGGCCTTCGAGCGGGGACGTCAAGTTCTTCGAACGGTGGCAGACCAAGCAGGCCGACACGAACGTGAATTCGGTCGTTGAGCGGTGGTGGAAGCAGGAACGGACCTAGCGCCGGGTCAACGCAGCAGGAGCATCTTTCCCGTCATCGCGACGCCGGGCGCGCTGACCCTGTAGAAATAGACTCCCCCGGGATGACCCGGGGCGTCCCAGCGCACCGCCAGCCTCCCCGGCTCCGCGTATCCCTCAAAGGCGATCCCCACCGTACGCCCGAGCACGTCGTGGACCCCCACGGTGATTTTCTGCCGGGAGGGTACGTCGATGAGGATCGACGTCGACGGATTGAACGGATTGGGATAATTGCCGACGACCCGGAATTCCGCGGGGAGGGCCCGGCCGGGGGACCCGCCGACACCCGTCACGATCGAACCCCCGAGGTAGCCGACCAACCGCCCCACCAGCTCCGCCCTCTTCTGCGGGGTGTACACCCCCTCCAGCCCGAAGCCCGCAACGATCGCCCGTGAGCTGTCGAAGAGAGGGCCCCTCCGGACCGCAGCGGTGCCACCCGTGTTCGCGCCGTAATCGAGGATCCCGCGCGTCGCGCTCTCGAGCGGCGTCAGCACGTCCCGGGACGTCTGGGGGATGATCCCGGGCCCGGTGGTGAAAAATTCAAGGCCGGCGAGGATCTCGCCGGGGACCGCCCGGTTGAACGCCAGCGGCGTATTCGCGGCGAACCCCACCCGGAGCAGGTCCGCGAAGAGGGTCCCGCCCCCGTTACGTTCGACGAGGTTCTGACCCATCAGGAGGAGGTGTGATCCGGACGCGAGCACTCCAGCCAGGGAATCGAGGTCAGCTCCGGGGACGGTGTCGGCGTGGTCGCCGGTGTAATAGACGAGGATCCGCCTGCCGAATTCCGCGGTCCGTGTCATCGGCGCCGGCCCCTGCCTCAGAACATTCCACTTCGCCGACCGGATGCCGTTGGCCGCCAGCGCGGCTTCATAGTACCCGCTGTATCCCCCGTCGTCGAACGTCGACACGATAAAGACCTCCGCCCGGCCCAGCCTGATGTCGAGATTTGTATCGCCGGCGATCGTGACCGGCACGACGACGATTCCACTGGCCGGGATCGCGGGATCGACGACGAGGGAGTCATACCCGTTGACGCCCGGTTCGGTCAGGAAGAGACTGTCGAACCGGAATGTCCCCGAGGAATCCGACAGCGCCGCGTACGATGTGTCCCCGATCGACCTCCGCCCGAGGAGGGTGAGTCTCGCCCCCACCGGCGTGGCTCCGATGCTGTCGGTCACGACCCCCGAGACGACTGCCATCCCCAGTCGGGTCATCGGGATGTCCGCGCCGACGGTGGAATCGATGACGAAGGCCGCGGCGAAGGTCCGTGCCCGGAACGGCCAGGCCGAGGCGGAAAGCTCCGGCGTCGTGGACGGGTCCCCCTCATAGTAGCCGAACGAAAACACCGGGTCAATCGGGGTGATGTCCCACTCGTCTCCGGTCACGGGGTTCCGGACGACGCCGTTTCGGACGGTGTCGCCGGCATCGGCGTCGAGGAGCGCCCCGCGGATCACGCCGGAGGCGGGGAGCAGGCGGAAGATCCCCAGCTCACCGAAGAATCCGGCGGTCGCGGCCAGCCACACCAGGGAGGGTTCGACCGGATGGATTTTGAGGCTCCACATATAACTCCCCGCGGGCAGACCCGTCCCGAGCGAACTCCAGCTCGCCCCGCCGTCGGTCGACCGGTAGACGGTGGAGAGGATCCCGCTGAAGGACCCGGCGTAGAGGACGTTCACGTCGGTTGGATCGAGCGTGAGCGCCCAGGTGCCGAACTTCCGGAGGGCGGTTCTGCTCCAGGTGGCGCCGGCGTCGGTCGATTTCCAGACGTCGAGCGTGGAATCGAGTGCGCCGTACGTCGTCGCGTAGGCGAGGAGCGGATCCAGGGGGTGATAGGCGATGAAGGGAACCTCCTGGAAATTGCCGCCCGCCGTCCCCGGCTTGACGACGCTCCAGCTCACCCCCCCGTCGGTCGTGCGGGAGATGGTCCCCCCGCCGGTGCCGGCGCAGAGCACGAGGGGATTGTCCGGCTTCACCGCCAGGGCACAGAGCCGGTTTGACGAGATGCCCCTGACCGACCAGGTCTCCCCCCGGTCCGTGCTGAGGTGGAGCACGCCGTCGGGAAAATTTCCGGCGTAGACCGTGTCGGGGTTGGAGGGATACGCGGAGATGCTCTCCCCGTCGATTGAAAAATCGGGGAGCACGGTGGACCAGGTGGCCCCATAGTCGGTGGTGCGCCGCAGCCCGCCGCTTCCGGCGGCACACAGGACGATGTTCGTGTCCGCCGGATGGATGAGGATCTGGCGGATGGCGATCAGGCCGGGGTTGCTCCAATGGCCCCAGGTGATGCCCCGGTCGTAGGACACGATGATCGCACCGGCGCTCCCCTCGGCGAAGAGGGTGCCGGGATTGAGAGGGTTGATCGCCACAGTCAATCCGGCGGCGACGCCGCGTTTCCTCCACGCCTGGTCGGCCGACAACCCGGCCTGGAGCGCGAGCGCCACGAGCATCCCGAGGAACGCGGGGCGGATCACCCGACGCCGGATCCTCCCGGACCCCCGGGGGCGCGGTACCGCCATCTCACTGCCTCCCGCCGACGGACGGGACCGGACCGAGGACATCCTCGATGGTCAGGTTGCGGATCGGACCGAGGCCGAGCGCCCGGATGCCGGGTTCGATTTTCTGCCGGTCCCCCACAACGATGATCGCCACCGTCTCCGGGTCGACGTAGCTCCTCGCGACCCGCCGGACGTCCTCCCCGGTGACCGCCAGGACCTTTGTGACATACGTGTTGAACAGGTCGTCGGAGAGGCCGTACACCACCAGCTCGGCGAGCTGCCCGGACGCGTCGGAGATCGTTTCAAAGTTGGTGGGGTACAGGAGCGCGAGGTAGTTCTTCGCCCGGGCAAGCTCCTCGTCCGACACCGTCTCGCGGATCGCGGTGAGTTCGTTGATGAATTCGACCAGCGCCTTGTCCGTGACGTCGGTCTGGACCGCCGCGGCCGCCCGGAAGGGGCCCGCGGAGAGCCTGAAATCGAAGCCCGAGCCCGCCCCATAACTGTACCCGTTCCTCTCCCGCAGGTTCTGATTGAGCCTCGACGAAAACGATCCGCCGAGGATCGTATTCATCACGAGGATCGGGTAATAGTCGGGCGTGAGGCGGTCGACGCCGATCCGCCCGATCCGGATCTCACTCTGCGCGGCACCCGGCTTGTCGACGAGGATCACTTCCCGCGAGGTCACCTGGGGGGCCGGGGCGGGCAGCGGCACTTCGACGGAGCCGCCGGTCCACGATCCGAAGTGGCGTTCCAGGAGCCGCCGCGCCAGGTCGGGAGCGATGTCCCCCACGACAATGGCGGTTGCGTTCTCCGGAGTGTAGATGCGCCTGTGAAAATCGCGAACATCCCCGATGCTGATCCCCCTGATGCTCGCCTCGTCCCCGAGCGAGGTCAGCCCGTACGGGTGGGATTTCCCGTAGAGCGTCTGGTTGAAGATCGCGGACGCGATGGCCCTCGGTTGATCGTGCCATTGCATCAGCGACGTCAGCCGTTCGTCGCGCAGCCGCTCGAGCTCCTGTTCCGGGAATGCCGGCCGCAGCAGCATGTCCGCGAAGAGAGCCATCCCGGAATCGAGTTTGGAGAGCGGTGTGAAGAGGCTCACCCCCGAGGAGTGGATGCTCGAATATGCCGAAACCGATGCTCCCAGGAAGTCGACCGCGTCGGCGTACGCCAGGGAGCTTCTCCCTCCGGCCCCCTCCTCCATCATCTCCGCGGTCATCCCCGCGAGGCCGGTTTTCCCCGGCGGATCGAGGACCGATCCCCCCCGCACGATCATTTCCACCTCGACCAGGGGGACCTTGTGGTTTTCCATCAACACGACCCGGAGACCGTTGCCGAGCCGAAAATGGTGCGGCACCGGAAGCTTCAGGGCCGGGGGGGGTCCGAGGGGGATCGGACTCTGCTGTGCCGTCGTGAATTGTGGAACCGCGAGCATGAGGAACAGGGCCACGATGGCGCGCCCGGCGCCCCACGACTTCGGCGATCGGAATCCGTTCATCGGGTGCCCCCTTTCGACGGCGCGGCCAGGGCCGGCATTCCCTCGGGGACGACGCTGAGGACGACCCTCCCGTCGTCGCGCAGATAGCGCTGCGCCGCGGCGGTGATGTCGTCGGGGGCGATCGCCGTGTAGCGTGAAAAATCTTCGTTCAGGTAGTCGGGGTTGCCGGTGCGCGTGTAGTAGTTATTGAGCAGATCGGCCTTCCCGCCGAACCCCCCGACCCCCTGCAGCCTCGCGAGGTATGAGGATTCATAGCCGTTCACCGTCCGGGCGAGTTCCCGGGGGTCAGGCGGCGACGTCCTGAGCCTGTCGATCTCCTCCTGGATGATCGCCTCGATCTCCCCCAGCGTATGACCGGCCCTCGCGGTCGCGACGATGGTGAAATACGATCCGAGGGCCCGGGAGGCCTGTCCCGCCGAGACGTCCTGGGCGATCTGCAGCTCGTAGACCAGTTTCTTGTAGAGCCGCGAGTTCTTCCCCCCCGTGAGCACGCCGGCGAGGAGGTCCATCTCGGCGTCTCCCGGCGCGAACGAGGCCGGCGTGAGCCAGCACATGTAGATCCGGGGCAGCTGAACCTTATCTTCCATCATCGAGCGTTTTTCCCCCGTGAGTACTGCGACGGGGGGATCGATGGGTGGGACGGGCGGGCCGGCGGGGATCGGGCCGAACCATTTCGTCACGAGCGCGCGGGTCGCGGCCGGGTCGAGATCGCCGGCGATCACCACGCTCGCGTTGTTCGGGGCGTAGTACGTCTTGAAGAATTCGACGACGTCGTCGTAACTCGCGGCGGAGAGGTCGGCCATGGATCCGATCGTCGGCCAGTGGTACGGATGCTCCGGGGGATAGAGGCTACCGGAGATCGCGATGTCGGCCATGCCGTAGGGACGGTTCTCGTACGACTGCCGGCGCTCGTTCTTGACCACGTCCCGCTGGCCGTCGACCTTTCCCGGCGACATCGTCGTGAGGAGACCGCCCATCCTGTCGGCCTCGAGGAAGATCGCCAGCTCCAGCGCGTTGGAGGGTGCGTCCTGGTAATAGTTTGTCCGGTCGGCGTTGGTGGATCCGTTGTTGTTGCCGCCGGCGGCCTCGAGCCATTCGTCGAATTTTCCCTCGGGGACGTTGGCCGATCCCTCGAACATCAGGTGTTCGAAGAGGTGGGCGAACCCGGTCCGGCCCGGTTTTTCATTCCCAGAACCGACGTGGTAATAAGTGTTGACGGAAACGAGGGGAAGGGTATGGTCCTCGTGGAGGATGACGTCGAGCCCGTTGGGCAGCGTGAATTTTTCGTACGAGAGGGACAATTGGGCCCTTCCCGCCGCCGGGAACGCGACGAGACAGATGAACAGGCACCGTAGAAGATGGTTCATGGTTTTGCTCCTGGATAGAGTGTCACGGACGAGTCGATATCGCATACGCATCATATACGGCGGGAATGACGCAATGTTGGCGGCCGGAGGGCCGGCGCACCGGTGCGGAGTCTACCGTTGGCTCCGGAGGTATTCGAGCCGGTCCTTGAGTTCTGCGGCCGGCGTCAGGAGCTTCTCCTTCCCGTAAATTCCCGCCTCCTGGCTGAGGAATGTCAGTTCGTACTCCTTGCTCATCACGATCGCCTCCTCGGGGCAGACCTCCTCGCAAAACCCGCAAAATATGCAGCGCAGCATGTTGATCTCGAAGCGCACCGGGTAGCGTTCCTTCCAGAAGGGGGATTCCGACGCCTGGACCTCGATGGCGAGAGCCGGACACACCCTGGAACACAACCCGCACGCCACGCACCGCTCGACCCCGTGGTCCTCCACGAGCACCGGCCGGCCCCGGAACGCGGCCGTCGGGTTCCAGCGCTCCTCGGGATACTGCCGGGTGAATTTCGGCCTGAACATCTGGGTGATGGTGATCCTGAGGCCCCGGAGGATTTCGGGGATATAGAGCCGCTGCCAGAACGTGAGGTCCTTGCCGTGGATGATCGGAGGTTGTTGCTTTTTCACAGGGAGGTCATTCGGTGATGGTTGAACACGGTTAACGTCCGAGGAACAGGATCACCAGACCGGTGGCGACGATGTTGAGCACCGCCATCGGCAGCATGAATTTCCAACCGAGGTTCATCAGCTGGTCGTAACGAAACCGCGGTATCGTCCACCGTATGAGGATGAAAAAGAGCACGAGCAAACCGGTCTTGAGGCAGAACGCGGCCACCTGGAGCAGGCTGAGGAGGTTTCCCGAGAGCCCCAGCTCCGCCGCGTAGGGGATCTGCCATCCCCCGAGGAAGAGCGTCGTGATGAGGGCGCTCGCCACCACCATGTTGGCGTATTCGGCCAGGAAAAACAGCCCGAATTTCAGTCCGCTGTATTCCGTGTGGTATCCTCCCACCAGTTCCGGTTCGGCCTCCGGCAGGTCGAACGGATGCCGGTTCGTCTCCGCGAATGCGGCGACGGTGAACGTGATGAAGCCGATCGGCTGAAGGACGATGTTCCACGCCCAGCCGGACTGGAGCGCCACGATCGTGTCGAGCCGGAGGCTGCCGGCGACCATCACCACCCCGATCACCGCGAGGCCCATCGAGATTTCGTAGCTGAGCATCTGGGCGCACGACCGGAGCCCCCCGAGCAGCGAATACTTGCTGTTCGAAGACCAGCCGCTGAGCGTGATGCCGTACACCCCGAGGGAGGTCATTGCGAGGATGTACAGGATGCCGATATTGACGTCGGCGATCTGGAGCTTGATGGTTCTGCCGAAGAGCTCGATCGAGTCGCCGAACGGGATCACCGACATCGTCGTCATCGCGATGCTGATGGAGATGACGGGGGCGAGATGGTGGATGAAGCGGTTCGCCCGTTCGGGGACGATGTCCTCCTTCATCACGAGCTTCAGGACGTCGGCCAGCGGCTGCATCAGACCCTGCCATCCGACCCGGTTCGGTCCGATCCTGTTCTGGATCGCGGCAGCCACGCGGCGCTCGAGGAGGACGGTGTACGCCACGACGCCGACCAGCAGGCCCATCACGATGACGATTTTCACGAGTTCGATCAGCAGTTCCATGTCAGGCCCCCGCGGCAACGCCGGTTGTTCTTCCTTCCCGGAGCGTCTCCCCCATCCGGTCGATGGTCTGGTAGGAGAGGCCCTTGAGTTCCGGGATCTTCGCGCTCATTTCGGCGAAGACGTCCCGCCCGGTCTGGTACTTCCAGCGGAAACCGAGCGCGTTGGCCAGCCCGGCGAGGATGCGCCAGCTGTCGCGCACATCGTACTTCAGGCCCCGGTTCCACCGGTCGTTATGGGCTCCGAATTTGTCCCACCGGCTCATCGAGAACCCGTCCAGCGAGCGTTCCTGGTACGCGGTGACGACCGCGGGCCTGATCCGTTGCACGCGCCCGGCCACGTTGATCATGGTTCCGCCCTTTTCGGCGAAGGTCGCAGAGGCGAGGACGATGTCCGCGTGTTTGGTGGTCATATTGTGGTTCGACGAGTGGACGACCAGGATTTCGAGCTTCGGGAAGACGTCCTCGAACTCCTTCAGCGCGCCGATGTCGTCCTCCATCACGTAGAGGAGTTTGATCTCCCCCGCGCTGATTTTTCCGATCAGGGTGGCGTGGTCGGTGAGCGCCTTCCCCTCGGCCGAACCGGCCAGGATCGCTCCCCGGCTGTTGGGAGATTTGTCGGGCGTGATCAGAAAATCATCGTGATCGTCCGGCCGCAGGTGCGGGAGGACGCTGTATTGGTCCGCGCCCAGCTGGTTCATCAGCCGACGGAAGAGGTAGTTGTCTTCGTTGGTCGCAAAGGGCGACCCGATGGCGGCAATCTCGCTTCCCTTGAACGTCTTGAGTTCCGATCCGAGCAGGGCCACGGCCTCGTCCCAGCCCACCTCGACAAGTTCCCCCTCCTTCCTCACCATCGGGCCTTTGATCCGGTCCTCGGCGTTGACGTGCGCGAACGAGTTGAGGCGACCGTTGTCGCACATCCAGTAATCGTTCACCTCGGGGTTCAGTCTCGGCGTAAGGCGAAGGATTTTGTTGTTCCGCACCCACATCGAGACGTTGCAACCCCTCGAACATCCCTGGCAGATGGTTTCGGTCGAGGACATCTCCCATACCCTCGACTTGAACCGGAAATCGGTACTCGTCAGCGCCCCTACGGGGCAGAGGTCGATCGTGTTCATCGAATAGGCGTTGTCGAGCCGGTCCCCGGGAAACGTCGTGAGTTCGACGTGGTCCCCGCGTTTGGTGAAGACGAGCTGGGGCTGTTCGACGATTTCATCGCAGAACCGGATGCACCTCGAGCACATGATGCACCTCTCGGTGTCGAGCGTGACCCTCGGCCCCAGCTCGACCCGTTTCGGTTTGCGCACCTTCTCGAACTCGAACCTGCTCTGTCCCACGCTGTGCTGGTAGGCGTAGTCCTGGAGCTTGCACTCGCCCGCTTCGTCGCAGATGGGGCAATCGAGGGGGTGGTTGATCAGGAGAAACTCCATCACGGCCTCGCGGGCGTTGATGACCTCCGGCGACGCTGTCCTGACCACCATCCCGTCGCCGGCCGGGGTCTGGCACGAGATGGCGAGCTTCGGCATTTTTTCGACCGCGACGAGGCAGATGCGGCAGTTGCCGGCGATGCTCAGCCGCGGATGCCAGCAGAAATGCGGGATCGAAATCCCGTTCTCCAGGGCCACCTGCATGATGGTGGGCTTGCCCTCGATGGGGAATTGCTTATCGTCGATGGTGATTGTTGCCATGCCGGGAGTTCAAAGTGAGTGTCAGGTTGCGGTTGGACATCGGTCCGCTCAGGCCACCTTCCGGAGATCCCCGGGTTTCGGCGCCAGAGGAGAAATCACCACGGTCGAAAAATTGTCGTGGTTCAGGAGCTTTCCCGCCACTTCGTGGACATCATCGGAGGTGACCGCGTCGATCTTGGCGAGCACCTGGTCGAGGGTCACGTTTTCGTGGAAATACATCTCACCGCTGGCGAGACGCATCATGCGGTTCGACATGCTTTCCATCCCGAGCATCGTCGTGCCCTTCAGCTGGGCCTTCGCCCGCCGCATCTCTTCCCGCCCGACGGAACCGTTCCGGAGTTTGTCGATCTCCTTCCGGATGAGGTCGATCGACTTCTCCACCTTCGCCGGATCGGTCCCGATGTAGACGCCGAAGTTCCCCGTGTCGCTCATCAGGCTGAGGAAGGAATAGATCGAATAGGCGAAACCGTATTTTTCCCTGATGTTCTGGAACAACCGGGAGCTCATCCCCTCGCCGAGAACCGTATTCAGTACCAGCAGCGGATGCCGGTAGGCGCTTCTGACGCTGTAACCGATCGTGCCATAACAGACGTGAGCCTGGTTGATCGGTTTATGAAATACCTCCCGGCTCGGCTTCGGTTTTCGGGGTGAGCCGAGGCGGCCGGTGGCGACTCGTTCCCGCTTCTGCATCCGGAAGTGCTTCTGTACCAGCTCCACCAGGTCGTCGTGGCGGAAATTTCCCGCGGCCGAAACGATCAGCCGGTCGGGGGTGTAGAACTTCTTGATATACCGGAGGAGCGAGGGCTTGTCGAAGGCCCGGATATTTTCGGCGCTGCCGATGATCGGGAACCCGAGCGGATGCCGGCTGTACAGGTTCCGGTCGAAATACTCGTGGATGAGGTCGTCGGCATCGTCCTCGATGTTCTTCAATTCCTCCAGGACCACCGACTTCTCCTTCTCCATTTCCTTCTGGTCCAGGGTGGGGTGCTGCACGAGCTCCGCGAGGATATCCATCGCCTTGGGGAGCTGGTCGTCGAGGATCCTCGCGTAAAAACAGGTGTGTTCCTTCGTGGTAAACGCGTTCAGGTACCCGCCAACCGCCTCCAGGCTTCGCGCGATCTTGTTGGCCGAGTAGCGGCGCGTACCCTTGAACACCATGTGTTCGAGGAAATGGGAAATTCCGTTGTTCGAAGCTTCCTCGTCCCGGGAACCTACTTCGGCCCAGACGCCGACCGCGATCGACCGAACATGGGGCACCTGCTCGCTCACGATGCGGATCCCGCTGGGCAGGATCGTTTTCCTGTAGAGCGGTATCGACAGTACAGTCGGGTCAGAGTGAATTCGCTTGGGGAGCACCGGGGTTTGCATGGAAACGATAAGGAATTTGTGAAAATATAGCACAATTAGGTTGGAATATCAACTATTGTATCCGATAGGGGGATTATTTACATTCGGAGGCCCTGAGCCCACACAATCCATCGCATGGTCACCTTTTTCCTCGTCTCCGTCGTAGCGCTCTACTGTCTCGAGCTGTTGCTGTTTCGCCACGGACTGACGTCATCGACCGGGCTGTCCCAACATCCCGGATATGAACCCACCGTTACGGTGATCATAGCCGCCCGCAACGAGGAAGATCGGATCCTACCGTGCCTTGATTCACTCCGTCATCTCGACTATCCCGCCGAAAAACTGGAGATCCTGGTCGTCGACGATTTTTCGACCGACAAAACCGCCGAGATCGTCGAACGATTCATCGCGGGCCGGGGCGACATTCAACTCCTGAAATCGCCCCCGGAAAGCGGCAATCTCCGCGGCAAAACGAACGCGATCGCCCAGGGGATCAGGCATTCCCGCGGTGAGATCATCATGTTTACCGACGCGGACTGTGCAGTCCATCCGCGGTGGGTGCGTGGAACGGTCAAATATTTTTCAGAGGGGACCGGCATCGTCGGCGGGTTCACCATACTTGGAAACGGCAGACTCTTCCACGGCATCCAGGCGCTGGACTGGCTTTATCTCTTCAGCATCGCCTCCGCCACCGCCGGGTTGAACATCCCGCTGACGGCCATCGGAAACAACCTTTCCATCCGGCGAAGCGCCTACGTCAAGACCGGCGGGTACGAGCTCATCCCGTTCAGCGTCACCGAGGATTATTCGCTGGTCCAAACGATCATCCAGAAGACCGACTACCGGCTCCGGTTTCCGCTCGAGCCGGATGCCGTCGTCACCAGCGGGGCCTGTGATTCCATTTCTCAGCTGGTCAGGCAAAAACAGCGCTGGGGTGTCGGTGCACTCGATATGGTTTCGGTGGGGATGGTCGTGATCGCGATCGGCTGGCTCGTCCGGGCGCTGGTCGTCCTCGGACTCGTCTTTGCGCCCGCCACGCTTTCGATCCCGCTTCTCGCAGCGGTCGCCCTCGCCGACTATCTGCTCTTCTCGAAAGTCTTCGGCAGGCTTCCCTTCAAACACCTGCGGAAATATTTTCTCGCCTTCGAGTGTTATTTGACCTGCTACGGGCTGATCATCCCCTTCCTCGCCATGGGGAGCAGGAACGTAATCTGGAAGGAACGATCGCTTCGAAGGGACAAAAAAAATGCCCTTCGGGGGGAAGGGCATCCATAACACGTTCGGGGGAACGTGGTCCGACCCGGATCAGGTGGTCAGACCCTCGTGCGCGAACTCGCGATGTTGAGGCGTTTCAGCTTATACCGCAGCGTTTGCTCCGTCATCCCGAGAAAACTCGCAGCTTTCGATTGATTGAACCCGAATTTCTGCAGCGATCTTTCGATAATTCCCTTCTCGATCGCGTCGAGTGATTTGTCGAGAACGAAATCCTGACCCGTCACGATGTTGTTGATCATCTTGACGACCTCGGTCTTCTCGTCGACCAGTTCCGGCGGCAGCATGAAGCGTCCACCGCTCGAGAAGAGCACCGACTTGTCCACCACCGCCTTCAGCTCCCGGATGTTTTCACGCCAGACCTGACGGACCAGCACGTCGATGGCATTGATGTCGATTGCCAGCGGAGCGATCCCGATCTGTTCGCAGATTTCTCCCGCGAAGTGTTTGACCAGGTACGGGATGTCCTCCGGCCGGTCACGCAGGGGCGGGATATCGATCTTCTCGAAGTCACTGATCTTGGTGTAGAGGTCGGGTAAAATCTTGCGTTTGTCGACCAGCGTCCGCAGATCCTCCTTGACGGTCACGATCAGTCGAATATCGATGGGTTCGTTTTTCGTCCCGCCGATCCTCCTGGCAGTTCTTTCGTTCATAAACTCGAGGATCTTCATCTGGTTGCGGAAACTCGCCTCCTCGATCTCCTCAATCAGCACCGTTCCGCCGTTGGCGATCTCGAAGAGACCCCGTTTGGTCGTGTACGGCAGGCCTTCCGCGCCGCGGTCAAAGCCGAACAGAACTGACTGGAGTTCCTTGTCATCGAGGACTGAGAGGTTGATCGACATGAACGGCGAAGAACTCTCCGGATCCTTCCCGGCCGCGTAGATATTTTTAGCCACGGCCCCCTTCCCCACTCCCGCCTCACCCGTGATGATGACGTCCCGGCGGGCCTTGGCCAATCGTTGAATATGCTTCAGGAGGTTCTCGACCGCGCGGCTCTTGCCGACGATCGCATACTCCATCGAGCTTGTTTTCCTCTCCTCCGAGAGCTTTATGTTAGGGTCTTTTTCCATACACTCCTTCGTTTGAGGGGTGGGCCGTCATGGTCGGCCGTATCTGATTCGATCCAGTGGTAGTTTGGAAAAACCTACCGATGAGCGGATTGGTGTTGAAAAAATGTGAAAGTACGAGGTTGTCAACCCAGTCTCTCCAACGGCTGATCTGTTCAGGATTCCTCGCGAGTTCGGTTTCGTAGAATTCACCCTGAACGGAGGTGATGAATGATAGTCTAAGGGCGAAGAAAAGTGCCAGCATCAATTCCAACGACACCGTAATATACTGGCCGATATTGGAAACCTCAATATACGATTTCCATTCTACACTTTTCAGTGATCCCCAAAAATGTAGCACCTCCATGGAGCAAAATATAAGGAATAAGAACATCATTTTGTCAATATAAGCCCCTTGGGGTGGATCTTTCTTGTATTGGTATCCAAAAAATAACAGTATAAATCCGATCAAGAGGACATTCATCGAAATGTGGCCCAAATATAGAGGTTTTGTCAGCAGGACCATCCAATTTGCGCCTTCAAGATAAGGTGAGAGATACTCCATCTGGCGTAAATTAACCTCGGGGAATAGGTCTCCAATAGGATGACCATCCTCCCATGCCTGCAAGGTCACCCGACTCGCTAATTCAGCAGGTGTGGGTATTTGGTCCTGATTTTCAACCAGGGCTGCCAGAGTTTTCCACTGTTTTATCTCTTCGACGTTATAGAGATAAAATGGATCGTGAAAGAAGGGGAGATAGTAGTATCCGAAAAATGTAAGGACGATTAAAAAAGTAGCAAGATATTTTTGATAGATTCTAAATTCCCGAAAAAGTAGGTCAATCACCAGATAAACGATTGCTATCGAAAGAGTAAAGATGTATGCGATTAAAAAATACTGCCAAAAGAGTACATAAGCGTACTGTTCCCCCCCAAAAAGGCTAAAACCCATAAATATTTGCAGCATTTGAACGATACCGCAAATAAAGAAGAAAATCGAAAAATTGATAAATATAACGCGATTTCGAATGTTTGGTTCACGAAGGACGATATAAATAGCGAGGATAAAAAGAAGGGTTTGAATCACCCTATTTATTACATCGGCAACATAGATGGTGCTATGATCAAAGACAAGAAGGGAGGTGAGGTAGAGGAGAGAGATAACTCCCCAAGTGTAGACTATTTTCCTCAAAAGGGGCATTAAAACGAAACCTTTTTAACCTACTGTCTGCGAATATAGGCAATATCTATAGGTTTGTCAAGGGATATCGCAGTTATTTTTATATATGTATAAAAAAGTGATGGAAGGCACGCCATTTTTAGCGTTATAATTTTCGGCGTTTTTCCCGCAATTTTCTTGAATTGATCTCCCCCGATTGATATTTTACTACCACGTTCTACCCAATTCTCCCGTTTTGTCAGGTCTAAATTCTCGAAAAAGTTTCAATTAACATCATCATAGGAGATCCACATATGTCAAACCACCTTAAAAGTACCATTTCCTATAAAAAGGTGAGGTCGGTCGTCATCGTAATGGCGCTCGTGGGAATTGTTAATTTCGGCATTTCTTACGCCGCCAATGACAACTCCACACGAGCGGGTGTCGGTGTTCTCTCGGGAAATGCCCCGCGACCCAAAGCGGGTGTTGGCGTTCTCTCGGGTAACGCTCCCCGACCGAAGGCCGGTGTTGGGGTTCTCACTGGGAATGCTCCCCGACCAAGAGCTGGTGTGGGTGTCCTTTCCGGAAACGCACCCCGGCCGTAAATCGGTTACACCTGTTCTACTCAAAAGCTCCGGCCCACCAGGG
>CAZQSM010000035.1:2289-23278 GCA_964596065.1 uncultured Chlorobiaceae bacterium | reverse complement strand
TGAATGAAGTCCAGGAGCCCGGGGAAAAATCGGTCCTGTTCGATTCGCGGGACCTGCCGAGCGGTATCTATACATACAGGCTGGTGTCAGAGGGATACACCGGGGTGAAGAAAATGGTGCTGATCAAATAAGTCGAGACTGACGAACGTTCCACACTCAGGAGGACCCCGGCCGCATACGGTCGGGGTTCTTTCTTTTTATTCCGCTGGGAGTTGATGGAATAATTCCCCTGGATCCTCTGTCGCAAGGGGTATCGATCTCCCACATCGCCACCGCCGTAAAACATCGACGTGGGAGTTGAACGAATTCGGAGAGCTCTTTCCATCGTTATTGTCCCGGGTGTGGAATTCGGCCACGCGTCCTGACGCGAGTTCTGAAGTTCATTCGATGATCGTGGAGCCTGAGCCCGCAGACTGGCGGTCAAAAGTAGGTTGAAAATCCAAACTGAAATCCCGCTCTCTTCGAAACGGGATTTCTGAACAGGTCGGTGTGCCATTCGTAGCGGTAGTTCAACCGGACCACGGTTCGCCCTGAAGGCCGCCAGCTGATTGAAGGCACAACTGAGGCGAATTCATCTCCCAAATCTCCCCCTGTCTCGGCGAACGAACCGACATTCCAGTCGACATATTCCAATCGTAATGCGGCATTGATCACGGATCCGTCGAATCCGAAAAGGTTTCCCCTGTAAACCGGTCGCACCAGGTCGACAAATCCACCCCATTGCCTTCGTCCAAATTGTTGGGAATATGTCACAGGAACATCCACGCTGACCACGGAAGCCTCCGCGGTCACCGACGTCCCGATCCAGGGGAGCATACCGTTCACGTCGAGCGCGAAGACGTCCAGCCGCCGTTTCTCATCGACGGAAAGTCCGTCCTCCTCGAATGTATTGTACACGCCTCCCATATACGAGACGCCGATTTCCCCAAGGTAGCGCTGTTTGAATGCCACCTTTGCGCTGAGCAGCGGAACGCCGTTGTGGCTCTCCTCAAACCGGTTCGGATCAGCCTTCGACGCCGGGAGAAATGTCCTGTTCTCCGGGTTCGAGATGATCGCGTCGTCGAAACCATTCGTGATGTAGATTTCGTATCCGTACGTCCGGTCGCCATCGAACATCTTTCCATGCGCGCCAAAACCCACGTTGCTCCAGGTTGCGGGCAGCATTCTCGTCGCCGATACGGGCCGGTCGATGAATTCCCATTTCGGCCCGTCGTGGTTCTGGTTGAACGCCCCGATGGGGATGAGAAGTACGCCGCCCCGCAGGACCAGGAGAGGGGTCAGTTCGAGATCCATTAATGCAGTCTCCACGGCGATTTCCCGCGCGCCGTCTTCGAACTCGAGCTCGAGGAGGAAATGCATCCGATCCCGGATCGATGAGGCGAGGAAGATGGTAACACGGCGCATCTGAAATGAGAGTCCCTCGGTGACACCGTCGGTTCCGATGTATTCGGAATTCGCCTCGGCGTACCCGCCGATGGCGACGGGGAAATCCTCTGAACGTGAGAGCGGGCGATCGTAAATTGCGTCAACGTTCATCGCGGCGGAACTACTGTCCCGGGAGGGGCGGGCGGAGCCGGTCGTATCGACCTGAGCGTCGGTTGGAGCCACCACGATAAGAGTGGCGGCGAGAAATAACGTGCAAGCGGTGCGGGACAATCGGGTTCGGTCAGAGGTGGATGTACACATTGCCATCGTCGCTGCTCACCGGATAGCTCTTCAGGTTTAATTCTGCTGGACCCTGCAGGACCTGCCCTGTGGTGGAATACTCGCTTCCGTGACATGGACACGCAAGGTACTCTTTATTGGGCCGGACTTCACACCCCTGGTGGGTGCACACCGTGGAAAGGGCCGTGAACGCGTCTGGCCCGTTCCGGTAGACGCAGATGGGGCGGTTCATGGACCCGACCTTTACCAGTACGAACGGATGCGTTCCATCCCCGGCCCCGTTGTTGTCCACGAACGCCGTTTTTACCAGGGTGAGGATGTTGCCATCAAGAGTCGCGGCCGCATACCGGCTCCCCGAGGCGCAACCTTGCAGCAGCGGGACGATGGCGGGTGCACCGAGGGCAAAGGCGCCGCAGGTCCTGATGAACGATTTCCGATCCATCGGGGTCACAGTGATTCCAGAAATTTGAGCAGGGCACGGCGGTCCGCATCAGAAAGATCCCGGAACGCGTCACGGCTCCGGGCCGCCTCCCCGCCGTGGAGCAGGACCGCATCGGCGATGCTCCGCGCCCTTCCATCGTGCATCAGAAAATATTCGCCTCCCTGCGATTGTGGGGATAGCCCCAGGCCCCAGAGCGCCGGCGTCCGCCACTCAGAGGAAAGCGCGCTCCCTTCGGTATATCCATCGTCGAGCCCGGGACCCATATCATGGAGGAGCAGATCGGTATACGGACGGATTTCCCGGTCCGCGATCGCGGCGATGGCTGATGGTCCGGTCAGAAGTGTTGGCGTGTGGCACCCACCGCATCCGGATTGCGTGAACATCGCCTCGCCGCGAAGGGTCGTAGGATCATCCGGCGTGCGTCGTATCGGCGCCTTCAAGGTCTGAAGGTAGAACACGACCGCGTTGATCTCCTCTTCTGTGACTTCAGGGGTTGTCGCGGTGACGGGATGGACGCCGTCCTCAATGTTGACCGGGTTCTGCGGGAGGAACGATGAGGTGATACCGATGTCCTGGTTGTAGGCATTGACGGTCTGGTGGAAGAGATTGTAGGCCCCGGCCTTCTTCCCGAAGCGGCCGATGTATTTTCCGTTTTGTGACACCGCGTCCGTCCGCGGAGTCACGAACGAAGGAAGATCCAACCACGAGACACTGCCGGAGATGCCGTCCGCGTCGAGGTCGTCGGGATCGGAAAGGGCGAGCAGCGTGGAGTCTGGAACCGCCTCCAGAAATCCGAGACCGGTGACCGCCGGCGGCGTCAGCCGCGTCGCCGTCGCGCCGGGTGGCAGGCGTTCCGGTGTGAAACCGGGGAGAGCACGGTTCTGAAGTTGGGGGCCGCCACGGTCGAGATAGTTGTTCCCCGAGGGGTCTGATTGACCGAACCGGGTGAGGGTGGTAAACGGGTGCCCTTTGCCATCGCCGGCGTGACAGCTCCCGCAGGAGGTGGCCACAAAATATGGCCCGAGGCCGTCCGCGCTCGAAAACACCCTGTCGTTGAACGAGGCGTCGCCTCGAGTGAAAAGGAGCGATTGCAGGCCGGTCAGCCCATCCGCCGGTCCGTCGAGTATACGCTCCTCCCGGGGCGCGGGGGGGAGGACCAGCTCGCACGAGGCGAAAAGACACGCCGAAGCGGCGATTGTAAACGTCAGGACCCGATACCGCGGATTCATTGCCTCGCTGAATAGTGATGCTATCAGTATAACAAATTATCTTAGGAAAGACAATACGAATATATTAGGTGTGCCTAATATCAAAATATTAACCTTTTTGCTATCTTTGAAGCATGAAACAATCCCTCTCCGAAGAAAACTACCTGAAGGAAATCTTTCACCTCTCCCAGGACGGCAACCGCAAGGTTTCAGTCACCGCCATCGCCGGAAAACTTGGCATCAACGCTGCGTCGGCGGTGGACATGATTAAAAAACTCTCGGGAAAGAAATTCATCACATATGACAAATCGAGGGGAGTGAAGCTGACCCCCGGAGGGGGAAGGGTGGCCCTTGCCATTATCCGGAGCCACAGACTGTGGGAAGTATTCCTGCTTGAGCACCTGAAATACTCCTGGGACGCCGTCCATTCCATCGCAGAGCAACTTGAGCACGTGAAGGATTCTGAGCTTGTCGACCGGCTCGACGAGTTCCTGGGCCGGCCGGATTACGATCCGCACGGCGATCCGATTCCGAAGCCCGATGGACGCATCCCGCGGATACCCAAGACCACACTGGCCGAGGTCAAGGCCGGACAGTCCTGTGTCGTCGTCGGCGTCAAGGATACTTCACCCGCGTATCTTCAGTATCTGAAAAAACTGAAGATATCAATCGGAACCAGGATCAAGGTCGTGGAGCGGATCGGGTATGACAGGTCCCTGGTCATCGAGAGCGGAAAGCTTGAACGGATCAGTGTTTCGAAGCAATTTGCGGAAAGCGTGATCGTGGATTGAGGGGTTGAGATTCATCTCCGATCGAATGATATTGGGGGGTAGAGCATTACTGATACAATGCGCCACGGGAGGGGTCACCGATGAAATCCCATAGTCTATTTCTGCATCGCTGCACCCGGGCGGACGCTCTGCACACTCCGGTGCCGCTGGCGATTGTCGCCGTTGCCATCATCGGCTGTGCTGCCGGGACGGATAATGCCGCCAACATTTCCATCCTCGATTTCCGGGCTCAAAATGTCGAGCGATTGTACGTGGGAATTGACAGATTGATGGGTGACGACAGCGCCGGCGCGGCGGCGAGGGAATACGTGTCGCGATACGAGGCTGACCTGGTCAGGTATTATCCGGTGACCAGGAATGAGATCGCCCCGGCGGAACCGAAGATTTACGGTTGGGGCGAACGGCGGCCCCCCATCGTATCAAAGCTGCCCGAAAAGGACCCCTTCGGTCCGAACGCGGAAACCCGGCGGCTCCTCGATTATCTCGAGGGCCGGAAGGCGGTGGCGATCAACGATCTGCGGGATAATCACGAAGAGTTTGCCCGGACCGGGAGCGCGGCGAGCGCGAAGATGGGCCTCGTGAACGCCTATATCGCGATCACCGCGATGCCCTCCCCGAATGAAATCAAGGTCATCGCCGACCTCGCCGAACCGCTCATCGCAGCCCTGACAAATAAATAAACCGGACCATATGGAAAACCCCGCAATAAAATTGAAAAATGCCACGACGCTCGCCGTCATCCTGGCGGCGGGCCTCGCCCTCTCGGGCTATTTCGTTTCGCGCGGACTGACGGGGATGAAAGAGCTCGACCGCACGATCGCCGTCAAGGGTCTCTCGGAACGCGAAGTTCCCGCCGACATCGCGATCTGGCCGATCCGGTTCCTGGAGGCGGACAACGACCTCGTCGCGCTGTATTCCGCCATCCAGAGGAAAAACAATCTCATCGTGGAGTTCCTGAAGAAGAACGGATTCCAGGAGGGTGAGATCACCGTCTCCGCCCCGTCGATCACCGACAAGCGGGCGCAGGAATGGGGGTCCTCCGGAGGGGCGGGGTTCCGGTACGCGGGAAGTTCGACGGTGAGCGTTTATACCGGCAATGTGTCGGCGGTGCTGGCGAGCAGGGAGAAGTTGCTCGACCTCGGCAAGCTCGGCATCGCCATCTCGGGGCAGGAGTACGATGCAAGGACGACGTTCATCTTTTCGAAACTCAACGAACTGAAACCGGAGATGATCGAGGAGGCCACCAACAACGGGCGGGAGGTGGCGGAGAAATTCGCCCAGGACTCCAAGAGCCGGCTCGGCAAGATCAGGAGGGCGTCGCAGGGGCAGTTCACCATCGAGGACCGCGACGCCAACACCCCCCACGTCAAGAAGGTGCGGGTCGTCTCGACGATCGAATATTACCTCTCCGACTGAGGAACCGCGCCCCGCTCAGCCGCCACCTTCATCGCGCCGGCGACGGTCAGGAACACCGCCAGCGCGATCATCGACAGCGACGCCACGGCGTTGATCAGCGCCATGTCCACGCCCGAGCTCCTTCCGAAGTTGGCGATCGTCAGGCTGCCGAGCGACCAGAGCGTGATCACCAGGACGAAGAGCATCGGCAGGAGCGTGAACCAGATCCGCTTCCGGGATTTATAGAGCCAGACGCTGATCGAGAGGAGCGTGAGCGCGGCCAGCAGCTGGTTGGCGCTGCCGAAGAGCGTCCAGAAGTTGATCCAGGAACCCTCCCGCGCCGTCGCGATGAAATAGACCGGCAGCGCGATCGTCAGGAGCGTCGCCCCGACGGCGCCGGTTGTCGTTCTCCATCCGAAAATCTCCTGAATGATGTACCGTCCGAGCCTCGTGCAGACGTCGAGCGTGTCGAACACGAACGTCGAGAAGGCCATCGCCCCGAAGGTGATGGCGAAGGGGAGGTTCTCCCTCCCGATCAGTATCGTGAGGAATTCGCCGATCCCGTTTCCGTAGATCGTGCCCGGCTTGAGCCCGCTGATGCCCTCGGGCGCGACGATCATCACCGTGACCAGCGCGATCAGCGCGACGAAACCCTCGGCGAGCATCCCTCCGTATCCGACCGGCTTCATATGCGATTCGCGGTCGATCTGCTTCGAGGTCGTCCCCGAACAGACGAGGCCGTGGAACCCCGAGCAGGCGCCGCAGGCGATCGTCACGAAGAGGAAGGGAAACATCGATCCCGTGAGGCCACCCGCGTCCCAGGTTTTCACCGCCGGCGCCTGGATCTCGTACCCGCCGAAGAAGATGCCGATCACGCCGAGCGCGAGCGCGAAGAAGAGGACGAAGCCCCCCAGGTATCCGCGCGGCTGGAGCAGCAGCCATACCGGGGCCATCGACCCGACGGCGCAGTACGCCAGGATCAGGAGGCCCCACGTTTTCACGTCGAGGATGAAGAGCGTCGAGACCTGCGTGCCGAGCCAGACGACGGCGAACGTCGCGGGCACGAAGACGGCCGACACCAGCCAGAGCGGCGGGTTGAGGAAGCGCTGGACCAGGCCCATCACGACGGCGAGCGCGAGGTACATCACCGCGGCCGCGGCGACGGCGCCGCCGGGGTTGAACTCCACCGCGGCGCCTTCGAGCTCCTCGATTCGGCTCACGAAACTCCCGGCCGTGATGTCGGCGAACGCCACCACCACGTAGATGAGCGCGATCCAGATGAAGACCATCATCGCCATCCCGGCCCGGGGCCCGAGGTGCTCGCGCGTGATCACGGCGATCGAACAGGCGCCGTGGCGCACAGACGCCGTGAGGCTGCTGAAATCGTGCACCGCGCCGATGAGGACCACCCCGAGGCTGATCCAGAGGAGGCAGGGGAGCCATCCCCAGGTCTGGCTCGCGAGGATGGGGCCGGCGATCGGTCCCGCCGCCGCGATGGCCGAGAAATGCTGCGCGAAAAGGTAGAACGGACGGGTGGGGACGAAGTCCACACCGTCGGCCTTCGTGTGCGCCGGAGTGGGCGAGGCGTCGTCGGGGGTGAAATGGCCCGCCACCCACCGCCCGTACAGCCGGTAGGCCGCGACCAGGAAGACGAGGAACGCCAGCGCGAGTATGGGAAGGCTCATCGATTATGCGGTTTTGATGCAGGAATATTATTAAATTCTTTGGAATAGCGAAATCCAATAGATCCCGATGACGACAGACGACCAGGAAATCCAGCTCCCGTACCTGAAAACGGCGGTCGCCCTGCTTTCTTTCATCTGCCTGGCGATACTCTTCTATGTCCTCCACCTGGCGGGGGACCTGCTCATACCGCTGGTCGTCGCGGTCTTCATCTACATGCTCCTCCAGCCGGTGATCCAGCTGCTGGAGAAGTGGCGGGTGCCGAGGAGTCTCGTGACGGTGCTGTCGATGGGGGTCACGATGGTGGTGGTGCTCGGGTTTTCGCAGGTGATCTACCAGAGCGTCGCGTCGTTCACCGGCGGGCTGGGGCAATACGAAGGACGGTTCAACGACATCTGGCAGCGCCTGGGCGCGCTGATCGGCGTCCCCCCGGACGCGATCACGGGCGGGTGGAACATCGCCGACGATCCGCGCGTCGCGGAGTTCCTGAAGGGGGTGACCGTCACGGACGTGATGAAGATCCTGCTGGCATCGGTGAACTCGCTCCTCTCGAACCTCGTCCTGGTGTTCATATTCCTCCTCCTGCTCCTGCTCGGGCGGGACATGCTCTCGAAAAAACTGCGGTACGCCTTCAGCCCCTCGCTTTCGGGAAGGCTCACGACGATCACCATCGGGATCAGGGACAACATCCAGAAATACATCGTCGTCAAGACGCTCGTCGGCTTCCTCGCCGCGTCGGTCGTGATGCTCATAACGTGGATCTTCGGGCTCGACTTCGTCGTGATATGGGGCATCCTCACGTTCTTCCTCAGCTTCATCCCGAACATCGGCTCGATCGTGGCGAGCGTGCTCCCGTTCCTCTTCGCCCTCGTGCAGTTCGAGAACCCGATGAGCGCCCTCTGGATGGGCGTCCTGATCCTGGCCGTGAAGTTCACCATCGGCAACCTCGTGGAACCGAGCATGATGGGAAAGAGCATCGACCTGAGCCCGCTGCTGATCATGTTCTCGCTGATCTTCTGGGGTTCGATCTGGGGCATCGTCGGGATGTTCCTCTCGGTGCCGCTGACGGCGATCGTGAAGATCGTCTTCGACAACATCACGCCGCTCAGGCCGATCGGCATCCTGATGGGGTCCGCGGTGAGGGAGGAGCCGCCGCCGGGATGACGACGGATCGGGGCATCGCATCAGAACGGGTACCGTGCCGGCCATGACGCCCGTCAAGCACCGGGGCCTCCCCATCCTGCTCCTGCTCATCCTCGCCTCCTGCCAGGGCCCTCCCTCGAAGGACGGACCGGAGCGCGCCCCCTTCGCCGACGACGAGTACCCGGTGGGGTATTCGCTTGGAACGTTCGACGGGAGGTTCGGGATTTCGGAGCAGGATTTTCTCCGCGTCGCGGAGGAGGCGAAGGCGGTGTGGGAAAAGCCGGCGGGCAGGCCGCTCTTCCGGTTCGACCGCGGGGCGAGCTTCAAGGTGAACCTGGTCTACGACGAGAGGCAGCAGCGCACGCTCGAAGCCCGCAAGGCGAAAGCCGCGATCGATTCGCGCGGGAGGTCGTACGACGCGCTCGTCTGGCAGCACACGCGGCGGACAGAACGCCTGGCGGAGGCCCAGCGGCGGTACGACGAAGCGGCGGCCGCGCTGCGGAAACGGTTCGACGGGCACAACGCGAAGGCGGCGTACTGGAACGAGCGGGGCGGGGCGCCCGCGAAGGAATTCGGGGAACTCCAGCAGGAACTGAAGGCGCTGGAGCGGGAGCAGGGATCCCTGGAGCGGCTCCGGACCGACCTGAACGACGACGTCGCGGCCGTGAACGAGCTCGTCGTCCAGATCAACGAACTGGCCGAGGCGAACAACCTCGACGTCACGTATTTCAACGGCACCTTCGTGGATTCGCGGGAGTTCGAACAGGGCGTCTTCACGGGAGGGGACATCACGATCTACCAGTACAGCAGCGTCGGGGACCTTCGGATCGCGCTGGTCCACGAGTTCGGACACGCGCTCGGGTTCGGGCACGTGGACGACCCCGCCGCGATCATGCACTACAAGTTCGCGAAACAGGACATGTCGAAACCGGTCCTGACCAGGGCGGACATCGACCTCGTGAGGAGGAAATTCGGAGGCGGGTGAACCCGCCCTACGCGAACTGCCCCGCGGCGTGCCCCGACGCCCAGGCCCACTGGAAATTGTACCCCCCGAGATGCCCCGTCACGTCGACCACCTCGCCGATGAAATAGAGCCCCGGAATTTTTTTCGATTCCATCGTCTTCGAGGAGAGCTCCGTCGTGTCGACCCCCCCGCAGGTGACTTCCGCCTTTGAAAAACCCTCCGTGCCCGCCGGAACGATCGTCCAGGCGCGCAGCGCCGAGGCGATCCCCTTCAACTCCTCGTTGGAAAAGGCCGCCATCAGCTTCGGCCGCACGAACCGGTCGCACCACGCCCTGGCGAACCGTTTCGGGAATAGATCCGAAAGGACCATCGGCAATTCAATGCCGCCGCTGGCGGCGGCACGGGCGTCACCGAGGTAACTGAAGAGGTCCACATCCGGCGCGAGGTCGATCGTCACCGCGCTCCCGGGCTTCCAGTACGACGAGACCTGCAGGATCGCCGGTCCGCTGAGGCCCCGGTGGGTGAAGAGGATCTTTTCCCTGAACGAGGCCCCGCCGCACGATACCCCGGCGTCGAGCGAAACGCCGCTCAGTCCGGTTGCGAACGCCAGGTCGTCCCCGTCGAGCGTGAGCGGGACGAGGCCGGGCCTCGGTTCGTTGATGGTGTGCCCGAACTGCCTCGCGATCCGGTAGCCGAAATCCGTCGCGCCGAGCGTGGGAATGGAGAGCCCCCCGGTGGCGACGACGAGCGAATCGGAGAGGTACCCGGCGGCGCCGGCGGCGGTCCGGAACCGCCCTTCCCGTGACACGGCACCGACCTGGCAGCCGGTCACGATCATGACGCCCGCGGCGGCGCACTCCTTCCCGAACAGATCTATGATCTCGCGGGAACTCCCGTCGCAGAAAAGCTGGCCGGGGGTTTTTTCGTGCCAGGGGATGCCGTGGCGTTCGACGAGAGCGATGAAATCCGCGGGCGTATAGCGGGCAAGCGCCGACGTCGCGAAGTGGGGGTTGGCGGAGAGGTAGTGGTCCTTCCGGGTGACGGTGTTGGTGAAATTGCACCGCCCGCCCCCGGAGATGCGGATCTTCTCGCCGATCCGCTCGTTGCGTTCGAGGACGATCACGCGGCGTCCCCGGGCGGCCGCGGTCGCGGCGCACATCAGCCCCGCCGCCCCCGCGCCGAGGACGACGAGGTCGGCCTCCGTCGCGCTCAGAACCAGCCCTTCTTCTTGAAAAAGTAGAGCATCCCCCCGGCGACCGTCACGATCACGCCCCAGAACATATGGTACCCGTACTCGAAGTGGAGCTCGGGCAGGTTGTCGAAGTTCATGCCGTAAATCCCCGCGATGAAGGTCAGCGGGATGAAGATCGCGGCGAAGATCGTGAGCACCTTCATCACGTCATTCATCCTGTTGCTCACCGACGAGTGGTAGATGTTGAGCTGGTCGGAGAGCATCTCGCGGTAGGTTTCGATCGCCTCGCTCGCGTGGGTGGCGAGGTCCTCGAGGTCCTTCAGGAACGGCCCGACGCCGTCGGTGATGATGTCGTTTTCGAGTTTTTCCAGGATGAGGACGGCGTCCCGCGCGGGGCGGACCGATTTCCGGAGGTAATTGATCTCGCGCTTGGCGCGGCTGATCCTGGCGATGATCTCCTTCCCGGGGTTGTCGAGGATCTCCTCGTCGAGTTCCTCGACCCTGCTGCCGATCCGCTCGATGACGTCGATGTAGTTGTCCACGACGCTGTCGAGCAGGGCGTAGGCGAGGTAGTCGGTCCCCATGGTCCTGATCCGGCCCTTCTTCTTCCTGATCCGTTCCCGGACCCCTTCGAAGACGTCCATCGGTTTTTCCTGGAAACTCACCAGGAAATTGGCCCCCACGACCAGGCTCAGCTGTTCGGCGTGGACGATGCCGTCGGACTGGTCGTACCGGAACATCTTGACGACGATGAAGATCGAGTTGTCGTATTCCTCGATTTTCGGGCGCTGGCCGGTGTTCAGGACGTCCTCAAGGGCGAGGGGATGGATGTTGAAGCGCGCGCCGACGGCGCGGATCTGCTCGACGTCGTGCAGGCCATAGACGTTGATCCAGGAGCAGGTCGGGGTCGTCGCGAGGTCGCGGAGCTGGTCGATCCCCGTCAGGTCGAACTCGCCGATCTGTTCAGCGTCGTAATCGATCACGTGGATCGACGTGCGCTCGACCTTTCGTTTGCCGATGAAGATCAGCGAGCCGGGGCCCTGCCCCCGGACTTCGTCTTTCTTGCGGATGAAACGCGCCATGGTGCCTTAACTTACCAATCGGGGTGCACAACCGCAACCACCGCCGGGCTCGTCACGATCCGCCCGTGCCGCCGGCGGGCGGGTCGCCGGGCCCGAAGAGGAGGCCCTTGAATCGCTGGTAGGCGTAGGAGACGGCCAGCAGTATCAGCCCGAGCCCGACGAAGGAAAAGATCCTGTAGAGCGTTTCGAGGAAGGAAAGATCGTAGATGAATATTTTCAGAATGGTCAGCCCGAAGAGGCCGATGGAAAAAAGCCTCAGGCCCCGCGACTTCTTCCAGATCCCCGCGGCGAGCAGAATGCCCGAATAGAGCAGCCACACGCCCGAGAGGGAGAGCTGCTGGAGGTTCCGGTATTTCAGGAACGTGTCGGCGTCGGGCCCGGAACTGCCTCCCGGGCCGAGGTCGTGGAGCATCCTGCCGAAGGTGTCCCGGGTCTCTCCGGTCAGCAGGGCGAGGATCGCGACGCCGATGGCCAGGCGGATGGCGTCCCGGACGTCGGGGAGCCAGCCGAACGGGTCCGGACGCGAGTACAGCAGCGTCGAGTGGATCACCAGCGTCAAGGCCGCGAGCAGGAACGCGGCGACGCGGTAGTTGAAGAGCGGCGCGAAGATTTCGATCGGATGGAACGCGATGCCCCGAAGCACCACGAGGGCCACCCCGAGGAGGAGGGCGACCAGGCCGGAGATCAGCGCGGTGGCCCTGCCCGCCGACAATCCCGCCGCGACGAACGGGAGCGAGAAGATGGTCCACGACGAACCGATCGCCATCAGCCGCCGGAAGATGAGGTCGTGGGCCGCCCCGGGAGGCTCGAGGCTTTGCCGGAACGAGAAAAAGTCGTTCACGCTGACCGTGACGAGGACGAAGAGGGCCAGCGCCGACGCGGATTCGAGCCAGGCCCGGAGGAGGGCGGCGATCCGGTCGTCGTAGTTCCGGTACTGCCGGGCGGCCAGCGCCAGCGAGGCGCAGTACGCGAGGTAGGCGAGGCTCCGGAGGTTGAGGACCGGGTCGGTTTCACCCGGGTAGGCGTGGAAAAACGCGCCGGGCGTGTCGGTGAGCTTGAGCGCGGCGGCGGCGAGGAAGACCACGCCCGCGCTCAACAGGTAACGGAAGTTCCACCGGGCGCCGCACCAGGCCAGGGCGGCTCCCTCGAGGGCCCAGAGCAGGATGGTCGAAAAACCGCTGTACTCGATCGCGGTCGCCACCCCGACGAGGACCGCGGTGGTGAGCAGGTGTTGCGGGAGGCCCGATTCGGCGACGCCCAGGCTTCCCCCCTCCATCCCGCGGACGGTCAGGCCGGTGAAAAAATAGAGCGCCGCGAGGATCAGCGTGGCGGGGGCCGTCCACCCGTGGTGCCCGCTTTCGAGTATCGCGTAGAGCATCAGATAGAACAGACCGGCGTTGGCGGCCGGCGCGAGATACCGCGCCGCCGACCGCGGCGACGTTCCCCGCGCTCCCCGCAGGGAGTCGGAGAGGTGGAACAACAGCCAGAAGAGGCCGGTGAACGAGAGCGAGGTTCCGAGGCGGGACTCGTCGTACAAATCGAGGTGCCACGCGTAGTAGACCGTCCAGGTGGCCAGCATCGTCAGCGGCTCCAGGACGACCCACTCCCGCTTCCTGAAGAGCAATCCGAGGATGGCGACGTCGAGTATGGCGATGTAGCCGAAGAGGCCGACCGCATTCGGCGTCCCGGAGCTGAGCATGAACGGGGTCAGGAAACCGCCCGCCCAGCCGAGCGCGGCGACCGCGAGCGAATCGTACCGGACGCCGTGGACGAACGTCACGAGCGTCACCGCCGACATCAGGACGAATGCGACCCACTGGGGCACGAGGTGGTAATAATTGAACGAGGCGAAGACCGACAGGTACAAAATGGCGACCCCGCCTCCCACAAGCCCCTGCGCGAAGATCATCATTCCGCGGCCCCGGGTGCGCGCCGCGACCGCGAGGCAGGAAACACCCGCCGCGGCGCCGATCAGCACCCGCACACTCTCTGATATCCAGTTGTTGTCGAAGGCGTACTTCAGGAAAAAGCCCACCCCGATGATCAGGGCGAAGGCCCCGATCCTGTTGAGGAGCTGGCCGCCGACGAACGACTCCCACTCGGCGCGGCTCCGGGAGGGTTTCGGGGGTTGGTATTCAAAGCGGGGAACGGCCGGAGACGGGATCTCCATCATCCCGGCGGCATCGGCGGGCGTCGTAAGCGGCTTGTCCGCCGGCACCACCTTCGGATCGAAGACCGGGGGTGGCGCGTCCGCCGGTGACGCGGCCGGGATCGGTACGGTCGACACCGGCGACTGCTGCTGATGGGAGGGTTTCGCCCCGCCCCGCAATCCCTCCAACTCCCGCTCCAGCAGCTTGAGCCTCGACTCGAGTCCCGGGAGCTTGAAGAGTTCGTGCATCAACGCGTTGACCCGCTTGCGGAGCCCGGAGACCTGTGAGAGCGCGAGGCCGACCAGTACGCCCAGGACGAGGAGCGAGCAAACGAGGAGAAACATCATTTCAACATCATCAACTTGAGCGTCTGCGCCCCGCCGGACGTCCTGTACACCACGAAGTAGACGCCGCTGTTGACCGGGATCCCGTCCTGGTCCGTGCCGCTCCAGACGATGTCGGTCTCCCCGCCCGGCGCGGTGGAGGCGAGATCGAACACCCGGACTTCCCGGCCGAGCACGTCGTAAATTTTCAGGCTGGCGGTTTCGCGGTCGACCGTCGCGGGAATCCTCAGCCTGATGGTCGTCGACGCGTTGAACGGGTTCGGGAACGCCCGGAGGAGCGTGTCCGCGACGGCGCCGTCCGCGGAGTCTTCCACGCCGACGACGCTCCCGGACTCGTCGAGGCAGTCGTAGCAGACTTCCCCGCCCCTCGACGGTTCGAGGCAGAGGAACGCCGAGTAGATGGAGAGGACCCGTTCGCTCACGCTGGTCCGGACGATTTCGCTCACGATGTCGTTCGTCTGTGTCTGCCCCTCGAGGGACCGGATGTAGTTGCCCGCCCACACTTCCTCCGTGAGGCTGTCGGTCGGGAGCGCCGTCGTATCGTCGAGTTCGAACGCCGCGCTGAACACCGTATCGTTGTAGACGCCCGAGACTTCGACGGTGATCGGAAAGTTTCCGTAGAACCGTCCCGCCTGGAGGATGGGCCTGTCGAGGTAGACTGCGTCGCCGGGACCTCCCAGATTGATCCGGCTGTAACAGAACCCGTTCCGGACCCGCGTGTACAGGTCGAACGTCCCGATGAAACCCCCGATCGCCTGGAACGCGGCCGGGACGATCGAGGCGAAGGAGTTGAACGGACCGTACGGCGATTGCGTCCGCATCGAGTTATAGTTGCCGCCGGTCAGGCGCGTGATATTGGTGTAGAAATATTCGTTGCCGTGGTAATACCGCCCCCCGATCCAGTTCCAGGAAAAATTGGCCGTCTGATAATCGATCACGTGGATGGGAATCGTTTCACTCATCAGGTTCTGCAGGTCCGCGACGAGCTGGTTCGAAATCGCGCCGCCGCCGAACTGGTCTGAATTCGACAGGAGCATCAGGTCGCCCGCATTGCCCGTCGACCCGACGAAATCGATGGCGTTGGCGAGCAGCGACGGGAGGTTGCTGTAGCTGGCGATCGGGTTCGCCCCGAGCGAGGCGAACACGCTGTCGACGGTCCCCGAGTCGGCCGGGAGCCACCGGTCGCTCGCCCGCCTGACGCTGGCCTGCGAAAAAATAAGGTTGAAGGAATCCCTCGTCGTGAAGGTGGTGAAGAGCATCGTCTTCACGGCCGAGATCACCTCCGGGGTGGTGACGCTGCTGTTCCCCGAGGTGTAATCGAAGAGGACAGCCGTCTTCCGGTTCGACGACAGGTCGAGCGCCGCGGACGGGAGGAGGGCCAGCTGGTAATATCCGCCTCCGGCCGTCGCGGCCGAATTGACGAAGAGGCCGTTCGTCAGCGGGGCGTCGACCGCAAACTGAACATCGTTCAGCAGCGCCGACCAGGGCAGGTCGGCGCGGTGATGGTCCCCGTTCACGGTGTCGTACGCCGGCGTGAAGGCGATGCCTTCGTGTTCGAGGAACTTCGGGTTTTTCCATTCGCCGCCGGGCCACGTGATCACGCTCAGGCCCGAAACGGCGTTCCTCGATGTCCGGATCAGCTTCGAGGGGAGGAGTGAGGAAACGTTCCTGGAATTCCACTGCGTGGGCACGAGGTAGGTGATCTTCACCTTGCGGGATTCGTTCCCGAGCATCGGGAAGATGCGCAGTTCGTAATGGTTCGCGCTCCGTTTATAGAGGATGGAGGGGTCACGCCTCCGGTTGACGATATCCTCATAAATCGATTCTGCGGTCCATTTGTCCAGGATCTCGCCGCGGATGATGGTGTCGCCGATCCAGAGCCACGAGTCGTACACGATCGATTCAGTCGGAAGGTCGAACTGGAACTGGACCTCCATCGTGTCGGCCGCGGAATACCCGAGCCCGCTGGCGGAAAACGTCAGGTAGAGCCCGCACTCCATGTATATTCCCACCGGCCGTACGGAGAGCACCGCTTTTTCGATTGTTCCCTGGCCGCTGCGCCACGGCATCCTCGGGTCCTGGATGGTGAGCCAGTCGGAGGCGCGGGCCGGGAGGCAGGTGAACAGGAGTGCGAACAGCGCGGGGAGGATCGTTCGTTTGATCATGTCGTAGTCCTCATGAAAATCGGAAGGGCCTGATGAAAGAACGAACGGGAAAACCGCGCTGATGGGAATTCGAAGGAAGATAGCAAATATCCGGCGGGGGGTCAAACGGGGGCCGGATCATCTCCCCGGGTCGGTACCGGGATATCCCTCCGGAAAGCGATGAAAGGCCGTTTCCCGCACCCGGTCGCCGATGTGACGGAAAAAGTAATCCCTGGAACCGGGGCGCTCTGGGGGACGGTCGAGGGCACGGGGCCAGGGTTGTTCACCGGAAAGTCCATCGAGGGTATCGAATGCGGAAGGGAAGATCAAATGGCCAGTCAACCGTGCGCCGATTTGAAAGTCGCCGCCAATTTCCCTATGCTGCACGATGCCGCGAAATCCCTCGACATACATCCATGGTTCCGCGTCGAAGGAGCAGGCCCGGCTTTCGACGCTCAACGACATCCTGAACAGGGGGTACATTGAGGCCGTCGGTCCCCGGCAGGGCGACCGGATCCTCGATCTCGGCAGCGGACTCGGCCAGTTTACCGCGTTGATGGCGCGGCGGGCGGGTCGCGGGGCCCTGGCGGTGGGGATCGAGCGGGACCCGAAGCAGCTCGCCGCCGCGAGGAAGATGCTCCGCTCCCACGGGGTCGGGCGCAACCTGGAGTTCCGGAGCGGCGACGTGACCGCGCTCTCCCTCGGGGACCGGGAATGGGGAACGTTCGACCTGGTCCACACCCGGTTCCTCCTCGAACACCTGCCTGGCCCCGGGAAGGTCGTGAAGCTGATGGCGAAGGCGGTTCGGCCCGGGGGCCGCGTGTTCATCTCCGACGACGACCACGACATTTTCCGGCTCACGCCCGAGCCGGAGGGCTTCGCCGCCCTCTGGAAGGCCTACATCCGGTCCTACCGGAAGATCGGCAACGATCCGTTCGTCGGGAGGAAACTCGTTTCGTTGATGCGGGAGGCGGGACTCACGGGGATACGGAACGGAGGAATGTTCTTCGGGGGATGCGCAGGGGAGGAGCATTTCGGGGCGATCGCCGGCAACCTGATCGGGATCCTCGACGGGGCGGGGAAGACGATTCTCTCAGGACGATTGCTCCCGAAAACCGCCTATGCCCGCGCGATGAAGGCGCTGCGCGAATGGAAGCACCATCCTTCGGCGGCGCAGTGGTACGTGCTCTACTGGGCTGAAGGCGTGCGGCCCGGCGTCGGGTCCGGCTGACAGTCCGGGGTGCCCCGGTCGAATATGATGCGCCACTCGCCGCCCGCGTCCTTACGCCAGATGGACGTGAAGGTGGCGATCCGCCGGCCGTCCGGGTCGTAGACCGGCCCCGTGCTGAGCGCGAGGCCCCCCGATCTCAACACCTCCACGCGCTCCGGCTTCCAGGAAAACGGGGCTTCAGCCGTCTCGAAATACCTCCTCCACCCCTCGACCACCTCGGCCTTTCCGCGGAGCGGTCCCGACCCGGAAATGAAGATCGCCTCGTCGGAGAGGAACGACGCGAAGGCGTCGTGATCGCGGGCGGCCATCGTTCGGGCAAAGTTCCATTCGGCGTCCATCACCTCCTGCTGCAGTACGTCCCCGCCGTCGTGCCGTTCCGGGCGGGAACATCCGGAGGCGGAAAGCGCCAGCGCCAACACAAGCGCGGCCCAACCCGCGCCCTCCCGTCCTGCTATCCGCGGCATCCGGCGGCCCCTATTTCCTGTTCCGCGCGAGAAACGCGTTCACGACCGAGTCGAGTTCGGCCGGCCGGTCGTGCATGATGAACAGGCGGGAGAGAGGGATGGTCGCGAACTCCAGCGCGGGGTTCAGCGTATCGGCCCCCTTCCAGCTGTCGAGGCAGAGGTTGCGCATGTAATTCAATCCCGGTTCCACGTAGTAATCGGGGTCGTCGAACCCCGGCCTCACCACGAGCGTCGGCACCTTCAACGCCGAGAGGTCGCCCGTCATGTCCGTGCTGTAGAATTCCAGCAGGTACCTGATCCAGACGGGGAGCGACGGGCGCTGCGCTTCCCGCCAGAGCGAAAGCCCGCGCCGCGGGTTGACCGCGTAGTCGTACGGCATGAAATTGTTGTCGTCCCACGTTCGTCGTGTCACGGTCTTGAACCAGCGCCGGCCCATCCCCTCGGCGTACCGCGCCCGCTCCTCAGCCGTCCAGGTCATCATCGCCGGCGCGCCCTCATAGTAACTTTTCAGGACCCCGCCGATCAGGACCACCGCTTCGACGCGGTCCGGGTGGTCGATCGCCAGCCGGAGGGCGATCTGCGTCGCGAGCGCCCAGTGCGCGACGATCGTGAATGTTCTCAGCGAATCGCCCCCGATGAGCGCTTCGATCGCGCGGAGCGACGAGCGGGTCCAGAGCTGGTCGACGAAGCGCGACCCCTCGGTGGGAATCGGCAGGGGGGGAGTCTCCCCGAATCCCGGAAGGGTGACCGCGTAGGTCGTGTACTCCGACTTGCGGCTTTCGATGAACTCCGTCCAGATGTCGGCGCCGAAGCCGAGGCCCGGAATGAGGAGCATCGCGCGCGGCCCGCTGCCCACGGTGCGCACGAGACCGAGCGTTCCGGGGGCGGCTGTCTCGGTTCCCTCCGGGTGGCGGAGGTTGTCGAGGGTGGAGTCCTGCGCCATCGAGCGGGTCTGCGCGCTGAGGTCAACCGGGCGGACCGGGAGAGCTGCCACCGTCAAGAGACAGCAGAGCAGAAACCGGCGCAGCGTGGATTCTGAAGTCATCGTGCCTCCATGCAATGATATCGTCCGATTATTTTTCCTTCCGTGCCACGGACGCACCGGCGTAACGGAACGCAGCCGCCTCACCCTGGCGCGCGTAATCAATCGCCTCCCCGAGGATGCGGGCCGCCTCCTGCGGCGCGTGGAACCCCATCGAATTTTCAGCGGCGATGAAATCGAGCCGCCACTGCGCCTTGCGCTGCAATCCGAGGCTCTCCTTCAGCTGCGCCTCGGTCGCGCCCGCCGCCTTCGCGGCCTTGATCGCGTCGAGCTGGTCCATCAGCGCTTTCCCGGCACGCTGGAGGAGGTCGAAATTGCGCTCCTGAATGCCGCTGACGCGTTCCAGAATCTCCTTCTCCTCGATGTGGTGGCAGGTCTGGCACGCGCGGTTGACGTTGAGCAGGGGGCTCCTCACCCAGTGGTCCGAGACTTTCGCGGCCCCGTCGCGCTGGTACGGCATGTGGCAGTCGGCGCACGCCACCCCCGAGCGGGAATGGATCCCCTGCGACCAGAGCTCGAACTCCGGATGCTGGGCTTTGAGTATTTTCGCGCCGCTCTCCGTGTGCATATAGTCGAAGAACTGCGATCCGTCGGGCAGTTTGGTTTCATCCCAGTGGCGTTCCTGGTCCTCGACCCGGAGCCCCTTGCTCCACGGAAACACCAGCGGCATCGCGCTGGAGCAGTAGTATTCCACGTGGCACTGGCCGCAGACGAACGAGCGCATTTCGGTCCGGCTGGCCATCAGGTTGGGGTCGTACTGCTCCTTCCGGTCGGTGGCGCGCCACCGTTCGATCGACGGCATCTGCGGGAGCGGCGCGTCGGAGGCCGCCAGCGCCCTGATGCCGTTGATGAACCCCGGTCGGGTCACGCGCAGCTGCATCGTTTCGGGACTGTGGCAGTCGACGCAGGAAACCGGGTGCGCGTGGCCGCTCTCGTGCAGCATCCCGTTGAGCTCCTTGTACGACATTGTGTACGATTTTTCGAACCCCGCGGCGGCGTCGCCGTCCCCGAGCGCGCGGTAGAGCGGCATCACCGAGGCGTGGCAGTGGAGGCAGGAACCGGTCTGCGGTTTCGAGAGGCGCCGGGTGGCCTCCTGGTCCTCCAGCATGTAGGCGTGCCCCCGCCGGTCGCGGTAATCGATGGAGAAGGCGTATCCGAGGAACATCCGCTTCAGCCACGGATCCCGTTCGATTTTTTCCTCCGGCATCGCCTCGCTCCCGCCGTGTCCGCCGAAGCGCGTGCGCGTCGCCTGGGATGTGAGCATGTAGGTTTCGTACTGCTTCGGCCAGTTGACGCCCCATTTCTTCGGGTCGGTGTCGTCCTCCCCGACGTCGACGAGCCGCACGTAGGCGTTCTTCGCTTCATACTTCCGTTCGAAGATGTTGACGATGAGGGCGGTGACGGCGGCGCTCACGGCCGCGATCACGAGCACAACGCCCGCGTAAAACAGTACCGGCTTATTGCGTTTCATTGTTCATCCTGTTCGTTGGCATCAATTCACGGTTGACGGCCTGGTACTTGCCGAGCCCGACGGTTTCCCCGTGTCCCGCGGAGCGGTGGCAATGGACGCACCGGAATGCGTCCGAGTCGGGGTCCGTGCCGGCGACCAGGTCGTGCACCAGCCCGGAATGGCAGTTGAGGCAGTTGCTGTTGAGAATTTTCATGTTGCGTTCCCGGATGAAAATGGGCTCGGGAAAATCCTGGAACGTGAACCCCCTGGAATGGAGGTAGCCGTTTTCCGCCTTCGCGATCCATTTCGGGATGAAGTCCTGCGGGAGATGGCAATCGACGCACCCGGCCACAGTGTGGTGGCTCGCCTTTTGCCAGGAGTCGAACTGGGGCTGCATGATGTGGCAATTGACGCACGCGGCCGGGTCCCTGCTGAAGTAGGAGAGCCCCTCCCCGTAGTTGAACGTGAAGACGGTGAGGCCGAGGAAGACGCCCGATACGACGGCGATGACCCAGCCCCACGGAATTGCCGCGGGGCCGCGGGGTTCGGGGGGCGGCGCGGCAGCCCGATCGTCAGATGTCCTCACTTCATCCAGGAAT
>CAZQSM010000035.1:0-2189 GCA_964596065.1 uncultured Chlorobiaceae bacterium | reverse complement strand
ACACACCCCGAAGATGACCGCGAGTCCCGCGGCGTTATCCCAGTGGGCGAGCCAGCCGGAGCCGTCCCAGATCCCCTGCATCAGGCCCACCGCGTGGGTGGTGGGGAGGGCGTACGCGATGACCTGGAGGAAGGGGGGGAGTCCGGTCAGGGGGAAAAACAGTCCGGAGAGCGCGAGCATCGGGTAGAGGATCGCGGCGCCGAGCGGTTGGGCGAAGCGGGCGGTCGGGACGAGGCTGGCGATGACGAAGCCGAGCGAAAGCACGCTGAGCGTGCTCAGGATCAGCGCCCCCGCGAAGCTCGCGATGTTCACGTCCAGCGCCCCCGGGAAGAGTTGCCGGCCCGCGAGCACCAGCAGCGCCAGCCCGACGACCGTGAACCCGAGCTTGACGAGCACGTGAGCGCCGAGGATCGTCAGCGGGGAGAGCGGCGTGGCCCGGAGGCGTTTCAGGATCCCCCCTTCACGGTAGATGGAGATGATCGCCACGAGGGAGAGCGCCGCGCCGATGGCGATGAAGATCGCCGCGAGGATCGCCACGTTGAACGACGGCTGGTCCATCGCCGGGAGGGTGTCACGGCGCGTTCCCAGCGTCCGCCCGAGCACGACGAAGACGGCGACAGGCACCCCGAGGCTCCCGACGACCCCGAGCGGTTCCCTGAGGAAAACCTTCGTCTCGATCCAGGCCAGTTTCCAGAGTCCCTTCAGCATCGGTCAGTCCCTGATCCCGTGGCCCGTGAGCTTGAGGAACACGTCCTCGAGCGTCGGGATCTCGGTCCTGAAACCCCGGACCCGGATCCCGGCGGCGGCGATGAAGGCGATCACCTCCGTGACGAAATCGTCCCCCTCGCCGCGGAGCGTGTGGGTGACACCGTCGCTTTCAGACGACAGGATCGATCGCAGTTCCCGGAGGCGGCCGGCCACGCCGGCGTCCTCGCTCGTAAAGATGACCGTTCGTTGTGGACAGTGCTTCTCCACCAGCTCCGACGGGGCGCCCATCTCGATCACGCGGCCGTGCTCGATGATGGCGACGCGGTCGCAGAGCCGTTCCGCCTCCTCCATCAGGTGCGTGGTCAGGAAGACCGTCGTGCCCCGCCGGCGGATGTCCTCGATCAGCGTCCAGATCGCGCGGCGGGCCTGCGGGTCGAGCCCGGTGGTGAGTTCGTCGAGGAAGACCACCTCCGGGTCGTGGATCAGGGCCAGCGCGATGAAGAGCCGCTGCTTCTGTCCGCCCGAGAGCGTCATGAACCAGGCCTCCCGCTTCGATCCGAGTCCGAGGCGGGCGAGGAGCGCGTCGGTGTCGACGACGCGCGCGTAGAGCGAGGACCAGAGGTCGACCGCCTCCCAGACCTTGATCCGCTTCTGCAGGTGGGCTTCCTGGTGCTGGACGCCGATCCGCTGCCGGAGGCTCGCCGAGTCCCGCCGGGGATCGAGCCCCAGGACGGAGATGGTTCCCTGGTCGGCGTTGCGGAGGCCCTGGACGCACTCCATCGTCGTGGTCTTCCCCGCCCCGTTGGGGCCGACAAGGCCGAAGATCTCCCCCTCGCGAACCTCGAGCGACACGCCGTCCACCGCGATCGTGGGGCCGTACCGCTTTCGAAGGTTGGAAACCGAGATGGCGGCCGCCGGAGTGGTCAACGGGTCAGGCCCATTTGATCGTGCAGCCGATCGAGTGGGTTTCGGCCACATCCACCGGCTCCCCGGCGAGGACGGCTTCGACGGCGTCCCGGAGATACTGTTCCCGGACGTCCCCCGGCTCCTTCCAGTTGTCGTCAAATTTCCCCGAGTAGCGGAGTTTCCGCTCCCTGTCGAAGACAAAAAACTGGGGTGTATGCGTGGCGCCGAAGGCGTCCGCGACAGACTGGTCGGCGTCCCGCAGGTAGGGGAAGTTGAATTTTCGCTCCCCCGCCCGCCTGACCATCCCGTCGAAACCGTCCTCGGGATAGTTCTTCTCCTCGTTCGAGTTGATCGCCACGAGGCGGACGCCCTTCGGGGCGTAGGCCTTCTGGAAGTCGATCATCCTGTCTTCGTACGCCTGGACATAGGGGCAGTGGTTGCACGAAAAGACGACCACGAGCACCGGGTCGGAATACCCGGAATCGGAATGAAGTTTGCCGTCGACCCCCTTCAGGCCCGAAAATCGGGGCAGCGGGGCGCCGATCGGAAGCTGGTCACCTGGCATTGCGTCTCCT
>CAZQSM010000034.1:20621-23847 GCA_964596065.1 uncultured Chlorobiaceae bacterium | reverse complement strand
CGGGAGGCGCCGTACCGGGAGGCGCGGTACCGGGAGGCGCCGTATCGGGAGGCGCGGTGCGATGAAGAACCTGGAGAACGGCATGAGGATGTCCGGGATGTTCACGAATGGAACGGCTGAATTGGCTTCATCTTACGAAGAAACCGCCGGAATGTCAATCGGCCTCAGCGCATCAGCATCAATTTCTTCACCGCCCCGCCCGGTCCGATGCCGGCGGGCGAGCCGTCCCTCGGGGAGAAGGAGAGGCGCGCGAAGTAGACGCCCGTCGGGTGCGCCGACGCGTCCCACCGGAACGCGTGCCGCCCCGGCCCGACCTCGGCGCCGGCGAGCGTTGCGACCTCCTGGCCGAGGACATTATGGATGGTGATCGCCATCCAGCCCGCGGAGGGCGTCACCGCCGCGATCGTCGTCGCGCCGTTGAACGGGTTGGGATAGTTCTGCAAGAGGCCGGGTCCGCCCGGCGGCGGAACGCCGGCGAGGCCGATTCCAAGCGGCGACTGGGCCAGGGGAAGCTCGAGGAACGACGGGCGGGACGCGTCGGTGTGGATGGTGACCGAGGCGTCGGCGAAGAGGGGCAGCACGAAGGGGTACGACCCGAGGTCGATCCTGTTGGTCACGTCGATGTTGGTGAACTCGAGCCGTATCCGGCTCCCGGCGCTGAAGCGGTGGGCGTGCGCGAGCCCGTAAGCGTCGATCGTCCCGTCCCCCCCGCCCCAGTTCCGCGCGGTGTAATTGATCCGGTTGACGAAATATTTCCTCCCGGCGGTGTCCACTTCGTAGATCTGCGCGTGGAGCGGGAACACCGTGGAGGCGGAGGTGACGTTGAGCTCCATCCGGGGCGTCCCGATCCACTCCACGGCCCACGGGAGCGGGTCCGATTCGAACGGCACGACCTTCCGCGGGAGGGCGTGCTCGAACGACGGCCCCCGGAAGCCCTCGATGTAACCGAAGTCGAAGGTGTACCCCGAATCGACGTGGAGGTTTTCCAGGACGAGCGGCGCGGCCGGCCCCGAGGGGGCCTCGAACGAGAGGAACGAATCCGCGGCGAGGTAGAAGCGGTACGGTTGGACGGCCGGGGGCGGCCACTCGTCGAGCCCCGTCCTGGTCCAGAGGAAATATCCGGCGGAGTCCATCGGGAGGCTGCTCTCGGCGAAGGTGAAGACCTGTTCGGCGTCGATGCCGTTATTTGCGCCTTTGAGGTACCGGGCGAGCCAGCGCGTTACCTGGTCGTAATGGTAGAGCAGTTCCGTCTGCGACGGGTCGGAGAAATGGCCGTATGTCCCGAGGTAGAGTTTTTTCGGGCCGGCGTACCGGAGGAACGACGCGATGCCGTCGGCGGCGGAAAAATAGTGGTCCTGCCACTTGAGGAACCGGAGCGAGGGGACCGCGGCCGAGTTCAGCGCGACGGTGTCCACGTCGCGGCCCGATGTGAACGCCGGGACCAGGTCGTCGTACCGGTCGGCGCGGACGTATTCCCAGAGCGTATCGCGGACCGGACCGTACCTGACCCGGGAACTCTTCAGCAGGAGGACGACGGTCCTCCGTATCGAGCCGTTCATCAGCATGTCGGTCGCCCACTCCGGGACGATCACGTCGGACGAGACGGCGCTGACCGGGAGGCGGTCGGCGATGGCCCAGAGGCCGTGCAGGCCCCCCTGCGATCCGCCTGAAATGCCGATGGCGTTCGTGTCGATCCCCGGGATGGTGCGCATGAAACCGATGATCTCCGCCAGGTCGCCCCTCTCGGTTTGCGCCATGATCGAGGAATTGCCCGACGAGAGCCCGTGGCCCCGGACCGTGTAGCAGAGCGTGATATACCCCGACGCCGCGTAGACCCTGCCGTTGGCGGTGTCGTCGTTCTTGCTCCCTCCGAAACCGTGCACGAAGAGGATGCCGGGATACCCGGACGCGGGCGCGGGAGTCGCGGGGATGAAATACGTGGCGTCGATGCTGTCGGTGGTGGTCGTCGCGACGAAGAGATCGGTGCGGGTCTGGCCGCCGGCCCGCTGGAGCGGCAGGAGCGCGAAGGCCGCGAGAGTCGCGATGGCGCTAATCTGCCGGAATCTTCCGGCCGACCCCGTGCGGAGTGTTCGCCGGGGCGATCGGGCGGACGCCCGGACGGCGGGCGCGCTTCGGCCGATCACCGGACGAGGACCATCTTCCGTACCTGGCTGAACGCCGGCTTTCCCCGCGTGTCGGTGGCGGTCATCCGGTAAAAATAGACGCCCGACGCGTTCGCCGACGCCATCCACGTTATCGAGTGTCGTCCGGCAGCGCGGTATTCCGCGGGCGGCGCCGCGACCAGCCTGCCGAGGACGTCGAAGATCTCGACGGCCACGTTCGCGCCGACCGGCAGGTCGAAGGCGATGGTCGTGGAGGGATTGAAGGGGTTCGGGTAATTTTGCAGGAGCCTGAACGCCGACGGCAGCGGTGCCGCCCCGGGGCCGACGCCGGTGAGCGTCCCCGGCAGGTCGGTCCTGAGGATCGTCCCGCCGCTTCCGACGGCGAACCCCCTGCCCGATCCCGTGAAGGCGAGGGAATGGAGATCGTGTGTGTCCCCCGTGAGCTGGCGGTACCAGTTCAACCCGGCGTCCGCCGTATAATAGACGGCGCCGCCGTCGCCGGCGACGAAGATTCTCAGGGAATCGATCGCGGCGATGTCGCGGAGGCGCGCCGGAACCGGGAGGTTCCGTTCCGTCATCGTCGTGTCGCCGACGCCGCCGAACGCGACAAGCCCGCTGTCGCCGGCGACCCAGATCCTGCCGCCGGAAATCGAAGCGCAGGTGACGGGTTGGGAGAGCGTCACCGTTCCCCCGGGGAGATACGATGACCAGCCGGGGATCGGCAGGACCGGCGTATCGGAATAGGTCGTCACATCCGGGCCGACAACGACAAAATCCCCGGAGGATGCGATCTCCGCGTCGAGGTACATGTTTCCCGCGTCGGAGGAAACGGAATCCCACGTCGCGCCGCCGTTCCGGGAATGGTACAACGTCCCGCTGTCCCCCGCCGCGACCCCCATCAATCCGCGGAACGCCACGGCCCTGACGGCATTGGTCGTCGGGATCGCCACCGCCGACCACGACCGCCCGGTATCGCCGCTCCGGACGAACGACCCGGCCTCGCCGCCCGCGAAGATCGTCCCGGAATCGCCCACCCGGGCCGCCGAGAAAAAATGGAGCGCGCTGCCGATCGAATCGCGCACCCAGCTGTCGCCGCCGTCGGA
>CAZQSM010000034.1:0-20521 GCA_964596065.1 uncultured Chlorobiaceae bacterium | reverse complement strand
AAAAATGGAGCGCGCTGCCGATCGAATCGCGCACCCAGCTGTCGCCGCCGTCGGACGTGCGCAGGAACGACCCGTGCTCGCCGACGACGAAGCCGTTGAGCGAATCGGTGAACCGGACCTCGTGCCACCGTTCCCAGTAATTGTTCGCTTCCGCCCGCCACGCGGCGTCGTAGGTCGGGGAGAGCATCAGCGCGAAATAGGCCCCCGGCCCGGTGTGGACCTCGGTGATCGGGTCGATCGTCACCGTGTTCGCGAAGGAGTTCACGCGCCCGGGCAGGGTCGTCCATCCCCCCGCGTCGTGATGGAACGCCCGCAGGAGCCGTTCGTCGCCGACGCCCGACCCCACCTCGTTGTCGGTCGAGGAGACGTCCTGGTACGCCCACCGGAACGAGGCGGTGAACCGTGCCTCCGGGGGGTGGGGAACGACCTCGATCCACCGCTCGATCCACCGCTGGTCGAACGGCGGCGGCGTGTCGGGCGGCATCGACGCGGGATGGGCGGTCACGGTGACGCTGTCGAGGCCCGTCACCCCCGAGAACCGGAGCGTGGCGAGGAGCCTGCCGTCGAAGCCGACGAAATGGTGCGGCGTCCCCTCGCCGGCGAACGGCAGCGTCGCGGTGTTGTATTCGCCCGAAGGCGGGTCGACGACGGTTTTCAACAGGAAATTCCGCCTCGCCGTAACGAAATACTTCAGCGCCCCGACGTGCTCGTCGAAATCCTCCATTGTCCCCCAGCGCTCCGGGTCGGCGGCGACATCGTCCCGGATCAGCGCCGCGAGGCTGTCGATGCGCGGCCAGAGGTGTCCCTCGTTGAAAACCGTCGAGATGACGCCCGAGAGGTACGCCGTGAAGCCGCCCCAGAGCTCCGGCGTCGCCTCGTACCCGTCCTTCAGCGCGTTCGACGGCCCGGCGAGGGGGCCGAAGGTGTATGCGAACCCGTCGTTGAGGAGCGAGGCCGGGTAGGGCACCGCGAGGTCGCCGGTCCTCCCCCACGAGAGGTCGTAGTCCCACGGGATGACCGTCCACCGTTGGGCGGGCTTTGACGTGTCATAATAGAGGAGGTAGTTCTTGTTGTACGAATCGCCCATCATTGCGAGGGCGTTGACCGCGAACCAGTTCAGTACGCTCGTCGTGTCGAAGTAATGCCGGACGGTGTCGGCGAACGTGCCGGGAGGGGCGGTCGCGAGCGCCGCCGTCAGTTGGTGCAGCGCGGCGTAATCCGCGTCGGTGCCGATTTCCAGGTCCCAGTAGAGTTTCAGGAGGCTGTCGGGCTGGACGCCCAGGTCGGCGCTGTTGTAGAAATCGTTCGCCTCGAACATCGGCGAGACCTGCCGCCCGTTCAGCTCGAGGAGGTAGCGGTCCACCTTCGGGATCAGGACGTAGAGCCCCTTCGAGACGCCGTTGATCGAGAAGTCGGCGTGGGAGGCGGTCGGCGCCAGCGCGCCGAGGTCTGCGAAGAGGTCCCAGGCGAGCTTCTCCCGCATCATCGATTTGTCGGTGTACATCGAGTTGAAGTTGACCTGCCGGTGGCCGCGGAAGCGGTTCGTCGTCGCGAACCGGGACCGGTATGATTTCTTGGAGTAGTAGCGGGTGGAGTGGCCCTTGAACCGGATCAGCGCCTCGGGCCAGAGCGTGTCGCTGGAGGTGAAAGGCCCGGGCAGGTAGGTGTCGTCGAAGATGTCCCGGGTGAAGAGCGTCTGGTAGTCGGCCGGTGTCATCGTGACGGAGTATTTCGGGACCTGGGCGACAGCGCCGTTTCCGGCGAGCGCGAGCCCGATCAGGAACATCGCGCGCAGATAACTTCTCGTCGTTCGCATAGGGGGGAATATACGAACATCCCGGGTTGAATTCTATCCGGGGTTGTTCCCGCTCACGGCCTATCGCGGCGCGTTGAGGAGCTTCCGGGAGGAGTGCGCCGGGATCGGGATGGAGAGGAGTTCCGCGGCGGCGGCCCGGACGTCGGTCTGCGCGAAATGGCCGGTGACCACGGCGCCCGCGAGGAACCCGGGGCCGATGCCAAGCCCGATGATGTGCCTGCACCCCTCGCACGGACAGCCGTGGTGCTGGAACCCGCCGTGGGCGTCGTCGTGGCGGCCGTGGTCCGATGACACGAACATCGTCGTCCGGTCTTTATAGACGCTGTCCGACTGGATCCTGTTCCAGAGGAGATAGACGAGGCTGTCGGCCGTGCGCAGGGCCCGCAGGTATCCCGTCCAGCTCGAGTCGTGCCCCTCGACGTCGACGGAGGGAAGGTTGACGATCACCAGCCGGGGGTGTTCCCCGTCCATCACCTCCTGCAGCAGCGCCCACGTCGCCGTGTCGGTCATCGTTTCGGGGGCGACGAACCGTCCGGAGAATTTTTCCCCGAGGAGCTCCGACGTGCTGTGGGTGAGCACGTGGAGTTTCGGTTTTCCGGTCACGACGTAGCAGCAGGTGTCCGGCGCGCCCGTCTTCAGGCGGTAATATTCGATGAGGGTCGGGGAATGTGGCCGCTCCGAGCCGTCGTTCTTCAGGTTTTCGTACTCGCCGGTGAGGAACGCGGCGTGGCCGGGGCAGGTGACGGTCTTCCCGTCGTTCCGGAAGTTCGTGAAGATGGTCCCGCGCGGGCGGAGGTCGTTCCAGATCCTGGGGAGGTGCCGGCCTTCGAGCCCGAAACCCTCGGAATAACGGACCCCGTCGATGACCACGATGAAGACGTTCTGGCCCGGCGCGGGCGACGCCGCGGCCAGGTGCGCGACGGCGAACAGGAGTGAATAACAGAGCAAACGCAGATACCGCATCAGCCAGGGGTTACCGCGGTCACCCGGCCGCGTTTTATGGTTCAATCCCATGTCGTCGAGAGCCATTGTTCATAGACCGTTTTCTGCGCGGGGGTCGGGTCGGCGGTCCGCTCGAGGGCATATTCGGGGACCGGCTCGTGGACGACGACCACCTTGAACTCCCTCAGCGCGTTGTCCCGGAAGCCGGTCAGCGTCAGCGTCTCCCCCTTCTTTTTCGCCGCGAGCGCCCTGTCCATTTCCCGGGCGGAGGCTTTTTTCCCCCCGACGGCGACGATCTCGTCGCCTGCGTCGAGCCCCGCCTTTCGCGCCGGCGAGCCTTCCACCACCCGGGTGACGGTGACCTTCTCCCCGCCCTCCCTGGTCGAAAGCCCGGTCCACGGCTTGGCGGCCGAATCGCGCGCGACGAGCCGCAGTCCCGCTACCGGGAGCAGTTCGTCCCACGGGAGCGGCCTGGTTCCGTGGACGTAATCGGCGAAAAAGGGCGCGAGGCCGGTGCCCGCGATCTCGGACGCGGCGGCCTGGAGGTCGTCCACGGTGTATCCGGGTCCCACGTGCGGGAAGCGGGCGTACATCAGGCGCATCACGTCGTCGAGCGATTTCGCGTTCCCCGTGGCCTTCCGGATCGCGAGGTCGAGCAGCAGGCTCACCTGCGCCCCCTTCCCGTAAAAATCGGTCTCCGTGTTGTAGGAGTGCGGGGTGTTCCTTCCGAACCTGATCCAGGCGTCGAAGCTCGACTCCGAGAGCGACTGGAGGGAGTTTCCGGGACGCATCCTCTCCTCGCGGATCGCGCCGGCGAGCGATTTCAGGTAGCGGTCTGTCGTGTTGAACCCGGTCCGGACGAGGAAGAGGTCGTCGTAGTACGACGTCGTCCCCTCGGCGATCCAGAGTTCGCGCGTGTAATTCTCGCGCGCGTAGTCGTACGGCACGATCCCCTTCGGCCGCAGGCGCTTGACGTTCCAGGTGTGGAAGTACTCGTGCGCGACGAGCCCGAGGAACCCCCGGTACCCGTCCCCCGGCAGGAGGTTCTCCGGCCGCGTGCCCATGATGGTCGAGTTGGCGTGCTCGGTCCCCCCGCCCGCCCAGGGGGCGCAGTGGAGGAGGAAGACGTACCGCTCGTACGGGACGTCGCCCCAGAAATCGGTCATCGCGGAGACGATCTTCGAGATGTCGGCGACGATCGAATCGGCGTCGTATGTCGCCTCCCCGAAGACGCTCAGGACGTGGGGCACCCCCTTCACGGTGAACGCGTGGTCCTTCTGCGTCCCGATTTCGATCGGACAGTCGATGAACGCGTCGTAGTCGGGGGCGGTGAAGGTCGTTCCCTTCCCCGCGAGCCCTGTGGTGACGTGCCAGCCCCTGTACGGCTTCACTTCAAGCCTCACCGGCAGGGCGCGGTATTTCTCCGAATAGAGGAACAGGGCGGAGCCGTCGACGAAGGCGTGCTCCTCGTCGAGGCCGCGCGTCCTGAGGGGGAATTCGTCGGCGTAGACGCGGTAGGTCGCCGTGACCTTCTTCGCTCCCCCCGTCGCCACGCGCCAGGTCGATTTGTCGCTCTTGGCCCAGGAGAGCGGTTTCCCCGACCCGTCGGCGGCGCCGAATTCCAGCACGCCTCCCGCGAGGTCGAGGATCGCGTAGCGGCCCGGTCGCCAGGCGGGCATCGCGAGGTCGAGCGCCGTGTCGGCGGCGGCGAGGCCGTCGAACGATGCGGTGACGATGAAGGTGTGGTTTGCCGGGTCGGGCATGCCGAGCGTGTAGTCGACGCGATCCGGGCCCGCCTGGAGTGACGTCGCCATGAGCATTGAGATGAGGAGGACCATGATGTGATGATCAGTGAACGCGTTTTACCACGACGACCGTCATGTCGTCATACTGCGGGGCCGGTCCCGCGTGCCGCTGGGCCGCCCTGACGACGCCCGAGAGGATTTCCCCCGCGCTTTCGCCGAGCCGGCCGCGCACCTCCCGGGCCATCCGCTCGACGCCGTACTGCTCGTGCGCCGAGTTCATCGACTCGATGATGCCGTCGGAGTAGATCACCAGCACGTCGCCGGGTCGGAATTCGACCGTTTCGGTCGTGTACTCGTAGTCGGGGAGGATCCCGAGGACGATACCGCCCGACTCGAGCCGTACGGTTTCGCCGCCGCTGCGGAAGAGGTGCGGGTAATCGTGCCCCGCGTTCGCGAAGCGGAACGTGTGCGCCCTCGGGTCGAGCGCGCCGTAGACCAGCGTCACGAATTTCTCGGGCGCGGTCGTCTCGTAGAGGAGCCGGTTCGAGCGCCGCACCGTCGCGGCCGCGTCGCCGTCGTGGAGCGCCTGGCCGCGGAGGGTCGCCTGGAGGTTCGCCATCAGGAGCGACGCGGGCATCCCCTTCCCCGACACGTCGCCGAGGCATATCCCCATCGCCCCGCCCCCGAGCCGGATGAAATCGTAATAGTCGCCCCCCACCATCTGCGCGGGGATCGACGTCCCGGCCAGCTCGTAGCCGGCCACCTCGGGGACGTTCGCCGGGAGGAGCTCCATCTGGATCTTCGCCGCGAGCCGGACCTCCTCGCGGATGCCCGCGAGGGTCTTCTCCTCCTCGTAGAGCCTCGCGTTTTCGATCGCGAGCGACGCGTGCGTCGAGAGCGCGCTGATGAAATCCTCGTCCTCGTCGGTGAACGCCCCGGCGCGCTTGTTCAGGAGCTGGAACACCCCGATGATCTCACCGTCCTTGTTCCGCATCGGCATGCAGAGGATGGTCTTCGTCCGGTACCCGGTCTGCCGGTCGACGTCGGGGTTGAACCGCGGGTCGAGGTACGCGTCGGGGATGTTGAGCGTGTCGCCCGACGCGGCGACGTACCCCGCGATCCCCCTCCCGAGCGGGAGCCGGATCGTGACCTGCTGGTTCCCCTTCAGGATGATCGACCAGAGTTCCTCCTTCTTCCGGTCCACCAGGTAGACGGTGCCGCGGTCGCCGTCCACCGTCTTCAGCGCGGTGTCGAGGATGATGTCGAGGAGGCGGCCCAGGTCGAGCGTCGAGTTGAGCGCCGTCGAGGCGTCCATCAGCTGCCGGAGCTTCTCCATCTCCGCGCCGGAGCGCCGGATGAAGCTCTCCAGTTCCCTGACGAAATGGTTGTTGAGCGCGCGCAGCCGGATGCTCATCACCTGCATCAGCCGGATCGCGAAGGGGTGGCTCTCCTCCAGCAGCCGGTCGAAGTCGGCCTTCTTCAGCGCGTAGACGACGCAGTCCTCCACCGCGATCACGCGGGCCGACCGGGGACGGGCGTCGACGAGTTCCAACTCCCCGAAGAAATCGCCGGCGTGGAGGAGCGCGAGGAGGTTTTCCTCCCCCGTCCTGGTGCGCTTGATGATCCGGACCCGCCCCTCCGCCAGCAGGAAGAGCTCGTCTCCGTCGGTGTTGTCCTCGAGGATGACGCCGCCCGACTTGTAATGCCGCTCCCGGAGTTTCGGGAAGACCGACTCGAAGAGTTCGTCGCTGACGTTCTCGAAGAGAATGTTCAGCCTGACCCGTTCCCTGTGGCCGATCGCCGGAATCATTCAGACACGATCCTGATCGCCTCGTCGATGCCGGCCGCATACTGCATCAGCACGCCGGCGACGTTGACGATTTCGCGTTCCACGTCGGCCCACTTCCTCGATTCGAGCGCCTCGCGGACCGCGGGGAGGGTTTTGACGCCGTATCCGGTGTACGCCCCGGGGGCGTAGACCTGGTGGACGTACCAGGGCCGCCCGGCCAGCCCCTGTTTCAGCGTGAGGCGCTGCTCCATCCCCATCAGGACGGCGTCAAGCGCTTTTCGCTTCTCTTCGGGGAGCCGCGCCGCGGCGCCGATGCCGCCGCCGGCGAACCCGCCCGCCTTCTTCGTGTACTGCGCCGCTTTTTGCTTCAGCGACGCGACGGCGTTCTGCAGCGGGGCGAAGTTGAAATAGGGGACCTCGTCGAGCGGTGCCGGCGGCGCGGCCTTCTCCCTCGGGTCGCTCGCGTAGAGCGCGCTCTTTTCGGCGATCTGTGTGTTCCGCTCGATCGCCTCGCTCCGGAGCCGGCCGGCGAGTCCCTCGACCTCCTGCAGGTAGGTCGCGACCGTCGACGCGAAGCTTTCGAACTCGAACGGGAGGACGTCGGCCTGCGCCATCCGGATCACGCTCCGGCCGCACGTCTTCGCCAGCGCGACGCCGTAGCTGAAATCGGTGTCGGCGAAGCGGGTGTAATGGTCGTACGAATCGTACGCCGAATGGTACTGCCCGTACTGGTCCTCGCCGCCGAACCCGACGTTGAGGCTGGCGACGCCGAGGTGCTGGAGGAAGGGGGTGTAATCCGACCCCGACCCGAGCGGTGAGAGCGGGAGGTCGCCGCCCGAACGATAGCGGGCACGGTCGTCCCCCGACGAATAGATGATCCCGGCCGCGCGGGACCGCTCCTTCACGCTGATGCCGTACTGCGGGTCGGGGACGTCGGCCACCACCCCGTTGAAGAATTTTTCGAGCGTGTGCGATCCGCCGGCGTAGAGGAACCCCCTCCCGGTCGCGTCGGTGTTGATGTAGAGCGCCGCCTTTTTCCTCAGCTCGGCCGCGTTCTGCTCCGCCCACTCCGTCGATCCGAGGAGGCCCGGTTCCTCCGCGTCCCACGCGCAGTACACGATCGTCCGCTTCGGCTTCCAGCCCCCCTTCGCCAGGCCGCCGAGCGCCCGCGCCTCGGCCATCATCGCCACGAGCCCGCTCACCGGGTCGAACGCGCCGTTGACCCAGCCGTCGTGGTGGTTGCCGCGGATGATCCACTCGTCGGGCCGCTCCGATCCCCGGAGGCGCGCCACCACGTTGTGGATCGGGACGATGTCCCAGTTGAACGCCACCGCGAGGCGGACCTTCGCCGGCCCCGGCCCGGTGTGGTAGGTGATCGGGAGCCCCCCCTTCCAGCCGTCGGGGACGACCTGCCCGCCGATCGCCTCGAGCAGCGGGAGCGCGTCGCTGTAGGAGATCGGGAGCGTGGGGATCTTCGTGAGCGTGCGGGCGTCCTTGAGCGCGAGCCGTTTCACGCCCGGCCTGGCGCCCTCGAACGGCGTGAGCGGGTCGCCGGGGTGGACCGGCATGTCCGCGACCGATCCGCGCTGCGCGGAAAATTCGTTCCGGTAGCCGCCGACCGGGTAGACGTCGCCCGCCCGGTAGCCGTCGTCCGACGGGTCGGAGTAGATGATGCAGCCGATCGCGCCGTGTTCCGCGGCCACCTTCGGCTTGATCCCCCTCCACGACCCGCCGTAGCGGGAGATGACGATCCTGCCCGCCACGTCGATTCCGCGGCGCTCGAGTTCCTCGTAGTCCGCCGGCACGCCGTAGTTCACGTAGACGAGCTCGCCCGTCACGTCGCCGTCGGCCGAGTAGGCGTTGTAGATCGGGAGCTGTTCCGAAGACTGCGCGGAGGTGGCGTCCCCTTCGACCGGCGGTTCCGTGAGCCCGGCCGTGTACGGCTTCGGACCGAGGAGTTCGAGCGATCGCGACTTCGGCGTCGGGAAGAGGACGTCGAACGATTCGATCGACGTCTCGAGGCCCCACGCCCTCATCCGGGCCGCGATGAACTCCGCGTTCGCCCTGCCGTAGGGCGATCCGGCGTGGTGGGGCCGGGCAGTGAGGATCTTCATCCAGGCCCGGAGCGAATCGGCCGAGAGCGAGGAGTCGAAGGCGGCCTCAAGCCCGGCGGTCGGGGCCTGGCCCGCCGAGTGCGCCTGCCCGGACGTCCGGTCGCGGGAAGCGGGGACGAGCAGGAGCGCGCCGAGCGCGAGACGTGCGATGGTCTTCATTTCAAGGTATCGGGTTGGTGTGAGAGAGTCGACGGCGAGGAATAAAAGTACGGCGATTCGGGCAGAGAAGCAAGGTCAGCCGACGCGGAGGCCGGCCGGGGTGGGCCCGGCGCCGGGGCCTGCAGGCCGGCCTGCGGCAGGGCCCCCGCGGTCGGGCGAAATCAGTCCTTCAGGCCTATTTTTTTCACCAGCGCGGCGAGGCGCGGATGATTCGGGTCGATCCCGGTCATCGGGTCGGCGACGAGGTAGAGCAGGAGCCCGTCCCGCTCCGCGTACGCCTGTTCGAGGTAATCGAGCGCCTCCTCCTGCCTCCCCAGGCCCCGGACCACCACCGCGAGAAGGTAGGGCTGCGGTTTCGAGCCGTCGGAAGGGTGCGACAGCGATTCGAGGATCGCTTCGGCGCCCGCCCTGTTCCCCTGGAGCGCGTAGACATGCCCGATCGAGGCGGAGATGACCCTCCGCCCTCCCGACAGGTGGAGGGCTTCGCCCAGCGCCGCACCCGCCTCCCGGTATTGTCCCAGCTGGACGTACGTGAGGCCGATCGCGAAGTGCGCCTCCGCGTAGAGCGGGTCGAGCGTCAGCGCCCGGCGGTACTGCGCGAGCGCCTCGTCGTGCTTCCCCTGGAAGTAGAGTATCCGTCCGACGCCGGTCGCCACGCTGAGCGAGAGCGGGTCGAGCTCCTCGGCTTTGCGCATCGTCGCGAGCGCCTCGCCGAACCTCCCGCGGATCGCGAGGTAGAGCCCGTACCATTCGCGGGCCTTGGCGTACCCCGGCTTGAGGTCGATCGCCCGGCGGAAACCCGCCTCGGCGTCGCGGAAATTCCATTCCAGCCTGAACTGCACGTACGCCAGCGACGCGTGCGCCTCGGCGAGGGATTCGTCGAGGGCGAGCGCCCGCCGCGCGGCCGCCTTCGCCCGTTCCACCGCCGTGTCCCGCGACATCGAGGTGTACCCCGCGCCGCCGATCAGCGTGTAGCAGTTGGCCAGCCCCGCGTACGCGAGCGCGAACGAGGAGTCGAGCCTGATCGCCCTCTCGAAATACCCGATCCCGGAGAGGATCGACGCCTCGGTCCGGCTGTTGTAGGCCTCGCGTCCCCGGAGGTAGTAGCGGAACGCGTCCGGGTCCGCGGTCCCGCGCTGCATCAGCTTCTGCTCTTCCCCCGAGAGCATCGAGATCTTCAGCTTCTCCGCCACCCGCATCGAGATGTCCGCCTGTACGGCGAAGACGTCGCTGATCTGCCGCCGGTAATCCTCGCTCCAGACGGTCTTCTGCGAGGTCACGTCGGTGAGGCTCACGGTGATCAGCGCCGTGTCGTCCTGCTTCCGGACGCTCCCCTCGAGGATCGAGCCGACGTTGAGCTGCCGGCCGATCTCGGCGATGTCCACGCCCGAGTTCTTGTACTTGAAGACCGACGTCCTGGCGATCACGTCCAGGTCCCGGATCTTGGAGAGGTTGGAGATCAGCTCCTCGGTGAGCCCGTCGGCGAAGTATTCGTCGTCCTGGTCCCTGCTGATGTTCAGGAACGGGAGCACGGCGATCCGGTCCGACGGCGCCGGGGCCGACGGCCCGGTCAGGAACACCCACGCCGCGGCGGCGGCGAGGAGGAGGCCGGAGACCGCGAGGAGCAGCGCGCGCCGCGTCTTCGGCCGGGCCAGGAGGAAGCCCGCGCGTTCGGAGATGGCCGACGCGCGTTTCTCCCACGGGAGGACGACGCAGTAGATGTCCACCGGGAGCCTGATGTTCTTGAGCTCGCCGCGGCCGAGCCTGAGCAGCCGGAACGGGATCTTGTTCTGGACCTGCCTGGCCACGTCCTCCGAGAGGCAGATCCCGCCCGGGAGGGCCGCCTGCTGGATCCGGGCGGCGATGTTGACCCCGTCGCCGTGGACGTTCGCGCCGGTGTGGACGACGTCGCCGACGTGGAGGCCGATCCGCAGCCGGATCTCCTCCCCGGGCGCGGCCGCGATGTTCCAGTCGTTCAGCGTTTTCTGGATCTCCACGGCGCAGAGGGTGGCCTGCAGCGCGCTGTCGAACTCGACGAAAAAGGCGTCGCCGATCGTCTCGATCTCGCGGCCGTCGAAGTGGGGGAAGATGGGGCGGAGGATGTTTTTCTGTTCGTCCAGGAGGCGGAGCGCGAGCGCCTCGTCACGCTGCGTGACGGCGCTGTAGCCGACGATGTCGGTGAACATGATCGCGGCGAGCCGCCGCTGTCCGGAAGAACTGTTGGACATTGTACCCGATCGGGTCGAATATTCCTCGGGCGGCCGGGTGATCCGGCCGCTTCAGCGGGGCGGACCGCCCCTTCAGGGCCCCGTACGCTTCACCACGACGATGGTCATGTCGTCGGACTGCGGGTGCTTCCCGGCGTGCGCCCGCGCTGCGGCGATGACGGCGTTGATGATCTCGATCGCCGACTGCCCCTTCACCTTCTGGAGCACCTCGACCAGCCGCTCCTCGCCGTAGAGTTCGTCCGCGGCGTTCATCGCCTCGGTGATCCCGTCGGAGTAGATGATGATGACGTCGTCCTTCGGGATCTCCACCTTTTCCTCCTCGTACGGGAACGACTCCATCACGCTCAGGACCGTGCCGCCCGTCTTGAGGCGGCGGATCTCCCCGCCGGCGGAGATGACGTACGGGTTGTCGTGGCCCGCGTTCGAGAACCAGAAGGTGTGGTTGACGGTGTCGAGGATGCCGTAGAAGAGCGTCACGAACTTCTCCGCGCTGGTGCTCATGAAGAGCAGCCGGTTGGAGCGGATGATGCACTCCTTCGGGGAATTGCTCACGAGCGTCTGCCCGCGGAGCGTCGCCTGGACGTTCGACATCAGCATCGCGGCCGGGAGCCCCTTGCCCGTGACGTCGCCGAGCGTGATGGCGATGTGCTCGTTGTCCACCGGGATGAAATCGAAATAATCGCCGCCGATTTCCTGCGCCGGGATGCTCTTGCCGGCGATGTCGTAGCCGGGGATCTTCGGAAATTCCTTGGGGAGGAGCTCGCTCTGGATCTTGGCCGCGAACCTCACCTCCTCCTGCATGTGCTGGAGCGATTTCTCCTGTTCGTAGAGCCGGGCGTTCTCGAGGATCTGCGCCGACTGGGCCGCGATGATCGACAGCAGCCGCTTGTCGTCCTCGCTGAACGCCGCGACGTCCTTCTTGTTGAAGACGGCCAGGATCGCGATCATCCGGTTCTTGACCAGGAGAGGGACGCACAGCAGCGAGTGGAAGCTCCCCTCGACGTGGACGCCGCTGAAGCGCGGGTCGTTGTGGAGGTCGTTCGCCAGGAGCGGTTTCTTGTTGATCATCATCCACCCGAGGATGTTCTGGTTCAGGTGGAAGGTCTGCATGTTCGAGGCGGAGTTCTGCGCCCGGATGAGCGTCTTCATCTCGGTCGGGGACCCTTCGTCCACCATCGTGATCATCCCCTGCTGCCCGCCGGTCGCGCGGACGGCGCGCTTCACCACGGCTTCGATGACCGCGTCCTGCGTCATCGTGGAGCTGATCACCCTCGCGAGGTCGTTCAGGATCGACAACTCTTCGACCGCCTTCCGGAGCCGCTGGTTTTCTTCGCTGAGGAGAACTGTCTGGTCCATGGTACCGTCTGTTCAGGTGGGCGTCGTTTTCAGTCCAATAATGTAGAGAAACCGGGGGGAAAATACAACCGTTTTCGGCCATATCGGGGATGTGCATCTTCGCCCCGGGTCCGCCGGCGCCGGGGCGGGCGGCCGGAAACCGCCGGGGCCTCCCCTCACGCACCCCTCCCGTGACCGCGGTAGATTTCCTCCACCCCGTCCGCCATCGTCCCGACCGTGAATTTTTTCATCAGCAGCTCCCGGCCTTTTCGTCCCATCGCGGCACGGAGGCCGGGGTCGTCGGCCAGGTTCGCGAGGGCGGCCGAAATTCCCTCCACGTCCTTTTCGCGCGCGGCGAACCCCGTGACGCCGTGCGTCACCATCGCGCCGACCTCGCCGACGTCGGTCGCCACCACGGGGAGGCCGAACGCGAGCGCCTGCAGCACCGCGAACGGGAAGGTCTCGCCTCCCCCTTCGAGCGACGTGTGGACGTAGACGTCCATCGCGGAGTACAATGACGGGATGTCGTCCCGGAACCCGGTGAAGATCGTCCGGCCCGCGACGCCGAGCTCCGCGGCCTGCTCCCTGAGCGGCCGTTCGAGCTCCCCGTCGCCGATGACGGCGAGCGTCACTCCCGGGCGGGTGCGCGCGACCGCGGCGAACGACCGGAGGAGGTATTCCTGCCCTTTGAACGGGACGAGGCGACCGACGTTCCCGACCAGGACCTGGCCGTCGGGGAGGCCGAATTCGGCGCGGACCCTCCCCCGCAGTTCGTCCGACCTGCGCATCCCGACCGGATCGAGCCCCAGCGGGACCGTCGCGATCCGGGCGGCGGGGATGCCGTCGTTGAGTAACATCCGCGTCGCGCCGGGGCCGAGCGTGATGAAGCGCTCGGTCCAGTAGCGGTTCCTGACCCAGTGGGTGAGGTTGTGGGAGATGGAATGGAAGCTGTGGATGTTGGCGATGTGCCGCGCACCGGAGAGCCGGGCCGCGATCGCGCCTGCCGTCCGGTCGTAGTTCGTGTTGGTGTGGACGATCCCGACGCCGCGCCGCCTGATGATCTCCCGGAGCGTGCCGACGCACTTCCGGAGCCCTCCGCGCCCGGGGAACTCCACCGGTTCGGTCGGGATACCCCGCTCCCGGCATTTCGCGAGGAGCAGGTTGTCGGACCGGCACGAGACGGCGACGTCGCGCCCCCTCGAGTGCAGTTCCGCCGCGAGGAGGAGGACGTAGAACTCCCCGCCGGCGTAGACCCGGCTCGCGTTCGTCAGCAGTATGGCCTGTTTCATCTCGGTGGGGGGATCGGGGGAAAATGGGATGGGCGTCCAGGCCCTGGTGCGGCGAGAACGCCCATCGTTCCGGTCCGGCCGGCCGCGTTACGCCGCGGCCGCGCCCTTCGATTTCCCGAAGACCGCCGCCACGATGACGCCCAGGATGACGTACTGCACCGTCACGTAGAGGAACCACTGGAGCGCCAGGTGGTACGGGAGCGGGTACGAGGCGTACGAGTCGTAGGCAAACTGCGTCGCCACCAGGAGGCCGGCGTAGAGCCCGAACCGGACCCCTTCACCGACGCCTGTGCCGTTGTAGCCTTTCGAAAAGATGAGCGTGAAGAAGAACGACACGACGAGGGCGGTGACGAAATAGATCCACATCGTCCCGGCGTCCTCGCCCCTCATCAGGCCCGTCTGCACCAGCTGCAGGTACGTCTCCTTCAGGAGGACGTTGTGGATGACGAAATTCGTCAGGCTCAGCACGATGTAGACGACGATGAACCCCGGGATGACCTTTTTATGCATACTCCCTCCGTTATGGTGATGGATGCGCCGTGACCCCCGATCAGGGTCGGCCTATCCTACCAAAAAATAGGGTGAATGTCAACGAAGGGGGGTGACCCGGGGATTTTCGACGATGCGGGGCGGTTCGGGAGCGCGGCGTGGCGCCCTACCACACGCCCGACTGCTGCCACATTTCGGGCACGATGTCGGAACCTTCCGCGTCGATCTCCGCCAGGATCCGGACCGCCTTTCCCGTGAACGTCGACGCCTGCTCCAGCTCTCCCTGGCTGGCGAGGACCTGCCCCAGGTTGTCGCAGGTCCTCGCCAGTCCGTGGCGGTCGCCCGTCTTCTCGCAGAGTTCGAGGCTTTGCCGGTAATGGTCGGCCGCCCTCCTCCACTCCTCCCGCTGATGATAGACCTGGCCCAGGTTGTTGTGCGACGCGGCGAGGCCGCAGGTGTTCCCGAGTTCGCTCCAGAGCGACAGGCATCGGTGGTGGTACGCGAGGGCCTTCTCCAGGTCGCCGCCGCGGCAGTGGAGGATACCGAGGCTGTTGCACGCTTCGGCGATCCCCCAGGCGTTGTTCTCCCTCTCCATGCCCTCGAGCGCGCGTTCGCTCATCTCCACGGCCTCGGATAACCGCCCGAGCCGGAAATACACCAGCCCGAGCCCCATCCTGACATGACCCGCCTCGACCGGGTCGAAATCCTCCTGCAACCCGGTGAGCGCCGCCCGGTAACATCCGAGGGCGCGGCTGTAGAGGCCGCGCTGCCCGTTGACCTGCCCCATCTTTCGATGGAGCACCACGCGGGCGCGGGCGCCCGGACGTGCGCGCAGCGCCTCGTCGTACTGCTCCGAAGCCGCCGCGTACTTCGCCCGCAGCGCGTGGACATCGCCCAGCGCCTCGTGGATCTCCGCGAGGAGGGAGGGATCGGAGCCGGTCCCGGCCGCGAGTTTCAACGCCCGCGTGTAACAATCGATCGCCTCGGCGTTCGCGAAACCCCGCATCGCCCGGCGTCCGGCCCTGACCAGGTAGGTCAGCGCCTTGTCGTTCAGGCCCGCCATCTCGAAGTGCGCCGCCAGCGCGGCGGACTGGTCCTCGAGGAGGGTCGGGAAGAGTTGCTCGAGCGCCTCCCCGGCGCGCGCGTGCAGCGATTTCCGCCGGGAGACGAGGAGCGTATTGTACGCGACATCCTGCGCCAGGCTTTGTTTGAACATGTACTCGTCGGCGCGCTCCGGCCCGCCGGCGCTGCCGGCGCCCGACGGGCGTATGAAATTACGGTGCTGCAGTTCTTCGAGCGGGCGGTCCACGCCGGGCGCGTCCATCATCCGGGCGACCGCGTTCTTCCGGAATGTCCTGCCGAGCACCGAGGCGGTCTCCAGCACCCTCCGCTCCTCGGCGCCGAGCCGGTCGATGCGGGACATGATGATCCCCTGCAGCGTATCGGGCACCCTGAATTCGCCTCCCGCCGGCGGCGCCGTGCCGGATTCCATCAGCGAGCAGACCACCTCCTCCAGGAAAAGTGCATTCCCCTCCGTCCTGTCGAGGATCCGGTTCAGGGTCGGCTCGGGGAGGGTCCTCCCCCCCAGGAAGTTGTTGAGGAGGGAGGCGCTCGCCGGCCTGGTGAGTTGCTTCAGGTCGATCTCCTGGACCGCGTTCCGGCAGGTGTCAAGCATCCGCCGGTGAAACCCCTCGACCTGGTCCGTCTCCCTCCGATAGACCATGACCAGGAGGAGCGGGCATTCATCCGGGAGGGGCAGGACGAATTCCAGCAGTTCGAGGGAGGGCCCGTCCACGCAGTGCAGGTCGTCCCAGACGACGATGTGCGGCCGTTCCAGGGAGCACGCGCGCAGGAGGTCACGGAACGCCAGGAAACCTTTCCGGCGTACCAGGTCGGCCCTCATTCCGCCGGTGCGGGACCGGGGCTGCGCGTCCAGCGGCAGGTTGAAGAGCAGGCAGAGGTACGGGTGGATATCGTCGGCCCGGGAAGGGCACAGGTGGTCGAGCTTCGCCCGGACCGCACCGCCGAGGTCCGCGGGAGACGAGTCGACGTTCACGCCGACGAGGCTGCAGAGGAGGTTGCGTGCGATCCAGTAGCTCATCCCGCGGGCATACTCCACTCCGCGGCATTCGATCCGGCGCACGCCCCCGGCGTTCGCCGGGCGGGCCTCCGCCGCCAGGCGGCTCTTCCCGGTACCCGCTTCCCCGGTGAGCGCAATCCTGCCTCCCCTTTTTCCGTCCTCGAGGGCCCGGACGGCCTCCGCGATGAGTGCGAGTTCAGTTTCCCGGCCGACGATCGGCAGGCGCGCCCCGCCGGAGGACCCCGGAACGCCCCCGGCCGGCGTCGGGATCGGACGAACCAGGCGGTAGGCCTTTACCGGATGGGATTTTCCTTTGACCTGGATCGGCCCGAGGGCCCGCGTCTCGAACTCCCGGTCGACCAGTTTGCGGGTGGCCTCGGTGATCAGGATGGTGCCCGGTTCGGCGGCGGCCTCCATCCGCGCGGCGACGTTGACGGCGTCGCCCATCGCCGTGTATTCGACGCGCAGTTCGGTACCGACCTCGGCAACGACGACCAGGCCGGTATTGATCCCCACCCGCACGTTGAATCCCCGGATCCCGCGGCCGCGTTCCAGCCTCGACGCGTAGCGCCCGATCCCCTCCACGATCTCCAGCGCCGCGCGGCAGGCCCGGCCCGGATCGTCCTCGTGGGACACCGGCGCGCCGAAAAACGCCAGGATCGCGTCCCCCATCAGCCTGGCGAGCGTGCCCCCGTACCGGGTAATGGGCGCGATCAGTTCGGCGAAGGCCCCGTTCATGATGTCGAGGACGTCCTCCGGGTCCAGGTCCTCACACAGCGCGGTGGAGCCCTTGACGTCGGAGAAGAGGATGGTGACGATGCGGCGCTCGCCCTCGGCCCGGCCCTTGCCCGCGAGCAGCCGCTCCGTGTACGAATCGGGGAGGAGCCGCCGTACGTCGGGGCTGAGGATGTTCGCCTCCGGCCCCTGCGGGCCCGCGCCGGTTTCCCGCGGGCCGGTCCCGGGAAGCGGTACCCCGCACAAATGACAGTACCTCGCCTTCACGACGCATTTCGCGTCACATACGGGGCAACGCATGGCGGCTACGGTTTCGGGACCCGCCGGGACGCCGCCTCCGAAAGAAACGCCACGCCGTCGGAGAGTTCCATGATCCGCTGTGAGAGGGTCTCGATGATGCGGAACGCGAGCGACGGATCCGCCTGGATTCTCCGGAGCAGGCTCTTCTTGTCGACGGTCAGCACCCGCGAGGCGCCCCGGGAACGGACCGAGGCCCTCCGCACCTCACGGTCGAAGAGGGCCATCTCGCCGAAAAAATCGCCTTCCCTCCTGACCGCCAGGGATACTTCCGCCCCGTTGCTTTCCTTGAAGACCTCGACCTCCCCGGACTGGATCACGTACATGCAGTCGCCGGCCTCGCCCTCCCGGACGATGATCTCACCATCGTGATATTCCCTTCCCAGTGCTCCGCTGTCCATGGGACCTCCTTACCGATACCTGGATTTGTCGAACGAAAAATACCCGGCGATGACCTCCCAGGCAAGATTGCCGAGGAAGCGCGGATGCAGTGACCGGAGGAAGATGTCGTTGTACGACGCGCTCCCGGTGAACGTGTCCCAGAGGACGGCGCTCATGTGGGGGAACCGCCCGTTCTCCTGTTCCTTCGATACCATCCGGAGGATGCCCCGCCGGTCATGCGCGTTTCTCTGCACCTGCCTGGTGATCGTAAAGATGAGTTTCCCGATCCTGTTGTCCCACTCGAGCTTCCTGCAGACCGGCCAGTAATGCCGCTTGAAGTCTTCCGAGGAGACACCCTCGAAGACCGCGGTCGTCGCCGCCGCCTTGGCGGTGCGGTACGCGGCGCCGATGCCGTCCTTGAACAGGCGGCTCGTACCCGAGTCCCCGATGAACACCATCCTGTCGGCGAACGGCCGCGCCGCGGTGCCGACGTTGATCTTCGGGCCGCAGTGGCAGAAGGTCGCCGGAAGGTCCCATCCGGGCGGGAGGCACGACCGGACCTCGGGCGCGGCGAGGAACGTGCGCACCAGCGTGTCGTCGATGTCCCTTCCGAGGAGGCAGAGGGTGATGTAATCGCCCTTGGGGACGAGCGCCGCGAATTCGATCCGGGGAATGTGCAGGAGGAAAACGTGCATTGAACTGCCGAGGTATTTCCCCACCGTTTCCTCGCCCAGGTAAAATTCGCTGATGTAGGTTTTCGTCGTCCGCGGCGGCGTGTACCGGATGGGGAGTTCTTCGAAGAGTTTCAGCGTGGGAGTGTTCACCCCGGTGGCCACGACCAGGAGGTCATAGGCGTGTTTCGCGCCATCCTTCGTCGTTACTTCGGGACGGCCGTCGACCTGGGCGATGGAGTCGACGGTGCACTTCAGCACGTTGGCCCCCCGCTCCCGGGCGAGCGTGAGCAGGGAGTCGTCGAAGCTCTTCCATTTTGTCTCCCTGAGGCCCTTCGGACCGGCGCCCCGGTGAACGGCCGCGATCCGCTTCTCGTGGCCGGGAGGATTGATGCGTACCCTCCCCTCGTCCATGTGCATCACGTATGAATCGATCCCCCGCTCCACCACCGTCGGCGGGAGGATGATCCCTTCGATCGCGAGCGCCTGCACGAGTGATTCGGAGATGATGCCACCGCACATGTTGCATCCCCCGGGACCCGGGACGGTAAAATCCCGCCGCTCCAGGATGTCCACGCCGACCTCCAGGCCGGTCTGCCGGGCCATCCCGAGGAAGAAAAAGCTGAAAAACGATCCTGCCGGTCCGCCCCCGAGGACGCCCACCCGGGAACCCGGACCCAGGGCCATCCCGGATGAAGGTTGATCCGGCCGGCCGCCGGTCCACCTCGCAAGATCCTGGTCAGATTGTTTCATGTGGCGCTGGTCTCCCTGCAATGGCTTCGATCGCACGCAATGCCCGAACCGCGGCCCGCGCTCGGGACGCCGCGGCTTCGGTCTTTCGTTCTGGGATTCGATGTTCGCGGGGAACGGCTGCGATGAGAGTGGAGACCATCTCATCGCCCCGGCGGGAGGTTGCCGGGACGGACCTGATGGGGGGATTCTACAAAATGACCCGACAATTGTCAAGCGGGGGCGCCGACCCCGGCGGACGGGGCGTCAGGGCTGGTACTCCGACGGCCTCCTCCCGCCCATCAGGTCGTTGTAGCGGTTGATCTTCTTGCCGAGCGCCTCCTTCAGGTCCACCTCCACGACGCGGATTCCCGCCTCGTCGTGGGGCATCCGGATCAGGACCTCGCCGGAGGGGGAGACGATCTCGCTCGTGCCGATGTACCGGAGTTCGCTTCCGCCCCGGCGTTCGGTGCCGATCCGGTTCGCCGTCGCGGCGAAGACCCTGTTTTCGAGACAGCGGGTGATCATCGCGTCGGGGCAGTAGGGCAGGACGAGGTTCGAGGGGTGGGCGATGATCTGCGCGCCCCGCAGGGCGAGCGTGCGGGCCGCCTCCGGGTAGTACCAGTCGAAACAGACCATGATCCCGACCTTCCCGAACGGAAGCTCGAATACCCGGAATCCGAGGTCGCCCGGGGCGAAGTAGAGCGTCTCCTTCGCGAACAGATGCACCTTACGGTACAGGCCAACCATCCCCCTCGGCCCGACGAGGGCCGCGGAGTTGTAGCTGCGCGCCGCGCCCGCGGCGCCGCTCCCCGCCGTCGTACCGGTGGCCGGCCGTTCGGCGAACCCGTACGCGATGTACGCCTTGAGCTTCTTCGCGAGTCCCGCCATCGCGGCGAACGCGGAGCCGTCGGCGGGTTCCGAGAGCCTCTCGACCTCCTTCCGGCTGGTGAAATTGTAGCCGGTGCTGAAGAGTTCCGGAAGCACGTAGAGGTCCGCGCGCACTGATCCGGCGAGCTCCACCGCTTCGGCGACGTTCTTCCGGATGTCGCCGAATTCAGGGTTGGTCTGTACGATCGCTACGCGTGTCATCATTTTCCATGGTGAGTGTTGTGCGTGACGGCGGGGGGTCCTCCCCGCCCTACTTCCAGAAAAATCCCCTCATCCTCCTGTCCTCCCGGAACGCCTCCACGGCGGAGAAATCGAGGTCGAACATCGACGCCCCGCCGGCGTCGACTGCGGAGAAGAACTTCCCCGGCACGGTCGTGACCGGGTCGGCGAGTCCGGCCACGCCGGCTGTGCGGTGCTCCGGCAGCGTCGACGCGTCGTCCCAGTCGCTGATCCCGACGTAGGCGCCGAACTCGTACGCCCGCGCCACCGCGAGGTGCCGCCAGAGCGCCCTGGAATAATAGGGGTCCGGCTTGCGGCTGACGGAGAGCGACGGTACGAGGATGATGTCGGGCGCCGCGGACGCTTTCAGGACCAGGTCCGAATACCAGAAGTCGGCGCAGATCAGGACGAGTACGGTCCTCCCGCCGATCGTGAACTCCCCGAACGCGTCGCCCGGGACCACGTGGCGCTGCTCGTTGAAATAAGGACGGAGTTTGGTGTATTCCGCGATCCGGGTCCCGTCGGGGGCGACCACCGAACCGTAGTTGACGCTTTTTCCGTTCAGTTTCCGGTGGTGCGAACCGCCGACGACGGTGCAGCCGGCGAGGGCCG